>CAYHBO010000071.1:0-3234 GCA_964354855.1 uncultured Pseudomonadota bacterium | reverse complement strand
CCTTTTCAATACCGGAGCATTCAACGAAAAGCATGCTGCTGATTATATTGCAAAGACACTCACTATGGGACGTGCAACCATATTTAACTATTTAAAGGAATGGAAAAATCATGAAACTTAATACGTTTAAACTCGAAAAATACCTCGCGCATCATGAATTTAGTGCCCCCTACTTGCTCTGTTGCTCTGATGCAGAATCCTTCAGCATGCAAGAGATCATTGCTATGGCTTCACCCGATGACCGTGCGCTATGGGATAATTTACGCTTAAACTACACAGAAACCAAAGGGTTACCTGCTCTACGCGAACAAATCACTCAAAGCTTTTATCCAAGCCTTAAGTCAGATAACATTCTATGCTTTGCGGGAGCTGAAGAAGGCATTTTCTGTGCACTATCCTCGATACTTGAACCATCTGATCATGTTATTGTCTTAACACCCTGCTACCAGTCTCTGATGGAAATACCAAAAGCTCAAGGATGCGAGGTAACCGAAGTTAAACTGCAAGAAAAAAACGATTGGCGCATTAACCTAAACGATATCAAACAAGCCATCAAAGCTAATACCAAGTGTGTCGTCATTAATTTCCCCCATAACCCAACCGGGCAAGTGATCAATCAGGATGAGCTTGATGGGTTAATCAAACTGCTTGAGCCCCATAACATCTGGCTTTTTGCCGATGAAGTATACCATTCACTAGGCAGCCCTCTACAAGGCTGGGCAAAACCGGTAGCTAAAATGTATCGGTATGCATTATCGTTAGGTGTCATGAGTAAGTCATTTGGGCTTGCTGGCTTACGCATTGGCTGGATTGCCTGCCAAAATAAAGAAATTTTACATAAAATCGAAGAAATAAAGCATTACACATCGATCTGCAACAGCGCACCAGCCGAAATCCTAAGTTTGATTGCCCTTAAAAATAAAGATCAGATACTCGCTCGCAATAACAAAATCGTAGCAGACAACTTAGCGCTCCTTGATGCATTCTTCAAAAAATATGCACATCTCTTTTCCTGGGTACGGCCACAAGGAGGATGTACAGGGTTGGTACACTATAAAGACGCTATGCCGATCAATGATTTTTGTGAAAAAGTCTTAAAAGGCTGTGGTGTTTTATTACTGCCAGCATCAGTTTATAGCCAGGATACGCCTCATTTTCGTATCGGGTTTGGACGGGCAAATATGCCGGAATCTTTAAAGCGGTTTGCATCTCATCTGGATCCTTGTTAACCTAAAAAGAAAAATATTCAACGAAAGCCCCCTATGCCAACGGATAAACGATCGCATAACATGCATAAGAAAAATAAAGCTCACAAAAAATGTGGCGCAAAAATTCCTGGGTCTCCAACCCCATGCAGGCATACTGCCAAAGGAAATGGTCGTTGCCAAATACATCGTAATTTAACCATCCCGTTAAAACAGAAAAAAGATGCCGAGAAAAAATTAACGCTACAAATTAAGCGACAACAAGCAACCGATAGAGCTCGTAGTGCTAAAGAAAAAGCAAATCCAGTAAAAAATACTGAAGCTGAGCATGAATAAAAATTCCAAGAAAACGGCCCATCTTATCAATGGGCCATTACTCGATAAAGTAACCATAAACTTAACTGAAACTACAGATCCACTCCAATATCCCTTCTCTCTCGATATCATCAAGAATCTAACAGCAATCACCTTTCCAACACAGGTAACGTTTTTTGTCGGTGAAAATGGCACCGGAAAATCAACCATTCTTGAGGCCATCGCTCATAATACCGGGTTTGGCGCAGAAGGTGGCAGTAAAAATATTAATTTTAAAACGTCAGAAGAACACACCTACACCGGGACTCAAAAGCTTGCCAACCTGATGACCCTTACATGGCGGCACAAACCCCAACACGGTTATTTTTTCAGAGCTGAAAGTTTTTTTAACGTCGCCAATCACATCGATCAATTGGCTCTTACCGATGCCCGCGCGTATGGCCCCTATGGCGGAAAATCACTCCATGAACAATCACATGGTGAAAGCTTTTTATCGTTTTTTAAACATAGCTTATCTGAAAATGCTTTTTACATTCTGGACGAGCCTGAAGCTGCTCTGTCACCACAACGACAATTATCACTCATGGCAATCATTAACGATTTATGCAAAAACTCTCATGCTCAATTTATTATCGCCACTCATTCCCCCATTTTATTAGCATATCCAGATGCAACTATTTACTCATGCGATACTTCAATGCTAACTTCTGTTGCATATACTGATACTGAACATTATCAGATTACGAAACGTTTTTTAGATAATCCTGATCGTTATCTGCATCATTTGTTTAACCAAGAATAATTTAATAAACATAAAAATGAATACTCCCCTCATGTTTATTAACCAAACTTTATTAGTCCTACTTATGACAACTTTAACAAGCAAAATAAGTTATTTTTTATTCGGTTTTAAACTGCATTAAAATTTTTCCATTAACGTAGGTATAAACCACTTTACCATCATACAGTGCGTATGAGTCTACTTAAACTTTAAATTTACAAGACTTTTTTATCAGGTATGTCCCTTGAAAGACTCAACCTTTCAAGGGACATACCTCAACTCAATGTTATATTACCGTTCCAATCGCCATAAAATTAACCGTACCATCAGTCTCTGACCCTTTATCAGTAACCACCGAAAAAACAACATTATTCGTTGCAACAGAGGTTAATGTTGCAAAAACGGTTTTTCCTTCGGTTACTGGAAGAACGGTCATAATGACAATTGGAGCTACCGAAAAAGCATTGGTAAAGTTAATTGTTCCAAGGCCTGCTGATTCACCATCAGTATAAGTAAAACCGGTACCAACAACAGCGCTTGTTAACGTATTAACTGAACCAAAAAGCGTGCGTTGATTTGTCAGCGATGATACGCACCCGATAGCATTAAGGACGTTAGTTCCTCCAGCATTAAAGGTATAATTCCCCGCAGAAGAAACCGATCCTGTTACACCATCTACCGTAAATTTATTGGAATTAACTTCGATAGCATGCCCGCTCGTTGAGGCAATCGTAATACCTTTCGATGCTCCAACATTAATATTTCCAGATCCATCACGTAATACAAGCGTATTTGGCGTACTTGCCGTTGTTGCAGCTCTAACGGTTGTCGTTGTTCCCACAATATCTAAGGCAGAACGGCCGCCAACAATCCCAACTACCGTAGCACCCTGCGTCCCACTCACATCACCAACTAAACTGCCACTAAAGTTTG
>CAYHBO010000070.1:0-4988 GCA_964354855.1 uncultured Pseudomonadota bacterium | reverse complement strand
TAGTCGAGCCACTTGTGCACTCGTTAATTGATCAAAATTATCACGGCCACGTTTGCCTTTCATGGCAAATACACCTTCTTGCGTTACCGCAACGAGTAACCCAAATGATAAAAGTTTTTTAAATGTATTCATAACAACCTCCGAGTTTATGATAAAATCATGGCAATATATTCAACCTGTAATAGGTTAACATACTAGGAGAAAATAGCAAGCACCCATAAAAACACAATAAAACACCAGTACACGACAAATTTTAATGCATTCTTACAATATTATTTTAATTGTCTGGATGTCGCCCTCGCGAACACGCGGGTACTGTGCACTAAAACAAATACCTTCTTGACTTCAAACTTGTCATACTGTACCATTACACTATAACAGTCTAACATGAAAGGGAATTTTATGGAAAACGATCATCATACGGGTACCGAGCTTTACGAAGCAATCCTCCTCCTCAAAACTACCAAGGAACTGGCAAATTTCTTTAAAGACATCTGTACCCCACAAGAAATCAACGCAATAAAGGAGCGATGGCGTGTGTGCCAACTCCTGGCGGACGGCAATTTATCATACCGCGATATTCACGCCATCACTGGAGCATCATTGACCACCATCACCCGCGTTGCCCGCTTTTTAAAGGATGAACCTTATGAAGGCTACAAAACACTCTTAACCCGACTTAAAACAAGGATAAAAAATGAATAAATTTTTAGTACTAATCACAAGCCTAATCGCCACAACGCTCGCCGTTGTTATCTTCACGTTACGCTCACCAAACTCATCAGAGGACACTCTTACTGTTGGCATGTTCGTTTGGGCACCCTTCATGACCATCACCCCCAGCGGGGAATATGAAGGATTTGACGTTGACGTTGCCAAGCAACTAGCGCAACGCATGAACAAAAAGCTGATGATCCAAGACCTAGGAGCACTCGCTCCTTGCTTTATCGCCCTCGAACAAAACAAGATCGATCTCATCATCTCAGACCTGGATATCACTGAGCAACGCTTACAAAAACTCTCTATGGTCCAATATACCGGCGAAAAAGTAACCAATTTTGAACTGGTGTTCTGGAAAATAATTCCAAAAAATATTACCTGTATCGAAGATTTAAAAGAATTCCCTGATGCTACTGTGTGCGCTGAAGCCGGATCAGCTCAAGAAAAATTTCTAGATTCAATTCCCTACATCACCAAAAAACCAATGGGATCGGCCATGGATATGATTCTCGATGTAAAATTTGGTAAATCATTGACGGTTATCCTAGAACCACGCATCGCAACACGTTATGCAAAACAGGAACCAATGCTCAAAACACTCCCTGTTCCATTGCCAACCAGTTTTCAAGTGTATGGCTGTGGCATTGGGGTCAGCAAAAAGCGCCCTGCTTTAACCGCAACCATCACCAAACTCATCAAAGACATGAAGACTGATGGGACGTTAAGCAAACTTGAAGCAAAATGGGAGTTGTTATGATCTCAACTATCACACAAGCAGCCCCTCTGCTCTTGCAGGGGGCTGCAAAAACCATACAACTTTTTATCGGGTCACTGATGATTGCCATCACCGTTGGTACCATCTGGGGCTTACTGCGCAGCAAACAGCTTAGAACGCCATGGCTAAGCAGGCTGTTAGACAGCATTACATTTGTGCTTAGAGGCATCCCATTTTACGTACAGTTACTCTTGGCTTACTTTGTGCTGCCAGAACTTTTGGGTATTAACATTTCCGCAACGACCGCTTCCATCACGGCTTTAGGATTATGCTCAGCCGCTTATGTCAGTCAAATCATACGTGGGGGTATCAATGTTATCTCATCAGGGCAATGGGAGGCGGCACGTGTACTTGGGTACTCAACGCTCAACACAATCCGATTTATTATCCTCCCACAAACCTTACGTAACGTATTGCCATCGCTGTCAGGAGAGTTTGACCAGCTTCTTAAAAGCACGTCGGTCATCTCTGCCATCGGCGTGTTAGAACTCACCGGGGCTACACGCAACATCATTGCACGAGAAATGAACCCGCTCACTATGTACCTGGCAATAGCCGTCATGTACTTGATCATGTCATCAGTACTTAACCTGTTCGCTGCAACCATCGAACGGCGGTTAGCAGCATGATAAAACTTAATCAAATCACCAGTACCACAATCAATGCGGGGTCCGGTAAGCCGATTTTAAATCAAATATCATTAACCATTGCACCAGAACGCATCACGGTACTCGTTGGAAAAAGTGGCGCAGGAAAAACAACGTTACTCCGTTGCATTGCCGGACTTGAAGGGATTAGCCAGGGTGACCTGCTCGTCGATAACAAAGATTTATTGAACTTATCAGCACAAGAACGAGCGCAACTCATTGGCTTTGTGTTTCAAGATTTTAACTTATTTCCGCACATGACAGTGCTGGAAAATTGCATGCAACCACTCATAATCGTCAAACGTATGAATCAAAAAGAAGCTGAACAAAAAGCTCTCACGATACTAGAACACTTTGACATGGCTGGATACCTAACATCTTATCCAGCACAACTTTCTGGCGGGCAAAAGCAACGGGTTGCTATCGCACGAGCACTTGTCTTAGGACCAAAAATTTTATTACTTGATGAACCATCATCGGCGCTTGACCCTGAAAACACCGCAATTTTAGCAAAGTTTCTAAAACAACTTTCTTCTGAAGGAATTACGGTTATAATGGCCAGCCAAGACATAGATTTTGTAGAAAGAATTCAAGGGAATATCATCTTGATTTCTCATAACGCAGTAAAAAAACAACAAAACTAACAACTTTTTAAACGAACGAAAGTATCCATGAACTATTTATTGATCATAACACTTACCGCATGTTTTTTTAACACAAGCCTACAGCTTGAATGCATGCAAAATAAAACTGAATTAGATAATACCATCTACCTTTATCAAGGAGGAATGCCAACTAAAAGCGTTTCATTCAAAGCTCCTGAAAAAGAAACTTTAGAAATATCAGAAGAAAACAAAAAATTATTAAAGAAAATAGCTCTTGTTGATCGCGTTGAAGAAATAGAATGCACTCCATGGGAAAAGAAAGACCCATCAGTAACAAATTTGTTTAATTTTGATGAACGCGTTTGGAAATATGTTACCTATGCAAATCTAGATAATAAAAACTTATCTGAAGCCGGCATCCACCACCTTATTTCAGTAGAATATTTGATTGAATCGCTACTAAACAGCACTGTATACCTCACCCTTAGTACACAAGATGAGAAAGAAATACCTCGACTGACCTTCGTAAGCCGGATTAAAAATATGCGCGATGATCATTCATTAATTTCTCGTACCGATGGTTTTGTAACCTTAACCTTTGGTCAAAAAAATGTATTATTTCATTGTTCATTTCAACCTTATCCTCCATCAAAACACTATATTTCCAAGGAAATAATACCAAAGATTTTTATTAATGAGACAGGAAACCTTTGTTTTTTTATCAAACCTGAAGCATTCAACAAAACGCTGGCAAAACTAAAAGAACTCAAGAATAAAGCATTGCAGCAACCAAATATCGAAGATCTTCAAAATAAAATGAATAAGCTTAAAGTGCTGGGAAATAATAATAATAAAAATAAACGCGACTACTAAAAATAAAAAAGGCCCCCGAAGAACCTTGATTCTTTAGGGGCCTTAATAAGAATTTTATAATGTTATAATAAATCTAAAATTTCTTTAGGAAGTCTTACATTAGCCATTCCCCATGCTGTTTTCCCATGTACACTAATTTTGCGATTGTCTATTCCTGCATCCAAAAGTTGTCTTATGCACGCTTCATTACCCAGAAGTGCAGCCCAATGCAAAGCTGTCATCCCATTTTTATCAACAGCATCAATAACTGCTCCAGCTTCTAAAAGTTTTTTTATTATTATAGTTCCTGTTTTCATATTTCGCGTAGCATAATGAAGCGCTGTTTCTTGTTCCTCATTGAGCACATCATTAATTACATTTTTATTTTCCAAAAGAGCAAGAAGAAGATCAAGTGCCAGCACATTTTTTTCAGTCACAGCCCTTCGTAAAAGGTTTAAACCAGCAGAATTTTTGATTATTCCATCAGCCTCTGCAGCCTTTAAAATTTCCTGCTCAAGATCTAGTTCACGTTCTTCTTCAGAATCAGAAGCTTGAGTTGCTTCTTCTTGCGATCTCTTTGCAGCAGATCTTTTTTCTTTTATTGCTAGTCGTTGTTCTTCCTTCTTAGCTAAAGTCGCTGCCCGATTTTCATCATACGCTTTAAGCTCTGCATCAGTACGAACTGAAAAAAGTGGTTGCGTAACGATGGCAGTCGCCATCAGTAAAGACAATAATAATTTTGAATGTTTCGTAATCATAATAACCTCCAGTTAAATAATAATACTATTTGTACTAATTAAATTGTAACATTAATAAATACCTTCGTCAACCGTCAAATACAGTAAAAAAACTAAATTTTACTAGTTTTTAGCTCAGTTGCCATTTCCACCAATCCATGCTATAATATTTCAATCTGAATATTTTTGTAAATATCAACCACTAAAATTTGGAGTTCATATGAATAATTTTAATAAACTTTTATCACTCACCTTACTTCTTGTACTACACCAAGAAGGCTCTTTTGCTATGAAAAAGCGAGAACGAGAAGAACCGGCAAAAATTTTAATGGTAGGAGCACGCCCTGATGAACCATCCGTACTGAGTGACCGCACTTCTTTACTAAGTTTAAACATATTTTTTCTTGATTTATTCTATGATTTACCTGAAAAATCAAAAATTCCTGCCAATTGTTTTCGAGGTGATTTTAATGAAGAATCCTTCATGCAAAATGTCATACGGAACACTGAAAAAGAAGGCAAATTTGATTTTATTGTCATAGATTCACACATTTGTACGTTACAAGTTGGTCTATTAGAACATCTTACCAAAATGCTCAAACCTACCGGATCACTCTTTATTCAAAATATTTTTTTTAAGGACAACATACTA
>CAYHBO010000069.1:0-5553 GCA_964354855.1 uncultured Pseudomonadota bacterium | reverse complement strand
TATACACGCTATGAAACGCTCTGATATTTATAGAATTAGCACCGTTGAGCAGAATTCCATACTTCATCAAGCTGTACGTAATCATGATTTTCCTAAAGTTAAAGCACTTATAAAAGGTGGTGGCGATGTTAATGTTGTTGACTTACTTGGCGTGAGTGCGCTTCACATCGCAGCATTCTTTGGTTATTTGGACATGATTAAGTATCTCTTGAAAAATCAACTTTCACCTACAAACATTAATGCTGTTTGTTCTGTTGGTATGACACCTCTTATGGAAGCAGTGTTTAGTGGGCATTTATCAGTCGTTAAATATCTTGTAGTATCTGGAGCTGATCTTCTGTTAAAGGATGTGTGTGATTTTACAGCTTTGAAGATTGCCTCAAAAGAAGGGCATACAGAGGTGTTTGATTATCTTAACGTTGAGTTAAAAAAACGAGTAAAAATTACATGAAAATAAAAAGTGTGTTGATATTGTTTTTAGTTATTGGTGTTGATGTACAGGCTATGCTTGCACCTCAATCTGGACTTATTCCTGTCGCTTTTGCTCGTCTAACTAAAGAACAACAAAGAGAGTATGAATTGTGTCTGTGTGATGCCGCACGGCATGGTAATTTAGAGAATGTTAAAATGCTTATTGAAGGCGGTGTTAATGTTGATGTGTTTAATGATTTTAATTGGACAGCTCTTCATCTTGCAGTTTTTTATGGACATCTTGATGTAGTTCAATTTCTTGTAGAGAACGAAATTAATCAAGCGGATCTCAATGTGCGCATTACTATGGGGTGGACGCCATTGCATGCTGCTGCTCATAATGGTCATTTTGAGATTGTTATATGTCTTGTGAATCATGGTGCACCTGTTCATGCCTGGGACCAATCAGATTACATTGCAGAGCAGGTAGCTCGAAACAATGGGCATTCTGTTATTGCTAATTATTTACAACAAAGCCGTTCAAGGCCAAGAACGGCATGATTTTTTAGAATTTTAGTAAAATTTCAGCCGATATAGATTTAATTAATGAATTATTACATTAATTGACAATATATTTCCAATATTAATAAAATAAAATAATCATTCTGAAACATATTTTCAATAAAAAGGGCAAAATATGAATAAAAAGCCGGCTTTTTTTAATAAAAACTCGTTATGGTTTATCGCGTTTTTCTTCGGTGTGGTTCTTGGGGCGCTTTGGTTGTTAATGCCAGAAAAAAAGTGTCCAACGATTGTTTCTTTTAAAGATATTCATGGGTTGAGTGATTTAACGAGAGCATTTTTTAGTAAGCAAGAATATGTTGGTGAAGTTGCAAAGACTGGTTTTGGGGAAACGGTTCTCACTAAAAAATCTTTTGATGGTGCGGTGAATGCTTTTGCAATGAGACTTTCAGGCGATGTAGCGTTTCATAATCCTGAGCATTGGCTTGGTACGCCGGTTGAGGTGTCAAAAAAAATCGTTTTCAACAAAAAGTTTGATGAAAAACTTAATCTTAAGGTTCCAACGACGCGTTATGTGCAGAAGCTTAAAATTGATCATGATGCAACAGTTTGTTTTATGGGTGATTATCATGGGAGCATCCATTCTTTAATGAGAAATTTGTGGCGCTTGGTGGCGCTTGGGCATCTTAATGAAGACTTAACGATTAAGAATAAAAAATTTTATATGGTTTTCTTGGGTGACTATGTTGATCATGGTCGTTGGGGTGCTGAGGTTTTAACGACGATCATTAAACTAAAACTGCAGAATTGGAATAACGTTCATGTTGTTGCAGGTAACCATGAGACCGGTAATGTTGCGATTAAGCATAGTTTTGGCATAGAAGTTTTGAAAAAGTTCGGGGATAAAAATAATAAGCATTTAGGCTGTGAGTCGTTTGAAAATGTGTATGCCAAAGTGTTTATGAATTTGCCAGCTGCCTTGTTTATTGAATGTGAGAATAATTTTATACAGTGTTGTCATGGTGGTATTGAGCGGTCATATAACCCATTGAGTTTCTTGAAAGATCCAGAAAAATTGTTTCAAAATGTTGGGACTGAAGAGGAATGTTTGGGTCTATTCTGGAGTGAATTCTGCGCTGGGACTGATGATGGCGGAGAATTTAAAGATGGTTTTAAGTACAATACTAGTATAAAAAAAGGTATTAGTGCGAATCAAAAATGTACATTCGATTATCTCCAAAGAAATAGTCTTAATAACGAAGTGGGGCTTCGGTTTATTATGCGTGCACACATGGATATGGAGTTTGGTCTAAAAATGTTTTTGAAGAAAACGAACAAAGATGGATTGTGTTTATCGGCAAAAGAGTTGCTTAAAACACAGCCTCAGTCACATGCAGGGTATATGCCTGGCAAGCACGGGGCCCTAACGATTTATCAATATCAAGATGATTGCTTATATCACTGGACTGAAGCGGCGCAACGTTGTGGTATTAGTGATAACAAGTTTCCACTTTCAATGTTTGCTTACTATCCGGTCTTTACGTTTACTACCGCCGTTGAACCGCGCGAGTTTCCGTTTGATTGCTTTGGGTTGATGCATACGGCGCAGAAGTGGGATGACTGGATGATGACGGTGTATGAGCTTTTCTTAGATAAACAGGGGAGCAAGTACCGTCGTGATAAATTTGTACATATCGGGCCAGCATCTTCTCGTAGCCAGACGAATCTTGTTGAGCCGATGGGTAAGCAGGGACAAGATCCGATTGAGGTTATTTGGCAAAATGTGTTTGAGCCAAATAAGCTTGAAGCGGGAATGAAGATGCTAGCTCAGTAGTTTATGCCCCTGGCAAAGCTATTGGTAGCCGTCCTTCTGCTTGCGTATTGCCCCATAAAACATCCATGCCTGCCTTCAGTGCATCAGGATCATTTTCATAGGAAATAATGGTTGGAACTTTTGGTAAGTGGTACAGAGCATAAGGGCTGGTGGCAAGCAGTATGATGACTTGTTTATCAGTTATTGCTAGTTCTTCTAACAGTGTTTTTAATGCTGGAGCCAAGCAGCTTACTTTGCCATATCTGCTTTGATTTATATCGGCTTGAAAACAACGGATGACTACGGTTTTTGTGAGTTCAAGAACATTAATAATTTTTTGTACGTCATGATTACTTGCGTCCAGAGCAAGATTATAACCTATTCCATCAGATTCTAATGGTGCGTTTATGTTAACAAAACTTACCCCAAGATTTTTTTTGAGCGGCAATTGTTGTGATTCGTTATGCATGATGGTGATTGCTTTTTGAAAGAGCAATTTTTTAAGTGCATAGGCGGAAGGATTGTTGATTGTTTCAGTGCGTGTGTCTTCGGCTATCATACGCGTTTTATGTAAGCAAAGTTTTTCTTTTGTGCGTAAAATTTTGAGTACTTTTTTATCAAGCTCAGTTTCTGGTAATATGCCGGAGGTGACCGCTTGAGCTATGTGATCGATTGATTCTTTGATCATAGGCGGGCAGAGGATGATGTCGTTCCCTGCAAGGATTGCTTGTAAAGCAGCGTATTGAGGAGTAAAGAAGCTAGAAACTCCTTTCATGCTCATGCCATCGGTGACCACAAGCCCTGTGAAGCCGAGTCTTTTTTGTAAGAGATCATGGACGACGGTTTTTGAAAGTAAGCATGATTTGGTAGGACATCCGAGTGCAGGGATAGCGAGGTGTGCCGGCATGATGGCATCAACGCCTGCATTAATTAATGCTTTGAATGGGTAAAGTTCTTCGGCGTTTAATCGTTCCATGTCGTGATTAATGACGGGAAGCATAAGATGAGAATCGGTATCGGTATCACCATGGCCAGGGAAATGTTTGGCACAGGTTAATACGCCGCTTGATTGCATGCCCTTCATGAACATTATGCCTTTTTTAGCAACATTTTTCTTGTCTGATCCGAATGATCGGGTACCGATGATAGGGTTATTGGGATTGGTATTGATATCAATGACTGGTGCAAAAACCAGGGTGCCGCCGACCATGCGACTCTGCTTGCCAATTTCTTTGCCTGCTTGAAAGATTAGGTCATCATCTTGGATTGCACCAAGTGTCATATTTTTTGGAAATGTGATGGTGTTTTTAAGGCGCATACTTAATCCCCATTCAGAATCCTGACCAATAAGTAGTGGTACTTTTGATAAGTTTTGTAATTTGTTACTAAAGGGGATTTGTTGTTCAGGGCTGCCGTAAAACATGATAACGCCACCAATTTTGCAGTCGTCGATGAGGTTGCGATAGTAAGCGTCCATATCGATTGCCTTTTCAAAACCACATAAATCTTCACCAGCAGAGGCCATGAAAAGTTGACCAATTTTTTCTTTAAGCGTCATGGAGGCTAACGTTTCTTCTGCCCATATTGTGTTTATTGAAGTAATATTTTTATGTGATGAGGAAGGAGTTCTTTTGCCTTGGATGCACTGAGGGAGCGTGATTATGGTGACTGAAAAGAGTAATAACAATTTTTTCATGATTCTCTCCGTAAACGTGGTAAGCCTGTGTAAGATGATACATCGTGAATATTTCATAAACTATACTGAACGGTTTTTTTTAAAACAACTATTTGAGGGAGATCTATGAATAAACATATGTCTATACTACTTACGTTTGTTTGGGGTGTTTTTAGTACGATGTATCCAAGTACGGCGATTCTTGATCAAAGCGATCAGTTGATGCAGGATGTAGCGGTGCAGATAGAGAAAACAGATTCTTTTGCAACTTATACGCAACAATTACAAGCGATATGGGCATTACGTTATTTTACGTTGATTACTATGGGGATGACGAGTCCGCTTGATGCGGCGGTCTATGGTAAAGACACGATAGAAGGTGAGTTAAAGCAGGAAATGGCAAAGCTTAAAACGTATGCTGTTGGTCATGAGAAACAGCACAAAGTATTTGTTGCTGAGCTTCATAAAGATCTAACATCGTTTGTGCAAAAGACCGTTGAATTCTTAGTAAAGACAAATCAGATCGAAGTTGCGCAGGTGTTAACGCGTGGTTTTACAAGTGGAGTAGGGTTTCACTTTATTTGAAATTTTCTTATGGTTCTTAAATAATTACCGCTTACGTTGCGTTATCCAATAGCCGAACCCAATCAACCAAAAGAATGAAAGTAAAACAAGGGTTAAAAAATTAAAAATGTTTTGAGTAAAAAGGACAAATGCTCCGAAGTTGCCGCAAATCAAACAAATAACACCCCCACCGATAAGCCCCAATTTTAATGAGAAAACGTTAAACAAGCAACCTAGAACCATCGCCAAAATACTAACAAGCAACATAGTGTAAGTAAAAGTACGCCATACCAATGAAAAAACATCTTTGCGATGAGCAACAATATCTTTACGTATATCTTTCATCTCTTCATCAGAAACAGAAACGTGCCTGCTTTGCATTACATCGATTATATATTGGCTAGATTTTGAGTACTTTTGCGTATGTTTCAACGTAATAGGTATAAACAAAACTGTGACGCCTAAATAAATAGCACCAGGCAACGATGTTGCGATACTTAAAGCAATAATGCCATCACGCATATACAATTTATGATGATTCGTCATCCAATAACTAAAAATTACAAGC
>CAYHBO010000068.1:0-5652 GCA_964354855.1 uncultured Pseudomonadota bacterium | reverse complement strand
TAAATATCATCATTTTTTTGCATAGGTTATACCCAAACATTTACCCAACACTTATGCATAGCCCATTGAAAGACAAATTTTTCAACCTCATACTACCATTACTCAACAGAGCCACTGGCAACTTCATTAACTAAAGTTTTTTCGCTACTACATTGTGTAAATAACAAATACTTGGGTTAAGTAAAAACTTTGATGGCATTATTGACTTAATTGATCCCCAAAAGATAGCCTACTTATAAAAGTAGGCTATCTTCGTTTTTAAAAGCTAAAGGACATGGGTCATGAATTATTTATCAAAAATTCTCTTGTTAATTTTATTTTGCTCGTCTCAAGAAATATCGCTAGCAGGACCACCATCTCCTCCTCCTGGACTACCACCGCCACCTCCCCTAAATAAAGTAGTACACTATAAAGATGATGGACCACCTCCTCCTCCATACGAAGAAGATGTTCCACCACCACCACCACTAGCCGAACATCATATCCCACCACCACCACCTCCCCCTTCTGGACGACCTGTACCAAAACCTCCAACGCCTGCAGAACTTGCTAACGTAAAATTATCGCCCGCTCAAAATAGAAAAACACCAATACAAAAATCTAATTCCCCAGAAGATCATTTAGACGAAGAATGGGAAGCTTTCATTGAAAAGAATGCAAAGTTTATAACCGAAGACAACAAAAAAGACTGGAAAAAGCAAAGAAACAATATCGAAAAAAAAGAAGCAATCTTCGCTCAAATAAAAATGAATGTAAAAAAAGCACAAAAAAGCAATCAGCCAAAAAAACCGCTTGAAGCAAAAATTAATAAGTTAGGTGACATGATTTATGCCGGCGCTCTTGATCAACCATCTGAACTGCTCACTAAAGAAGAAATCACTAAAGAAGAATATGAGACCTACTACAATAAAATCTTAGAGCTTTTACAAGAAACCATCGAAGAAGTTACCGGTAAAGAAGAATTCAAACGACTCTTGAAAGAAGAAGAAAAAGTAAAACCAGGCGATTCTAAAATAGAGTTACTTATCATCCTGGGAAATCATCTAAATGAAACACACATCAAAAATCTAGGTCAAAAAATACGGGAACTAAAAAGCAAGCTCATAGAAAAAGCAAAAAGCAAGTCTAAGAAAGCTCCACAGACATCCATGCACGAATCAAGTGGAGGAGGTGGAAATTCAAGCTTGGACACTAACAAAATAATCGCTGCTATCGAAGAAAGTACACGAAGAATTGTTTCAGCAATTCATAAGAATGACTGATTTAGTACCATAGGCTTGTCATCCTGAACTTGTTTCAGGATCCAGGCCTTCTTCTCTCATTTTTTATTGTTTTGATTAGATCCTGAAACAAGTTCAGGATGACAATCAGGTTAGTTTTGCTATTTATTTTGCCAAAAAGTACATCAACTTAAAAGTTTTACCACAATCGTAATAATCACCCAAAGCGATTCAGCCGCTAAAACACCTGCACACAACGGCTGCCATTTATCAGCATGCTTGGTTAATCGCGTAGCTAAACTACCAAGTAATAAGCTTATAGTGATCGTATTTGGCATGATCAAACCACCAAAAACCATCGTTGGATTAATTTTGAGGCGTTTAAGCAACAACCCAAACAAAATGCCAAGACCAACAATCAATACATCAAAATTTAATGACTGAATCAATAATGACTTTGCTCTGCTGCGTTGTGCAAACAATGCCTCTGATCCAAGCTGAAGATGCGTAAATAACAACCATAAAAATAATCCTGTACCCAAAGCCGTTGCAATTAACCCAATCCATTGGTACCGATACATTTTCTTACGATTGATGCCACATAAGTCACCGGTTTTATAATCGAATAAAAGGTCTGAAGCAGTAGCAGCACAAATATCAAAAAAGACACAGGCTATGGTTACCTGCACTGCATTGATCCCAAAGAAAATAAGCAGGGGTAAAATAATAAACGTTGAAAACCGACCAAATGGAATCATGCCAATCTCACCACCAATTTGCGCAATCGAATAAGTTGCGATAATTGTAAAGCAAACCAACAACATTTGTGTCATAGGACTAAAACTAAAGAAAGAAAGAAGGCCTATGATGCTCAATGAAACCGGAATAAAAAGCATGAGCGCTTTGTAAGAAAAATGTTCACGCGCAAAGTTATTTTTAACCCAGGAATTAATAGCTCCTGGCAAAGAAAGTATTTTCGAACAAGATGATGTATACAACGCAGCATGACTACCTTGAGTAAAACGCTTTAACAACCATCGCCATAGTTTACGCACATAACCGGTAAGCCCAAGAACCAACTCACACAAGATAAGTCCACTACAAAAAGCAACCGATAACGAATCCAGACTCGGCACTTGGAACAACGTCCATGGTAAAAATTCGGCATGGTGCGCAAGCGGGTACAACACCAGATATTTTGAAATCATGCCAATGAAAAGTGGTATGGTAAATGTAAGACCCACGCTAAAACCAATCGCCCAGTAGGCAGGCATCATCATAACACCAAGTTCATGATGTAAGATTGACGGGAAAAAATAGTATGTTTTCGAAATCACCGCTCCCAATGACCCGATCCCATCCCGTAACAAACATAAAACCGTTGTTCCAAATACACCAAAAAACATGCGTCGTGATTGATCAGTATGAGATTGAGAGGTAATAATTTGATACGTCAACTGACTCACCGGAAACGGCAATTTTTGTTCATCAAGGAACTGTGGAGCCCACCAACGCCCAAGAAGTAATCCAAGCCCCCCAGCAGATAAACATAGCGCAATAATGATGCTACAAAAGTACCATGGGCAAGCAAGCCATGCGTTAAAGGTATCCGGTTCTAAAAAATAAAGGGTTGGAAGCACAAAGCCGATACCGGTTGCAATGATGCCACCACCTGCACCAATTGCCTGCATCGACGCTAATGCTCCGGTTCGTTGCCCTTCCGTCATCGTACGATAACATGTACGCAAGAGAAGTTGCCCCAATAACACTAATGTCGGGGCAATCCATGGTCCAACCATCGTTGCTATTGAAATATAACTCATAACAAGTGATGAGAAAAGCGCAAAAATAATGCCAACAACAACAATAAAAATACTCATTGAGTTCTTTCTTTCATACGAACAGAAATAAATAGTGAAATATAATACCTAATTTTTAGGACCGTTCATGGGATCCTTCTTAGGATGAACGGGTCATGGAGCATCATAAAAAATTTTTATGAATCGAAAAAGCAGAAGTCACCCTATCATATTTAGTTTCAAAAAACAAACGACTCAAGCACGTTTATTTTCTTCAGGCATAGTTGCTTCGACAATGTTTAATTTTTCTATTTCTTGTTTATCTAGATTGTGCTTCTCCCCATGATCATGCAACAACTGATCAGTCGTTGATGTCGTTGTTGTAGACATTGCTTGTAATGTACTAATCTGTTTTTCAAGCTCTTTTATTTTTGCTTCAAGAATTTTATTTTGTTGTTTTTCTCTCTCCAATTTTTCATTGATCTCAGCACTTGTATCAAATAATTTCTTCTGAGTTTCTTGATGCCCATTTTTCAAAGCCTCAATATCTTGCCGAAGAGAAACAATCATCCCATCTTTATATTCAATCGCTTTTTTACATGAAGCATCAATATCAAATTTATCTTCCGCAGTTACCTGAATCTTAGCCAAAGCGTCAAGCACCGAATAGATCTTTGACTGCGATAGAGGATGTGCCTTCCCTACATCAACAAGATCATCTACCACTTTTTTATATATAACATCTAATAAAGTCTTATCAATAATCGTTTTTTTAACCCCATCTATTGCATGAACTATCATAACAGGCATCACAATTAACATTATTACCTGTAGCACTTTTACACTAACAGTCCTCATCTTCCCGTTTCCTTTCTTTTCTTCTTTTCTTTTTGGTATTCATATAAAGTAAAAAGCTTCACTGGAAATTTCAACAAGATAATATTTAAAGTCACCTTATTGTGGAGTTAATACCATGAGAAAGTCTATCATAGCAACATGGCTACAAATCTTAATCATCACCGGGAGTAGCATAAACTCGCTCTCCATAACTTATTTTTCCCCTGAAGATCATCCAACAAAAAAACTTATCGAACTTATTGATAGCGCAAAAAAAACAATTCATGCCGCCGTTTACATGGTTACCGATAAAACTATTGCTGAAGCGCTCATTCGAGCCAAGAAAGAACGAAAAGTAGATGTACAAATTATTACCGACAAGATTACCGTCACCAGCAGTTTTGGAAAGGCACATTTATTACGAGAAAATGAAATAAAAGTTTGGTTCTTAGATGCACCATCATCAACACAAAAAGCTGGTACTTTTTTCTATGCCGCTCCCGCTATCATGCATCATAAGTTTGCACTCATCGATAATAATCTCTGGACCGGATCCTTCAACTGGACACGAGCGGCAAACCAAAAAAATCATGAGGATGTTTTACTTACTGATAACCGAGAATCGTTTCAGTCTTTTAAGAAGCAATTTGAGAAACTAAAAGAAAAATGCGCCGTACTTACCACGGCACATGCAAGTATGAGAGGCGAAAAGAATATACCAAGCCTTGGTTAAGTACCAATCGAAATGCTTGTTTTTTGATTTATCTTTCGAACCACCGGGTTGTCATCCTGAACTTGTTTCAGGATCCAGACTTTTTCTTGCTAGCTTTAAGATAGTTTTTTTGACTAGATCCTGAAACAAGTTCAGGATGACAATCAGATCAGAAAATAATAGATATAAGTGATATAAGATTATTCTAAAACATCGTCTGACAAGCTTCATTACTACCCTCAGACACGTTGAATTCATCGCGACAGAATTATGACTTGTTCAAAAATTAAAGCAAGGATTTTTTATCTAATTTTTTCCAGTCCGCATCAAACATAGCTATGCCTTGTTCGGTCAACGGATGATGCATTGCTTTTTCAAACACTGACGGTGGCATAGTAACGATATCAGCCCCAAGCAGAGCAGCCTGTTTCCACGCACCAATGGTACGAATAGAGGCAGCCAAAATCTCAGTTTCAAAATCATAGGTATTTTTAATATCCATAATTTCAGCCACCAGATCCATGCCTTCAACCCCAGTATCATCAAGCCGACCAATAAATGGCGAAATCATTGAAACACCAAGTTTTGCAACCATAAGTGCTTGTAACGTTGAAAAAACAAGAGTGATGTTCAAGCGAACCTCTTCTTCAACTAATTTTTTCATCACCGGAAGATAGATAGCACTAAACGGAATTTTTACAACAACATTATCGGCAAGTTGCGCAATTTCACGCGCTTGTTGGTAAACCGCCTCAGGAGTTTTTTCAACGACCTCGATGCTTACATCGCCTTCAATCAACGCACAAATATCAAGAAGATTTTTTTTGATATCAGCACCCTCTTTACTCAATAAACTTGGATTTGTGGTTACACCATCAATGAGTCCGGTATCAACCCATTTTTTAATGTCTTGGTAGTTGGCGGTATCAAGAAAAATTTTCATATACGTTAGGTTCCTGTTTTAATGCTTTTTATTGGTATATACACTTTGGATGTTTAATGATAACGGCCAAGCCTCACACAGGCAAGATTCAAGACAAAAAGAACAGAATTTCACTAAATTTATACAAAAATACTATATTAT
>CAYHBO010000067.1:0-5846 GCA_964354855.1 uncultured Pseudomonadota bacterium | reverse complement strand
AGGAGCCCGCAGGGTGTCTCGAAGGATTTAATTTCTGCTAGGTTTTATTTTTATTTCGAATCTCATATTTTGCCGTAAAACAAGGCCTTTTTTGCCACTCTTCTGGGGGCAGTTGACTCTAAAAAATCCTTCTTTAACCTGAGGCTAAGATTAAATGGGTTGGGTTGTGGGTTTTAGGGAAAAATCAAAGTTTAACCATGAAAATTGCATAAGGGTATAGCATGAGTATTATAAAGATATCGAGCTTAGTATTTGTTTGTGGGTTTGCAGTATCAGTTGCTGTAGCATCTCCTACTCCAGTAGAATTGGGAAAGACGCCTGCTGAGGTTGGGGTGAGTATTTATAGAGCGTTAAATAATGCTGGAGCATCATATAGAAGAGAGGCTCTGAATTTTTATAAAGATAACAAAGCTACACTCACTAAGCTGTTTGCAGCATTTAATGATCATAGCAGTACGAGATCATTTGATTTGCAAACTATTAAGAATGCCATAAGCCAATCGTCTCAAAACCATCAGATTTCAGATCAAGATATTCACATTTTACTGCAAAAAATATCTAATTTCCTCAAGACTCCTGCTGGAATAATAGTCATTAATGAACTTAATAGATTACTTCCACCAGAACATAGTGCCAATCTTATTATTCTGTTAAAATTAGAGACTTTATCGATTGAGACGATTCTTCAGTCAGTTGATAAGATGACCAGTAACGGTGATAAGACGGCAAGTCGGGGATAAAATAATACTACATGACAACCAAATATCCTTGTAGACAGTAACCTTAAAATTCATTACAATGCATAGGTCTTAAATCTTGTAGATTTGTTAAATCTCTTATATTTTTTGATTTATTTGTTTTTAGTTTTATCGTTGCAACGCTAAAATTTTAGAAAGGTTATCGTTTCCATGGATTCACGTGTCAGTAAGCCAATTTTTGAGCAGTATGCTATCTTCCAAACCGGTGGAAAACAATATCAAGCAATTCCTGGGAAAACTATCTCAGTAGAAAAACTTGTTGGAGAAGCTGGTACTGAGCTTTCATTTTCTGAAGTTCTTTTTCGCAAAGAAGCTGATGGGAAATTTGAGTTTGGTAAGCCTTATGTTACCGGTGCTACCATTCAAGCCAGTATCATTAAGCAAATGAGAAATCCTAAAATTATTATTTTCAAGTTTAAGAGACGTAAAAAATATCGTCTTAAACAAGGACATAGACAACAACAAACGATCATTCGTATCGTAAGTATCTAATTGTCTTTTCTTCTTTTTAAATCTTAGAATTTTTCTAAAAAACTTTGTGTTGTTTCGGTGGCGTTTTTATTTACGTGCCGAAACAACAAGAGATTCATGGCCATCGTTTGCTGGCGCTTCTGAATAATCACCACCAAAAGAAATATCTTCAAATCCTACTTTTTCAAGCATTGCATGTAAGGTTCGTGGATGATACCAACGAGATCGTGTTGATTTAATGTAGGTTTCAACGCATCGTTCTTCTATACATATTTCATAACGAATCAGTTTTGTGTGAATTTGTTCAAATCGGTTACTGTATGATGACTCAGAAAGGATCACAATTGCTTGGTCATTCGGTCGCTCAACGGTACGTACAACACGCCATACACCTTGGCTAACCGGGGTGATACTTGGCACAAAGAGTGAAATTAATAATTCTCCATCAGGTTTAAGATGAAGATAAAAGCGTTGCAGGGCTCCCATGATATCAGCTTCAGTGATTAATAATTGAAAAGCATAAAGGGGAATGTAAATGGTACTAAAGAGCAATGGGATGTTAAGTTCTTGCATGTATTGTGGATAAATGGTTGGATCAAGTTTTAGTTGAGATGCTTTATCTAGGCATTTAAGCATCATTTCGTTTGATGGTTCAACGCCATAAACGCGTAGTCCTCGTTGCATATACGGTAAAAGTAATCGTCCTGAGCCGGAACCAATTTCTAGTGCGAGCCCATCATTTTTACGAATGGCTTTTTCATAAAAAATAAAGTCTTTCGATATTCCTCTTTCATTAAACCATAAGTCATAAAGTTCTACAGTAATTCCTTTATAGGCAGACTCCACTTGTACATTCATCCAGCAACTCCTTTTTATGGTAAAATGTTCCCTTTTTTTTGATTATTATAAGAATAGCCCTTGGAAAAATCAAAGATGGTCCGATTAATACTTTAAAATTTTTCTTTATGGGGATAGAATGAGTGAATTGTTATCAATTTTTATCTAAGAACAGGTTATGTCATTAAAAGTTCAGAAAATAGTTATTATAGGTTGTGCTGGCGCGGGTAAAACTACGTTGGCTAGAGTTTTAGGGCAACGGTTCTTCTTGCCGGTATACCATCTGGATTATTATTATTGGAAACCAGGTTGGGTTGAATCTGAAGCAGAGCTTTTTAAAAAGACTCATCAAATGTTGATTGAGCAGTCTTCCTGGATCATTGATGGTAATCAGATGAATACCATTGTTGAGCGTATAGCCGTTGCAGATATGGTTATTTTTCTAGATATGCCTACGCTTAAGTGTTTGTGGCGGATTGTTTGGCGTTGGCTTAAAAATCGTTTTTACAACAAAAAAGATAGTCAATCAATTATGACCTGGGGGCTTATTTGTTATGCCTGGCGTTACAATCGGGTTTATCGTCCCATTATTCGTGAGCTTATTTCAACTTTTCAGAGGAATACTAACAGGCCTGTTTTTATTGTTAAATCCAATAGGAAGCTTAAAAAAATCGTTGATAAGATTGCCGTTTTTATTGAGTGATTTTTTCTGCTATACTGCCGGTTTCATATATAAATCTATTGTTTCCGGAGCCCCTTCATGATTAAAATTCTCTTCTTATTGCTTACGCTCATCCCAACTATTCTTGCTACCCAACAATCAGAACAAGCACCTGAAGCCACAAAAACATTGCTGAAAAAAGTTGAAGACATTAACATGCGTTCTTTTCCTATTGTTGATGATCATTGGAGTTGTTATTCTTTTGTTGAATTTTTAATGAAATATCGGCCGCGAAGGTTCAACCCATCCCCTGATAAAAAAAGAAAAGATGCGTATACGTTGTTTGCAGACGTTGAAAAAAAACAAACACAAAAAATATCGGTGCCATTAAATGATGAATCAACGTGGCTTGATTTAGAATTATTTGCGGGTAAAAAACCAGGAGCACCATTTTTTACATCAATGATTGATCGAACGCTTACGGAGTATGGGAAAGTGAAACTGTGCTGGATGTTTGCCCAGCCAACAGATAATCATGAGTTACTTGTACATCGACAAAATACCATAAAGATATTAAGTCGCAGTCCAGATGCTATGGAACAACTTAATCAACAACTGATGACCGTGCAGAAGACTGAAAATATTTTTCTTTCGTTTTGGGCACATGATGACATCAAGCGCGATTTAGAGGGTGGATTATTGCCCATAAAATCTTTGAATGAAAAAAAATCGCTCCTGTTTTTTATGGGTTATACGATGCATATGGGTAATATAACGAATCTGTCCATTGCTACATTTGCCACAGGATCATTAGCGGTGTACGGGGCTTTACGGGCTTGTGGCATGATTGATGAAAGTAAATTCAATACAGTTAAAAAAGAACATCAGGGAGCTGGAGGGCTAGGTATTTCGTTCTTCTGGAAGAAAATGGAGCAGTTGTGGCCAACCAATCGATCGCTACAGGTTACGTTTGCATTAGCAAGTGCGGTGATGTGTGGGTTTGGCATTAAGCGCATGGTGGATATGACTCAAGGTATGTATATGCTTGATTGCTTTGTGCATGAGCTTATGCATCAAGTTTCACAAACCATGAATGCATTGCGTGAGATTAATAAAATCTTATTAAAACATCCTGAACTCAGTCATGTTGCAGAATTTAAACCATTGTTTGATTTGTTTGCATCTAAAGATAAAAAGATTATTGAGTTTATGAAGCTTATGGATGCAGAAACGCTTCGTAAAAAGCCATCTTTTATTGGTCACAAAGGCGTTGTTTTACGGTCATTTTTCTTAATGCATGAAGTTAAAGAAGAGCTTGTTTTAGCGGTTGATGCTATAGCGGGGCTCGATGTCTATGTTTCATTTGCAAAACTCTATCAAGAGTTCTCTTCTAAGCGTGTTCATTGGTGCTTTGCTGATTATGCATTAGCTGAGACGCCGTTCATTAATGTGAAAAATTTTTGGCATCCAATGGTGAATGAAAATGTTGTGATTCCAAATTCAGTACAGTTGGGGATTAATGATCAGGCGTTGAATTTGGTAATTACGGGGCCGAATGCTGGTGGAAAATCAACTATTCTTAAAGCATTAGCACTAAATATTTTGTTAGCACAGACGTTTGGGGTGGTGCCTGCGGAGCAGTTTACGCTGACACCATTTACTTCAATTGCAACTTACTTAAACATTACCGATGACATTGGTGCAGGGAATTCATTGTACAAAGCTGAAGTATTACGTGTGGTTGAACTTATGAAGCGCATTGATAGTTTGAGGACTGGAAAATTTAGCTTTGCGCTTTTTGATGAAGTCTTTAATGGAACATCACCACGAGAAGGTTCGGTGGCAGCGTTTAGTATTGTTGATGATCTCGCTAAGAAAAAAAATAGTCTTAATCTTGTCGCAACCCACTTTGAGTTGTTAACGAGACTTTCAGAAAGAAATGATCGTGTTATGAATTATAAAGTTTCCGTGAACGTTCATGAAAATGGGATAATTGAATATCCATTTAAGCTTGAGCCTGGGATTTCTCATCAGCATGTTGCGATCGACATTTTACGTAATGAGGGTGTAAGTACTCATATTCTTGATCAGGCAACGACCATGCTGCGAAGTATGAGCTTTTAAACGCTCGCGAATATAGATAGTGTTGACTATTCTTGTTGTTCAAGGCTTATGAAGTCACTAAATGAGAATCTGTGCGTTGTACAAAAGAATAGTATGGATTTCGTAATTTTGCAGGATTTGAATGATAAATTTCATTTTCAAGTACAAGTCCAACACCCGCTTCTCCCACTAAGGGGATAAGGCTATCTAAAAGTTTATGAACATCGTCGTTATGAACGACGATGTTAAATCCCTCTAAAAAATGATTCGTTTGATTTTTTGGGAGCCAATAAAAGGTATCACATACTGCAGCAAAAGATTCTTTGAATAGACCTGCTGGCATTCGCCAAGGTAAAAGTATTCGATTTTTTTCAGTTACGATTGATTTTAAAATAGATTGAAATGCGTAATGAAAACACATGTCAAAGCGAACGATAAGCCAATAATTAATTTCTGGATAGCTTTCTGTCGAATTTTTAACAGCATTACAAAGATTAACAACTTGCTTTTCATTGCAAGCGCGCAAAAAAAGTTTTCCATCAGGATACAACGCTGATAGCATCGATTTATAATGATCTCGAGGAAATGTATCGAGAATGAGGTGTGTTTCATATCCCATGTTTTGCAATGGAAATATAATCTGTTCATAAAGAGAAATTGCAGCTTGGTTTTGTAACTTTTCAGATAACGGTCCGCCAGAAAGGCGACTATTTTGTTCTCCAATTCTAAAAGATTCACCTCGAACAAGAATACCGATAGAAGGTTTTTTTGATTGATCTAATCGTTTATTTTTTACTGTATTATCGCATTGAGTTGATAATACAGATGTGATATTAAGAGATACATTACGGATATTTTTCTCATGCCAAGGACTTGAAAAATCATTGGCATCATTAATGGCGATCAATGTGTAGGATAAAGTAGGGTATTGAGCCGTAATCAGATCGCGTAACACTAAAGCCTGTTTTTTTGTAAGGCCTGTTCGAACGAAATAGACTTTTTTCTTTGTATTTAAT
>CAYHBO010000066.1:0-6067 GCA_964354855.1 uncultured Pseudomonadota bacterium | reverse complement strand
GCAGCAAGAGCCATTCTTACGACCGTGTTAGTAACAGTTCTTTTAAGAGCGGCGGTGAGTTCCGGTTGAGTTAATTTGCCTTGTTGGCTCAATTCATAAAGATGATAGGCTTCAGGAGCACCTGCTATGCCAAGATTGACAAGAAAGGTGATAGCCATGCCGCCACCAGAAGCCTGAATAACTGACTGAGTAACATAACCAATGGCTCCCTGTTTGATAACAAAAGCACTTAGGTTGACGGCGCCGGTTCCAAAGCTATACGCTTTGGTTCCAAGAAACTTGAAAAAAGAAGATGCAGCTCGTGGAAGATGTTCGAATACCGATCGATCTGCTACTACAATGGCTTCTTCTTGTGGGTTAATTTTTGATTGTTTCTGTTGGGCATCATGTTGAAACTCATCGCGCATGTTTTTAACCGCTTCTCTTAATTTACCAAGATTGCTACGACCATCCAGGTTGAGCTTTGCCATTTTATCGCCAACATAAGAGATAAATTGATTCATAACCTCTATATGTTGTTCAGGGGTTCCTACGGTATGGCTTAAGCGATCTATTAATTCTTGAGAAACCGCTGCATCAAGGGTGCCGCGGTAGTTGATGCCTTCATCAAGTTGCGTGAAAAGATCGTTAGAGCCTCTTCGGTTTCGTTTTTGATCAAGGGCATTGTTGCGTTGTTTTTTTCTATCTCTGATATCTTTCTCTCGTTTGTCTTCTTTTTTTTCTTCGTCAGTTTTTCCTGCTTTGACACTGCGAGCTTGTGAAGATCGCTTCTTAGGTCCTTCGTCATCGAACATTCCAAAAAGAATTACGTGAGATGAAGCCCCTAAGGTCATCAAAAGTATGAGTATAATACGTGTTAATTTCATGTTAAATCCCTTTATTTATCGTACAATAAAAATAGTTAAAATTTATTACTATTTTATTGTACGATAAATTTGATTAAAATTTCAAGTAGAAATAAAAAAAAGTGTAAAGAGGGAATGGTTTGAAGGTAGGGGCGATTTTTGGTGGAGATCATGGAAAGTGGTTCTGGATAGGTGGGAGTGACTGATTTGGACAAAATGAATACTCAATGATATAATTTGTCCGTAATGATTTACTAAAAATTTTA
This sequence comes from uncultured Pseudomonadota bacterium, assembly GCA_964354855.1. Taxonomy (GTDB): domain Bacteria; phylum Babelota; class Babeliae; order Babelales; family RVW-14; genus CAYHBO01. The sequence goes on along the minus strand of CAYHBO010000066.1, from coordinate 4,956 downwards.
TCTAAAGGGGATTTTAATGATAGAGCGGACGTTGTCAGCTACCTTAGAGCGTGTATCTAAAGCATTTCCCGTTGTTGCTATTCTTGGTCCTCGGCAATCGGGAAAGACTACACTTGCAAAAACAGTATTCCCAAATCATAAATACATATCTTTTGAAGAAATTATTGAAGCTCGCGAGGAAGCTCTTAATGATCCGCACGGGTTTTTTAAGTCTCGTGAAAATGAATACGGTATTATTATCGACGAGTTTCAGCATGTTCCTTCGATTTTATCGTATATTCAATTGTACGTGGATAAAAATCGAAGACCTGGATATTTTGTGTTAACTGGCTCTCAAAATTTTCTTATGAATCAGGCAATAACACAAACGCTTGCAGGTAGAATAGCTTTGCTTACCTTGCTTCCTTTAACTATTCATGAATTAGCTCGTTCAAATCATCTTCCTGAGATGCTTGAAACATTGGTAAGTAAGGGTTCTTATCCTGAATTATTTATTAATCCATTTTTACTATCACGTGATTGGTATCAAAATTATATTGCTACGTATGTAGAGCGCGATGTTAAAAATCTACGAAATGTAGGAGACCTTACTACGTTTAGAAAATTTATGAAATTGTGTGCTGCACGAACCGGTCAGATTTTGAATATTACTTCATTATCAAATGATTGTGATATCACTGCTGTGACGGCACGCGCATGGCTTTCGGTTCTCGAAGCTAGTTATGTTATTTTTTTGTTACAGCCTCATAACAAAAATTTTAATAAGCGCTTAATTAAAAGTCCTAAACTTTATTTTTTTGATACCGGGCTTGCTTGTTCATTATTGGGCTTGGAATCGTCTGAAGATCTACACATAAGCAGTTACCGTGGAAACCTTGTTGAAACTGCAATTATTTCAGATATTATTAAAACTTATTATCATCATGGGCGTGTTCCTCGTGCCTATTTTTGGTGTGATAAAAGTGGTTATGAAGTAGATTGTCTTATTGAACGTGGGAATAAGATGATTCCTATAGAAATAAAAGCGAGTATGACGGCGGCAAAAGATCTTTTTAAGGGAGTTCTTCATTGGAAGGAACTTGCGCAGGAAGAAGGTCTTGAGGGGTATGTGATTTATGCTGGTGAAGAAACGCAGATTCGAACGTATGGGACTTTTTTGAGTTGGAAAGAGATGGAAAAGTTACCGCTTTTTACCGCTTAATGGATTCGATACATTAATTTACATGCTTCAAAATAACGATTAGGAAGTCATTTAAGATACCCTTGTGTAAATCTTCCATCTGATGGTATATTTACTACCATATAATGGAAGATTTACACAATGTTGGAGATTCGCTATGTTTGAACGTAATATTCGGCACTTATTGATAAAGGCTTTGTCGCGGTCGCGTGTTGTTCTTTTAACCGGAGCACGACAATCAGGAAAAACGACCTTGATTAAAAGTATAGGGAACGAGTTCAAGTATCATTTTGCTACCTTTGATGATCTTCGTGCTTTAGAAAGCGCAAAAAAAGATCCGATGGGGTTTATCGAAAACCTTAATAAACCGGTCATTCTTGATGAAGTTCAACGAGTTCCAGAGATTTTTTTACCCATTAAATACGATGTAGACAATCACAATAATTTTGGAAGATACGCCTTAACTGGATCGACAAATCCCCTTTTAATTCCCAAGCTTGGCGATTCGCTCTCAGGACGTATGGAAATTATTAATATGCTTCCTTTATCACAAGGAGAGCTTCTTGGCGTTCAAGAAAATTTTATTGATCGTGTTTTTAATAATGAAATACCAAGAGCCCCGTTAAAAACTTTATCTAAACGAAGCTTATATGAAAAGATTCTCGCTGGCGGATATCCCATGGTACAGGGATTAACTACTGATGATCGTGATGCATGGTTTAATTCCTACATTACCACCTTAGTACAACGGGATGTTCAAGACATTGCAAATATTACGAATATCAGAGAATTTTCACAACTTTTACGATTACTTGCAACACGCGTTGGAAATCTATTAAATGTTGCAGAACTTTCACGTTCCAGCGGCATTCCAGCAGTCACCCTGCATCGTTACTTAGCACTTCTAGAAGCTTGTTTTATAGTAAAATTTCTTCCAGCATGGAGCCAAAACTTTGGTAAACGTCTTGTAAAATCACCTAAAACATATCTTATTGATACCGGTCTTTTATCATTTCTTATTGGAATAAATACCGAAAGACTTCTTAATGATTCTATTCTGGCGGGAGGGATTGTTGAGAATTTTGTTGTTGAAGAAATTATTAAACAGCTCACGTGGAGTTCAACGTATATTAATTTATTCCACTTTAGAACAGCCAATGGCATCGAAGTTGACCTTATTCTTGAAGATAGGGCGGGCAACATTATTGGCATCGAAATCAAAAGCAGTGAAACAGTCGATAATCATGATTTTAAAGGACTTAATTACCTCAAAGAAATTATGGGTGAAAAGTTTTTACGGGGGATAGTGCTTTATCCTGGTTCGCTATCAGTACCCTTTGGTGACAAATTAATTGCTTTACCTATTGAAACGCTTTGGACAAGAGATGTAGGTTGATTGTGGCTGTTTATTATTACTGAAGCGTGTCTAAGGGAGTTTTTCTGGCCCTTTGATAAATTTTTTTAAAAAAATGTTAAAGTTTTTTGATTTTTATCACGAAAGAAATATACTGTGTCTTATCTTGAGTCGTAAAGACGTGCGATTGAAGATGTTTGTTCTTTAAAAAACCTGTAACGGGTTATGCTTGTAAAGCGAATAATGTGACCTGGTGGATGTAGCTCAGTTGGTAGAGCGTCGGATTGTGGTTCCGAATGTCGCGGGTTCGATCCCCGTCATTCACCCCACTTTTCATCAGCAGGGATTCTTAGAAATCAAGTTTTAGTCGGGGCGTGGCGCAATTGGTAGCGCACTCGCTTTGGGAGCGAGGGGTTGCCAGTTCGAGTCTGGCCGCCCCGACCATTTTTATCGAATCAAAGTTTGTGCCCGTAGCTCAGTTGGATAGAGCAACGGATTTCTAATCCGTAGGTCGCAGGTTCGAGCCCTGCCGGGCACATGTTATCTGTTAATTTAGTTTTTTGAGGGCGTCTTGTGCACCGTAGCTTTAGCGTAGGTGTAAGCCCTGCCGGGCACATAGAAAATTTTATTAATCATCTAAACGGCCCTGCTTGTCCGCCGTAGCTTTAGCGAAGGCTGGACCGGGCACATTGTGTCTTCTTCTTTTTTGTTATATTTTATTATTTTTTCGTCAAAGCACCATTTCATTGATATTTATTGTTTCTTTTCTCTTTCTCAAAGTGTTCAAAAAAAATTGTTTACATTATTTCTTCTTCGATGACAAGCCGGAGGCAAAGTAGGGCTGATTTTAGTTTGATTTTGTTTTCTAGATTTTTTTCTATTTTCTGGTGTACTCTGCTTTTGATATTTTGAATGAAGTCTTGGCTTTGTAGTGTGATTAGTAAAAAAGGATTTTAGCACAATGAGTCCAACGGTTTTTAGGCATAAAAGTTATCGCTTTTTCTTCTTTTCTCGGGAAGAAAGTAGAATGCATGTGCATATTTCTTCTCCTGATGGGGAAGCAAAATTTTGGATTAAACCGGTGGTAGCTCTTGCCGACTACAGTGGATTTTCAGATCGTCAACTTAAAGAACTTGAAAAATTGGTGAAAAAACATGAAAAAGAAATTGAAAAAATTTGGAACAAGCACTTCAGTTGCTGAAGTGCAAAATATATCTCAGCATGGAATTTGGATTTTAGTTGATCATGAAGAATTTTTTTTGGACTTTTTACGCTATCCATGGTTTCGAGATGCAACTATTAGTCAAATTTATGACGTGCAATACCTTTATCAAAAACATCTTCATTGGCCAGCGATTGATGTTGATTTAGAGGTTGCTTCACTCAAAAATCCTGCGGCATATCCGTTGGTTTATAAGTCATAGTTAAAAGAATGAAGATTCTTCTTCTTTTCGTCATACTTTATTATTTTTTCGTCAAAGCACCATTTCATTGATATTTATTGTTTCTTTTCTATTTCTTAAAGTGTTCAAAAAAAATTGTTTACATTATTTCTTCTTCGATGACAAGCCGGAGGCAAAGTAGGGTTTCATGCATAAAATAACGTACTCACTATTTTTAGCACTCTCTTTTTCCTATAATGCACTTGATGCAGGACAAAGCATCGCATCCAAGCTCTACTGCTCAGTACTGGGCAATCAAGACGCGAGCCCTACATACAAAGACTTAACTTATCAAGCATTAACAAACTTAGGGGTTAAAAACCCCGACAACGTATCCGTAAAGCAGATGAATGGCGTTGGCCCAGCATTTGCACGCATAAACTTATCATCATTTACCACATTTGGCCTTTGGTTAGATGAAGCGTACCTTGATACCTGTACCCAAGAAGAAAAATTATTTCACATCTATCATGAAGCAGCACACTATGCATCAAATCACCATCAAAAAATTCTAGCCGGAATTGCGGTAGCATTGCCTTTAAGCATCTTTGGTTTGGTAAAATTAAATAAATATCTGCCTGAGAAAAAAATAACTAAAGTTGCAATATACACAGGAATAGCCTGTGCAACATTAACTGGCATTTATTTTGGGGTCTTACCATCCATCGTAAAACACCAAGAAAAACAAGCTGACATACGAGCTGCAAAGACATTGATAAGTCTTGGCAAAGAAGATGTTGTTCTTAATCGCATTCAAACGTTAAAGACATATAAAGATGCCAACAGCACAGATATCTGGTGGTATTCAAACGCAGAGCAAATAAAATATTTGGAAAACTTAGCACAACCAAGTACAAAATAATCTGACTAAATCTTAATTTCTCTCAACACATCCAAACCACATACCGTAATGTTATCATGCAATGCAAAACTTCGATTACCCGGAAAAATTGATATTGGGTCAAGGGTTTCGAGATTAT
>CAYHBO010000065.1:0-6139 GCA_964354855.1 uncultured Pseudomonadota bacterium | reverse complement strand
CTTCAGAAATTGCCGAGGCAAGCCTCGAGGAATTAACCTATCGCGATTAAAAAAGGTTGAAGACAATTTAAAAAACATAAACCAACAATAGAAAGATTCTTGAAATAGAAGAAATTCATGACTACTCCTTGTTAATAATCGTATACAAAGGTCATGGTGATCACCCCTCTTTGTCAAGACATGAACACTAATTTGATTCTGCAAAACTAAGTACAATGAATTTTGGTTTGATCCTGTTCTCTAATAGTTATACTCAATCTCTAAGCCTCGCGTCCTGAAAAGGCCTACCAAAGCCCCCTCTGAATTTTAAGCATAAAACTTCTCCGCCAAAAGCCTGCTCATACGCTTGTTGGCTTTTTTGCATAACCTTAAAAGCAACCTCTTTGCTTAGAAAATTCTTTACCTTCACCCATTTTCCTGGTTCGGTAGATTTATAGTTTTCAAAAAAATGTTTAATACAACTTTTTGTATTTGCATCCAAATCATCAATATCATTAACATGCGCAAAAGATGGATCTATTTTTTGTGTTGGCACCGCTATAATTTTATGGTCAATCCCCGCTTCATCTTCCATTTCAAGCATCCCAATAATACGCGATGGCAGAATACAACCCGAGAATACCGCGGAGGTTGAGATAACTGCTATATCAAGCGGATCACCGTCTTCTGCAAGAGTATTTGGTATATACCCATAATTAAACGGATAGTTCATTGCAGTATAAAGAAATCGATTTACAACCATCTTGCCAGTACTTTTATCCTCTTCATACTTTACCGATGTACCTTTTGCTATCTCTATAACAGCATGCAACGGCTCAACTTTCTCTCTTTTTTCACTTAAAACGAGTGCACTGTTAAGAGTCGAGTATAAAAATACCAATAGTAATGTGAATATATATCTTTTCATGTAAAATCCTCCTATAAGGAAACGTATTTAGATTGAGCTCCAAGTATTTTAATATCTCAAAGATAACCATTTACCTATTCTCACAACTATAATTTCAATATTTTGCTCAAAAACTTCGCTAAAGCACTATGGGTTGTTATATAAAATAAAGGAACTTGTATGAACCTATTGATAAACACATTAGTAATAATTACATCAATAACATTAAGTTTTTCTACCAATGCATTAAATATGTTTGAACTCATCTCAAAAGCTCCTCTACAAAATATTAGATTCGATACCGCGGTAATTGATGCTGCCAATAAAAATTTTAACGCTGATATTTCCTTTCTTTTTATTGATTTTAAATATGACAATCACATAAAAATTTGTGAATTTGGACGAGCTAAAACATCCGGTCTTGGTGATACAGCCATTAAAATACTCGTCAACAATACCCCTACTCGTATGTATGCCCCGTTCTGGCCATTATTCTGGGAGTACCTATTACAACTTGATATGCCGATATGGTTTGTTGGCATTCAACCTAGGGACCATAAAAAAGCTACTTTAAGTGAACACAAGAATAATGCTTGGGATGAATTTATTAAAATAGGAGGACATTATCATTCCTCATTTGAAGCCTTAGAACAAGATCCTCTATTTAACAAACAGACCGATAAAAAGCCTTTTAACGCTACCAATCTACACAACTATAAAGGAATTATTATCTGTAACCCACAACCCTCAGAACCCATTGATATTGACTCTTTTAAGAAAAACCATCCACATTATCTTTTTCTTGATGAAGTAGGAAGTAAATATGGAAGGTACAAGCATATGGGGGCATCACTCTTTGAAGACTCTTCATTGCAAATGTATAAACCACGATGGAACGTTTTCCCAAAAAAATATACGTCTACACTTGCTGATCAAGTTATAGAAAGCGTTCAAAGCGATATTTTCGTTATCAAACCCATTGGTGCGCTATTTGGCAAAGGGGTTATTATGATCGATAAACAGGATCTTGATGTAACATTGAAATATATCTGCCGCCATGATGAATCACTTCAAATAACTCAAGACACTTATGAAACATCATCACAAACCTACTCCTATTGGAAAGATAACGAAGATGATATCTTTCTCGTTGAAGCATATTGCCCATCAACACCAATAATGCGCCACAATAAATTTTATGACCCCACCTTTCGGATCTACTTCGCATTACGACATGATGCCGGAAAAATTTTCGTAGATATCTTTGGAGGATATCTTAAAGTCCCGGTCAAGGGGTTACTTGATGAAGGAACGCTCACCGAAAAACACAAAACCGTTCCTTACTTCAAGTCAAAGGTAGGATTATCAGCGATTTCAATTCCAAATGATCTATTCAAAAAAATGAGTACTGAATTAAAGATAGCGCTACCAAAAATTTATCATAAAATGCTTGAGCAGCATCAAAACTAATTCGATTGTAAACGTTATCTAAAAGCATCTTCAGATTGTTATTTTTAAAAAATCTATCCCGTATTTGCATAAAAAAAACAAGCAGAGTAATTTAATTAAAATGAGTGGTTCTAATTAATCTTAATTAACTTTAAAAAAGAGAAAAAATTATGAAGCTAAAAATATTTTCGATACTATTTTTATCTTATTCAACAAGTTACCCGCTGATAGAAAAAGCTATAAATAGTGATCAACAATCCCCTCATCTTGCAGATGTAACCAGATCACCAAAGAAAGCCCTTATTACGGGTATCACCGGTCAAGATGGATCATACTTAGCTGAATTCCTGCTATCTAAAGGGTATGAAGTACATGGAATCATCCGTCGCTCATCGTCTTTTAATACACAACGCATTAATCATATTTATATTGATCCTCATAAAACTGAAGCAAAACTCTTCTTACATTTCGGCGACCTTGCTGATCCAGGAACTTTAAGTGAATTAATTTGGAATGTTCAACCCGATGAAATCTATCATCTTGCAGCACAATCTCACGTTAAAGTTTCTTTTGATATGCCCGAATACACCGGCAATGTAACCGGATTAGGAACAACGCGTCTTCTTGAGGCAATTCGTCGCAGTGGTATAAAAACAAAATTTTACCAAGCATCTTCATCAGAAATGTTTGGATCCGTGTTGCCACCACAAAATGAACAGACCATCTTTTATCCACGAAGTCCATATGCTGCTGCAAAACTTTATGCACACTCGATAGCAATAAATTATCGTGAGGCTTATGGCTTTTTTATATGCAATGGGATCCTTTTTAATCATGAGAGCCCACGCCGTGGTGAAACGTTTGTAACACGAAAAATAACACGTGGGTTAGCAAATATTCTTGCTGGGAACCAAAAAAATATTTTCTTAGGCAATCTTGATTCAAAACGAGATTGGGGTTTTGCTCCAGAATATGTTGAAATGATGTGGCTTATACTACAACAAGAAACTCCAAATGACTATGTAGTCGGATCTGGAGAAAGTCACACCGTACGTTCCTTTGTTGAAAAAGCTTTTTCTTATGCAGGTATTGAACTAGAGTGGGTTGGTTCTGGGGATAAAGAACGCGGATTAGTAAAAAGCGTTAAAACTTCCATCACAGGAATCAAACTTGGTGATGAGTTAATAACCGTTGACCCTAACTATTATCGCCCAACAGAAGTTGATCATTTACATGCGGATATATCCAAAGCAAAAAAACAACTCGGTTGGCAACCGCGAGTGACCTTTGATGAACTCGTACAAATTATGGTTGATTATGATTTGAAAGCAGTAAATCTTATCCCGCCTGGAAAAGGTATTAAGGTAAGTCAGGAAAAAGGTTTTACCTATACTCAGCATCAACAGGCTAAGTAAGCAATAAAATATGTTTTTATCACATCAAACAATCGAAGAGGCTTCGCATGTTTGATCTAAGAGCTCTAACCGTAAACTTGCTCAGCTTAATTACCATACAAACCCGTCTAGAACCAGTTGTCATTGAGCACAAATATATCGAAGAAATTCTCCCGTATATTCATGCGCAACAGGATCATCAACACACCTTGATTATCTTTGATATTGATGAAACGCTCATAAAATTAGACTCTCACTTTGGCACCCATCACTGGGCAAAACATTACGTCAAGCAACAAGAAGCAATGGGATTTTCTCGAACAAAAGCACTTACTTCAGAACATAAAATCTATATGGAAACACTTCCTCATCGCACTTATACTTTCACCGAACCAACAACTCCAACTGTCTTTAAAGCGATCAAAGAATCCAACGCTATTGTTATGGGGCTCACTAAGCGACCACAACAATTTGCTCCTCTTACCGTCACACAACTAAAAGCTTTAGATATCAATTTTTCCTTCCCTCATCTTGATACAAAAAAAAATTCTATTCCTCGCTCTAACACGCATATTTACCATAGTGGAATTGTTTTTGGCTGCGAAAAAGGTAAAGGACATGCACTTCTCGATATCCTTAAAAAAGCAAAATACACCCCTCGACGAATTATTTTTATAGACGATCTTTTACAAAATATCAAAAACGTAGAAACTGCTCTAAAGAAATTTGATCAGACTATCGATTTCACCGGTATCCATTACACGCATGTAGCAACAGTTAACACACTCTTTGATGCAGTTAAAGCTGAACAAGAATTTCAAGCAATACAAAAAAAGATCGAAGTATTATCTAAAACTTAGTATCCCAGGGTAAAGATCGTAATAATCATGCCAATTAAACGGAACTTCTCGCAGAGGGCGATTTGAAGATTCATCAATCTTCGCCCATAAATCAATTGAAATAAACCAATCATAAAATGCCCGATGGATCTGAGGAAGTCTTTCTAGGTTTTGTTTTAAGTAATTTTGCGTATCAGAAAAAGCAGCATAAGTTCCTCCGCGTCTCATTTTTAATGTTTCAATATAAGATTTAAATTGAGTAATAAACTCCTGTGCCGACAGTGTAAAACCATAATCTTGTAAGTCTTCACCTATAGCCAAAATGTCTAGCATTGTTAAATAACATTTCATACATCTATTACAATGTGTATAAGATGTATTCGATCGTTTGAAATGATTACATACGACAAGCCGCGGTTTTAACATATTTTTCTCTGAGCAGAACGTTGAAATAAATTTTATCTTATCCGTTCTTGTCATCGTAAATGGATCATGTTTCACCTGTAGCCCCATCGGAGATACATTTTCATCAATAAGAGGCGAAGTTGGTTGCTGTAACGTTTGGCCATCGGGAAAAATGAAAGACTGCCAAGTAAAACCTGAAGGAATATATAACAGCGAGATTCCCTTTGCGTAAAGAAATGGAGCTGCTGCACCTACCCATGCTAAGCCCATACAGGTATCCCAAAACCACTTAGAAATATCAATAGAAGCTTTGTTTAGTGATGTAAGCTTTAAAAAATCATAATAATTAATATAAATGGTATAGAAATCAAAATGGTGCGTTTTAACAAATTCAATAGCATTCTCATGCGCATCATTAAAAGAAATGAGGGAGAGATTTTCATTAAAATGACGTAGCACGGTAGCCGTAGAATCGAGTCCTCCCGTAAATAACGCAGAAGGCGGGGCATTTGTTTTAGGCGGAATATTTTTTACTAATCGTTCTGGTTTTAGTTCTCCATCCCAGGAAGTATTATAAAAAAAACGTTTAAAGAATTTTTTTATTTTAATTAATGAATAATAAAGATCTTCATCCATTTCTTCAATGGAATACGTCTTCCCTGAAAACCAAATTACCGAAATAACATTGGTAATAAGAGGAATATCCACAATTGATGGGGGAAGACTGCTAAGATCTATTTCTTGAGGATAGGAAAGACGCAACGGTTGTCTCACATATTGTTTGCTAAATTCTGAGGATAAATAAAAGCAAACACTATTATTTTTAATTGATTTTATTTTGATCAATTCTTCCGCAGCACGGATCTCAAAAATAAAACAAATCAAAAATACATATACCCACACAAAAATATACCTACCCCTCTATGATGAAATTCTTACTAAGTAAGCATTTCCACTTTCCAACGTAACTATATTGGTAAAGTACTGCACAAAACCAATAGCAGATGTTTTCATATAAAATTTAATCTTATCATGCTTAGAAAGTTGCATAAGATTACTATAGTTGAGCGAGAAAGACCCCGGTTCACTGGCATACACTGCTGCAAATTCCGTAATAGAACCGTTATTAACACTAAAACCAAAAGTATACGTTGTAAGGTTGAACC
>CAYHBO010000064.1:0-6264 GCA_964354855.1 uncultured Pseudomonadota bacterium | reverse complement strand
GCAAAACTTCGATTACCCGGAAAAATTGATATTGGGTCAAGGGTTTCGAGATTATTGCTTCTTAAAGCCATTGTTTTATAAAATGCTAAAAGTGTTTTAGTCAAATCTCATTCAGAAGATCAAGGAGTGCTTATGTTGGGGAACTTGTTCTTGCAGATTTTTGCTTTATTTTCTGTGTTCATGTTGATGAGTGATCATGGATGTGCGAGTCCGCATGAAGAAGCTCAACGATCTCTCAAGAAATTACGAGGATCCCTCGGCTCTTTACAAAATAACTGTGGAGATTTATCAGATAATTTAGCTGAGTTGCAGGGAAGACTTAGTTCTTCACGAAAGTCTTCTCGTCCCGATTCTGTAAGAAATGCGCTCTTCAACCTTAATACCTCACTGAGGGGAGTTGATGGCAATATCGCCACGTTATCTCGAAAATTAGCAACATTACGAGGAGCTATTAAAACTTCCAGTGGCATAGAAGATCGGCCTATAATTTTTACCCCTACTGCTGTTCCTCCAAAATATCGCCCTGAGAAAAAAGTTAAGTCAAAATTTACTGATGCCCAGATTATCGAAGATCTAACAAAGATTATTCCGCCCATTAATCCTGTTGGGTTGAGTAGCATTATAGAATCATATCTTGGAGAAGTAGACTATGACGCTTCGCTTAAAGATCGTTTTAATCCTGGATTCATTAATCCTATTCGAACCGCATTGGCCCGTAAATGGGTGCGTAATGCTGCGGTGCGTATTTTTCACGATTATACGCGCTCATTTTTAGAATTAGTGGTAAATGCCTGTGATGCTATGGTCTTACCTGAACAATCGGTTGGAAAGTTTGGGATGGGATTCTTCTCTATTTTTAGCTTTCTTTCACATCAAGAGACAGATGGTTGTGAGATACTGGTGGAAACGTGTTATAAAGATCCTGACGCTGATAATAAGTTGCGCGCTTATAGAATTATATTTTCTAAGCAAGAGGGGATGGACCAGGTAGATGTTGCCATGCAGAATGTTGATATAACAAAATTTAAAGAACAATCTGGCACCATAATTACCATTATTCCGAAAGATCGGACTAAGACATTTAGTGAAGCAACGCGTGGCGCTTTACGTGAGTTTGTGCATTATCTTGATGCTTATCCACATCTAAAAATCAAGATGAACCTTGCGGGTGGAAATATTGAATATGCTGGCAATGAAAAGAGTAAAGTTGAAGTACTTGTTGATTTGCTGCCGGATAGACTGATGGTAAGTGATCAAGGTACCGGAATCCCTATTCAAATAGCTCTTACTAAGTTGTTGGTTCCAAGTATATCAACTAAGGGGGTAACAAACATCTCTCAAGCACGGTTTACGGCTCTTAGGGATGAACACATTCGTACGCCAAAGCTTATTGAGTTTAAGGGGAAAAAAGATCCTGAAAAATCTCATTTATTACTTGAGGTTAATGGTGTGGTTGTCATCAATAAACAGATGAGTAAATCATTTACGAGTACTGATGGTGGGGTGCGAGATTTGCTGATCTCAATGCCGCAGGTAACGCAACTTACCTTGGCTCGCGATGAGCTCGCTTTCTCTCCTGACCCAAGCAGACCTGAATCAATGAGTTTTGAGGAAGAGTACCTCAAAAAAATGATTAAAAAAACATTACTACAGGAACTTGCTCAGCTTGCTACTTCTTCTCATAAAGATTGTTCGTTGATCGATGTTTTATTTTCCGGGCTCCAGGAATGGGAAGATCAGACCGCCGCACAGCAGATTCGCGGTCGCTTTACGAATTATTTTAAAGAACAAATTAATGATTTTTTAAAGAGGAATGATTTACTGGTGCCGATCCCCGCTGAGTACTATGCACAATTCAAAAAAATGTTGAAGGGTGCAAGGGTTATTCTTTTGCCCCTTAACAAGGAGCTTATTAATTATAATTATGCAAAATGTGAACAGTATCTGAAAACTTATTTTGATAGTCAAATTGAGGCGTTGCCTGATTATAGGCTAAAATTGATTAGAGATTTGGGAATGAAGGGGAAGCTTGTTGCGGGTGTAAAAGTCTTCTTTGTTGAGCCAAGTTGCTTGGAGGTTGCGGAAAGAAAGCCAATGATTTCTTCATTGGGGCTTAGATCGAGCCTTTTTGTGCCAAATACTTTTTTAGATATCCCTGCAAAATTTGGAGGCATAAAAGAAGTGGTGACTAACATTATTGATGCATATCCAGATCAAAATTTTATGCCCTATGAAGAGGGTGGGGTACAAAAACTTAATATCTTAATCGATAATGTGCATAGGAAGAGAGGAGAATCTCCTCAAGATGTTAAATTTGAATTTTTTACGAAATACGATAATTCTGAACTTGAGCAGTTCATAGAAGAACATGCTCAGCTTATAGATAACGTGGCAAGAGTAAATAAACCAAAAATAGAGAACGTAGAAGTAGACCAGTTTAACTATGTAAGATCTTTAGATGCGTTTTGGGCAAACCCTAATAATTATATCTGGTTTTTAGGATTAAAAATTGGATTCTATCTTAAGTCACATGGGTTTATTTCGGCCCAGGCTTATCATAAAAAAGATGCTTCTGAAAATCGTGTTCCAATTGATCAACAGGTACAATGGGTCGCGCAAGATATTATAGAAAATCTTACAAAAAATTGGGCTGAAAGCTGTTCATACGATCCGAATAATTATATTTTATTTAAATCTTATTTTGAGACGTATGCATATTTTGCAGAAAAAACTGCGCCTTATGTGGTTATGAATTATTTATTTAAAGACTTGTTAAGGCGTTATGGCATTAACGTTGTCAATAAAGATCAAGCTATTTGGATTGGAAAAACACAAATTTGGCCATTACAACGAGATCCGGTAACGGGACGAATAAAAACGGATCTTGGTTTATTATTCCAAAGTCTTCTTATGCATATTGAGGCCCCATCTGGTTTTTCCTATATGAACAACTTTCGTGCAATGAGAGAGCGATTATTGCCAACATCACAATTCTCACTTGCAGGCTATTCTCGACAAAAAATAGATGAATTGTTGCTGAAACATCAAGATGAAATACTGAGAGCCGTTGCGTATGAAAATACGTTTAAGGGTTCTGCTGTTGATCTTAAAATGGTCAATACGGTGATTGATCTTCTTGTGTCGGTTGGTGATGATGCAGTACTAACAGGGATGAAAGATACAGTTCTTGGTCTTTATAACAAATATCTTAATATTCCTGATAATTTGGCAATTGCGTCCGGTTACGGGTCAGAAAGAAGAAAGATTAAGTCAATTATCCCGGCGTCTGATTTACGAGTAGATAGTTCATTTGCGGCTTTTGTTAGAGCATTAAGTTCTTACCCTGAGCTGCAGAAAAAATTGCTACAATTCCAGCTTGCAGACTTTCAATCACAAACACGGCTTGACTATCGTACCCAAGATATTGAAAAAGATTTTTTATACATGCCATCTGTTTTGGCCAATACACCTATTTCTGTTCTTGCTGCGTTATATGAAAGAGGCGTCCCTCTTGATTTAATTACGATTCTTATCGATAAAAGTAGAATGCCGGAGGAACTTTTATTTATAACTTATACGTTATTGCAAGATGATATGATTCCGGTGCTTAAAAATGTTGCATCAAAAAAATCTATGAAAAATGCACTTACCATTGTTATTGAGCAGTTTATGCGTGAGCGTATAGATCCAGAAAGAATCTTTGAATTGTATTATCAATTGCGCTGCAAGTCGTCACAAGATGAAGCTGAAAAGACGATGCGAACGCTTGATGCTCGTATAAAATTGTTTGCCAATGAGTCTGCTACTAAGTCAATTAGAGGTTTCATCAAGGATGTAGCTCAATCAGAAAGCTCATTTAGAAAGAGAAGTAAATTTCTTAATGCGCCTGTTGACCGCTATTGTAATGAAGTTCAATCATTTATGCTTAAACAGCTATTTGCTCTGCACGTGCGAGGAGATGGTATTAAAGAGTTATTGCGGCAAGGTAAGTTGGGGGAGATCAAAGCAAAACTTGCAGCGTTAAAATCTGGCGCTGATGAAGGAACTCAAACAGCGAAAATAACTCAGGATATTGAGGCTGGTAGCGAAAAAAGTCCGATTGAGGCATCGATTATTGAATCACTGCAAAACTCCATTGATGCGGCTCGCTCAACACTAAAGGTTCGACAAGAGGCTGGGACGCTGTTGGCTGCTGGGGTTGCTAAGCCAGAACAACTTGCAACGATTTTGTATAAACTTGAGATGGTTGATTCTACATCTGGTGAGGCTAATAAATCACACTTCTGTCTTACGCTACGAGACTTTGTTGGGTTTCCTACGCTTGAAACATTATTAACCGATTTTATCCTGCCTGATTACAGTAATAAATCACCAGCACTTGGCAATATCGGGGATATGGGGAACGGTTCATTTAAGATGTATCAAAATGCAGAAAAGGTTGCGGTGCTTACGCGGCTTTTAGAGAAACCTGATAAGGCATATCTTCTTACTATTACGCCACATCGTGATGCAGCTGGGTTGGTACAAGATTTATGCCTAACGTGTGATGAAGTTCCGGTTTCGGTGCTTGGTGTAAATTCAGCATTTTTTGGTACTTCGATACGCATTCTTTTTAGGTCGAGTTCAGTTGATAAAACAATTATGGATCTGCTTTATGCAAAAGACTTTTTGAGTTCAAGTGTGGGGGTAACGCAGGTTGAATTACCAGGGAGAAATCCTGTGCAAGTGCTCCTTGAGGAGATGCAAGCATCAACCACAGGAAATAATGTTGAACGGCCATGGCTTGCTCGTAATAAACGTTATGTATTGTTGAATGAGCCGGTATGTTCTCAAGAACGTTTGATTTGGCATGTGTCTGGTGATACGGCAGAAAAATATGCTTTTAGAGTTCGTTCTCGTGTGAATGATCTTTCACAAAGTTTTGTAACAACCAATGGCATTCCATTTAGGCCACTAAGATCTGTTGTAAAACAAATGAATTTGTTGCCTGCATCGCTCGCGGCTGAAATGAGTCTTGGTTATGTTATTGATATTGGTCTTGGCATGTATCAACCGGTACAAAGTAGAACTCAATTACAAATGACGTCAGAACAAAAAGTTGCTATCAAGAAAGCGTTATTAGAGGGGGCTTTTATCGCAGGCTTGCGTCGAGGAGTAAAAGATACATCATTCTTGAATACACGATTTACGCATTTCAATAGTGGTAGTTCCGCTTTTGATCAGTTGAAACTAAGTGAAGTTACCAGTAGGATCTTGTTAAGTGAAATATTGCCGCAGTTTTTGAAAGATATTTCTCCATTGCCAGATATTTCAGAGAATATGTTTTTTGATTACTTTAAACCTGCTTGGTCTAATAAGAGCTTTTCTAGATTTATTAACGATGAGATTACTGTGTTGGCACCTCAAATTGATAAACAAAAACAAGAGGCCCTTAAAAGATGGCGTGAAAAATTTAAGGTTGTCGAGCAGTCTCTTGCATCATTTGAAAACATGACTGATGACCAGAAAAAGGTATATAGAACGTCTTTACAAGAACAAGAAAGTAGCGCTTCAGAAAAATTAAGAAAAGATTTTATTGATCAGAAAAACATAATTTTTGATACGTGGAAGCGTTCTATCGTTCTTGATCGATATGGGCTTGCGAGTTCCGTTGTAATTCCATGGTTTGATAAAAAGGTGGCAAATATAGACATCTATTTATTTTCTTGGATGGATTTTATTAAAGAGAAACATGCATCATGGAAAACAGCTCGAGAAAGTCATGTTGATAAGACGTTTGATCGCGAATGGGAAGCTCTCACGCAGCGACAAGATTGGGATCTTACGATAATAAAAAAGGTAATGAATGAAAGTCTTCTGGAATTTTGTAAAGTACACCTTGAGATAGCTGGAAAATCAGCAAACTTGAATCAGGCGATTTTTTATTATAAACCATTTGATGAGGTTCTAGGTTTTTATCATCCGTCAGAAAAATCGCTTAATATTAATTTGATGAACTATTCGGTTGCAGGATATTTGGGTTTGTTAGCAACTGCAATTTCAGGAGAAGATCTTTCAAATAATCAGCAATTTAAAGAATTTTTCTTACCTGCGGTTGGCGTTACACCGACGTTAGTCCATGAGCTTGAACATGCACGTCGCGCAGAGTCTCATGATTCTGGAGTTCATGCTGCTGCGTATGATCCAGATAATAATTATGTTGATTTTAATTCGTGTGCAAATAATTGGATGAGAAATTCGCTACGTTCAGAATTGTTGATTCGG
>CAYHBO010000063.1:0-6348 GCA_964354855.1 uncultured Pseudomonadota bacterium | reverse complement strand
TACAATCCCCTAATCAATTTTAGTTAACACAAGGACGTGTCAAAATTCCGTGACCATCACCCGGCCTAGCTCGAACAGTCTACATTAGCGGCATTGATCGACTGTAGCGCGTAGCGCTATCAGCAGGGTTCCCCTTTTGCGCACGGGATCACAAAGGGCCTTTTCGCAAAGGTCCTTAGTAACTGGGGGTTTGGGGGTGGTTACAACCCCCATCTCAAGAAAACATGCTCATAACGCTATTTTTAGTAAAATAAAAAATACAATTTGAATCAAAGAACCGTCAGGCACCCGTTTGACGCAACTTGTACATACTGGTAACCTGTCTATACATCAAAGCTAGAACAAGATAAACGAAGAACTAATCATGGGGCGGGTCGATTTACGGAAAGTACGAAAACATACTTTCTCCCTCGCAGCTAAAGCATATGACTACCAGCGCGCAATTGGTACCGTATGATGTGGCAGCGTAAAAGAAATCATCGTTGTTAACGTATTACTAATTAATCGTATTAACGAATAAGGGAAATATCATGATAAAGAGAATTTCAACAGCATTATTGATCGCTGGATTATTGGTTTCGCCGGTTGCGGCTTTAACCGAAACACAAAAAAGAGCTGCTTATGTAAGCGGTGCAACATTAGCTGCTCTTACTGGCTTTGTTGGTTTTCAAGCTTATGGCGAGAAATCTGCAGCAGTTAAAAAAGACGGTATTCTTGTTAAAGGTGTAGCAGCTGTAGCAGAAGTTAAAGATGCTAACGGTAAAATTACGACGCCTGAAGTTAAAGAAGTAAAAGAAGTTCTTGCAAAAGAAGATACTTCACGCTTCTCAAGAACATTAACAAACACCAAGAATGCTTTAGTTAACACATTCTCATGGAACAAAGATGCTACAAACTGGAAAAAAGCCGGTGTTGTTGCAACTTACGCTGGTGTAGCTGCTGGTGCGTTTCTTGCGTACCAATACGTAATGAACAGTAAGAATCCAGTTGAAGCGGTTAAAGGTATCTTCTCAAAAGAAGAAATAAGCGATGTTATTGGTTGCCCAACTAAACTTGAAGCAGCTCAAGCAACATTAGCTAAAGCTAACGAAGAAGTTAGTATGTTAGAAATACTTGAAGCTAGTTACACCAAGTCTAACAGCAAAGATCTTCCTAAAGTTAAAACACAAATCGTTACAGCTAAGAAGAACGTAGCTACAGCTAAGGCTGCAGTAGAAGCAATCGAAGCAGCTGAAAAAACTGTAACTCCAGCTCCTGTTGCTAAATAATTACATCTAAGTTTTACTAGACTTTGAGGCCTTGGGAAACCGAGGCCTCTTTTTTTACCTACTTTTCCCAACCCCAACTCTCCCACATTCCTTCTTCAACGGGCACCGGCTACACCACGGACTCACCGGGACACACACATTCTGCCCCCACATCACCAAAAGCTTATTCCACTCAATCCAATATTCTTTCGGCAAAATAGCCATAAGCGCCAGCTCGGTTTCTTCCGGGGTCTTAGTTTTAATCAAACCAAGCCGATTTGAAATCCGATGCACATGGACATCTACACAGATACGAGGTTCACCAAACGCCAACCCCATGACCAGGTTAGCCGTCTTAAGCCCTACCCCTTTAATCGAAAGCAACTGCTCTTGGCTCTCAGGCACCTTCCCACCAAACCGCATCAATAAATCATGGCTAACTTCATGTAACACACGAGCTTTGGTGATATAAAAGCCGGTTTTAAAAACTATTTTTTCAAGTTCAGGACGCGATAGCGTAAGCATTTGTTTAGGGGTACGCACTCTACCAAACAGGTCCCGACACACATGAATGGTCATGCTATCCTTTGCCCGCAAACTCAAAAGACAGCTGATCAAAATCAGGTACGGATCATGACCAAATTCAACAATGATC
Organism: uncultured Pseudomonadota bacterium; assembly: GCA_964354855.1. Lineage (GTDB taxonomy): Bacteria > Babelota > Babeliae > Babelales > RVW-14 > CAYHBO01. Next base: position 4,446 of record CAYHBO010000063.1, on the reverse strand, counting down.
GTATCGACCAGTGGTGGCGTCAAGTCTTTGGTGATCTCACGAAGTTTTTGTATGATAAGCTCGATGTTCTTATGCATAATTTATTTCCAACCGTTATTTTTTTTCTAAAGATCGCTATGCTGTACGGTACAACATAAAAAGTATTTTACCTAGCCCAGGAGTACTATGGAATTTAACGTTTTTAAAGAAAAATTAAGCGATTTTTTCATCCACCTTGAGGTAGAAAAAAATGTCAGCAAACACACCCTACGCGCGTACGAAAGCGACTTACGACAATTCACCGAGTTCTGGGAAGACATTATCAAAAAAGAACCTAAAGAATCCAACGCACTGGACGCCATTATCCGTCGCTATAGCGTCGCCCTTTACTACAAAAAAATTAGCAAAACCTCCCTGGCGCGTAAACTTTCAAGCCTACGCTCATTTGCCACCTATCTCAAAAAAGAGGGCATCACCCTCGTTTTAAATCTTAAATCACCCCGCTTAGACAAGAAATTACCACACACGCTCACCGTTGATGAAATTACTTACTTACTCGATACGTTAAAAACTGAAGACCTACCAAGCAAGTTCCCTTGCCGTGACAAGGCGATTTTTGAACTCATGTATGCCACCGGGGTACGATGTGCAGAGCTCGTTAACATCGGCATACAGGACATCAGCCTTGAAGAGCGCAGTATCAAGGTGCTCGGAAAAGGAAATCGTGAACGGTTTGTTTTATTTGGTGCCAAGGCGTTACTAGCCGTCAACCGCTACATTGAAAAAGAACGGTCACACCTCATCAAAAGCAAATCGCATAACACCCTCTTTGTAAACTACAACGGCACCCCACTCACCACACGCTCCGTACAACGCATCTTTGGCATGTTCCGCGGCTTCCTTAAGCTTGACCGTGTTCTAACCCCTCACAAAGTACGTCACTCATTTGCGACGCACATGCTCAACCAAGGAGTAAACCTACGGGTAATCCAAGAGCTTTTAGGTCATAAAACCATTGCTACCACTGAAATTTATACCCATGTTTCTAACCAGCAGCTCGCAAAGATGTGTGCAGAAAAGCATCCGTTGAATAATCCACAAGGACGGGATGAAGGAGATGAATAAAATCATTAGTAACACCTCTAAATCCCTATTTTAAATCCCAGGAGAAAAAAAAGAGATATTAAGTTGAGATTGCCAAGAACATGCTTACTGATGGTCTCGATATACAAGCCATTGCAAAGTTTACCGAACCGGTAAATGCCCATCAACACCTCCCCTTGCTCCACCCACCATTCCCTGGTACATTAGAAAACACCTTAAAATTTTACTTTTTACCGATCCCAGGGGAAACGATGACAGAAAAAACACTTATTTCTTTCGATTATGCCATCAAATATTTACTTAAAGACAAAGGTGATTATGAAATCGTCGAAGGTTTTATTTCTGCATTACTCAAATCTGAAGGCTATGGCCCGGTAAAAATTACAGCATTATTAGAAAGTGAAAGTAATCGCGAACTCTTTGCAATGAAAAGAAGTATCGCCGATGTCGTCGTTGAAGATGAACACGGAACCAAATACATCGTTGAAATCGAGCGACAGTTCACCGACCTATTCATGCACAAAGCCTGTTTTAATACCTCTCGCCTTATTATCGATAGCAACCCAAGCGGTCAAGATTTTTCTTCCATTCAAAAAGTCTTCCACATTAGTCTGCTCTATTTCGCCTGGAACCCCCTAAAAGCGCCACTTTATCACGGAAAAACTATCATCAAAGAAGTAGCCCGCAACGAACATCTTAATCTACACCTCGTTGACCTTCACGGAACACCGTTTGATTCACATGACATCTTCCCTGAATACTTCTTCATCTCTATCCCCCTATTTGACGATATCATCCATAAAGAAATCGATGAATGGCTCTACATGATGAAGCATTCCGAAATCAAAGAATCATTCAAGTCCCCGTACATGAAAAAAGTTGCACAAAAATTAGCTATCCTAAAAATGTCTAAAGGTGAATATGATAGTTATCTAAATTACATGAAAGAAACAGCTACCAAAGATAATTCTACCGTTGCAGCTCTACGCCAAGGACGAGAAGAAGGACGAGAAGAAGGACGAGAAGAAGGACGAGAAGAAGGTCGTGAAGCAGCACAATATGATATTGCCAGAAAACTCCTCTCTCGCGGTGTTTCTTTAGAAATCATCGCCGACGATACCGGATTATCGCTTGAAGAAGTTAAAGCACTCAAATAGAAATTTTAATAGAACATCCTAATGCATTAGCATATTTTGATTTCACCAGGTGGTGTCTTCTGTGTTTTTTTAATAAATTCGCTAAGAATAACAATCACCTTACCTTCATGGGAACTTACGCAACATCACCTACCAACACGTAATTCCCCAGAGGATCACTCAGCGATGTTCCCACTTTTTGAACAATCCCGACATCAATAAGCTTCAAAAGCCTCGAACGTGCCGTACGGGGAGTAACGTCCCAAAGATTTGCTGCAACTTTTGTGCTTATTTTTTTCTTTTTTTTCAAATAAGCAACAAGCTCTTTTTGCCATGCAAATTGTACCGCTTTATGGATTTTTTTTGCATACAAAGTCACTCTAAATTGATTATTAACTTCTTCAAAAAGTGGCTCATTAAGGCCTTGTTTTTGACATTCATTCACAATACGCCGCAACCCACTTCCCCATTGCTCTATCCACTTCAAATGATAAAAAACTTTTGCAATAACACGGTTACGTATGCGTGAAGATCCTGCTAACGCACGCTCCATAGTAAATCCAAAAGGTAATCCTCCCGGATTGGTAATCTCAACACGATCATCAAATATAGCAATAGATATAAACACCCCTTTAATAGCATAGTCAGCATGAACAATGGCATTAGTAATAATCTCTCTTAATGCCACTAATGGGTATTCAGGGATATCTTTTCTTACTAACCCCTTTATTTCTGCACCTAATCGTGTATTTCTCTGAATAAATTTTAATGCCTCTTCTAAAGCCAATGGTAAATAACTTTCAATAGTTGCTTGATCAAGAATAGAAGCACCCTTATCAAAACCTAAAAAGCGTGCACATCGAATAATGGCCTCGGGAAATAATTTTGTACGATTAATGCCAAACAAAATCATACCACCAAAGGATGGAACAACTTTAGTTCCATAAGTCGTAGTCAATCCCATACCACGTGCATTATGTGGAGTAATGTCTTTATGATGACGATGAAAAAGATCTTTCATCGCATCCCAATCAAGATCAGCTACGTTCCCTTGAACATGAGGCTGTTCATCAAAATATATATTTCGCGCAAAATTTTTTAAGGCAATCAGCGTATCAGTATCTACCACACGGTTGGTTGAACCTAAGCGAACATACGTTCCTTTTTCCTGGCCAACCGATTTAAGATAGTACGGTCCCGAAACATGTGGCACGGTAATTAACATCAGTTCTTTTTTGCGTATCAAGCGCGTTTCTATATCCGGCATTAACAAGGGAGCAATTGAATCATTTATTGCACTCGCCAATCGTTCTTCTTCAGCCAAAGGGTTATCAACGCCAACTATCTTTTTTGTTTTATCCTCAACCCCAATGACAATGGTCCCTCCAGCGGTATTAGCAAACGCAACAATTGTTTTGATAATCCCCTGCAAAGACTGCAGAGATTCCTTAAATTCTAAGGTTTTACCTTCATTTGATTTTAAAATCTCTTCTATTGTTAACATAGAAACCCTGTCTAGTTAGATGTTTTGAACCATTCTACTATGAAATTAACTATGAAGAGCTATGAAGTCAATAATTTCATAGTACTTCAGGGTATCTATCCTGCCCCACACAGACCTCCCCTTGCTCCACCAATCATTCCCTGCCACACACAGAAAAACCCCTGCCTCCCTCACCATGCCCTAACAACTAAACAGCGCCCATCAACACAGGACTTTCGATTGAAGAAAGCAAAATGGGGGTGACATGAGGAAAAGAATGAGAAGACGAGTAAAAAAGAAAGAGAGCATCGTGAAATGATAAGTTTCACAATGCTCTCTTTTTAGTTCTTAACTACCGCTAATATGCTATGTACGCTTTTTAGCTTGTATAGAAATTTTAATAGAACATCCTAATGCATTAGCATATTTGGAAAGATTCGAAATAGAAGTTGTGGCATAGCCACCTTTTTCCAACCGAGCGATAGATGGTTGTTTAATATTTAATGCTTTTGCTAAACTTTCCTGTGAGATCTTTGCTGCTTTACGTGCCTTAATAAGAGCCAAAACAAGTTCAAACTCAGGACGTAACGCCTCGTATTCAGCTTTTACTTTTTCATTCCTCAAAGCTTTCTCTTTAAAATTCTTGAAATCTGGTCTTTTATCCATCTTCCTTTACCTCCGCCATCAACCCCTGCTTCAAGGGTTTAATATGGGGCATCCCAAGCTCATTAGGCCCAATTTTCC
>CAYHBO010000062.1:0-6931 GCA_964354855.1 uncultured Pseudomonadota bacterium | reverse complement strand
AACATAAAAATTCTTACCGGGGGCTTTTTATGAATACTATACATAAAAAGAGTTGGGGCCTTCTTTTGTTATCTATGCTTTTTTATGGGTTTACGCGAACAATGCATAGTCCCAGGTCACCTTTTTATGACCATAAAATTGATCGGCTTTGTGCATTGCTTAGTGTAATAAAGTCCTTTGAAAAAGGTGATTTATTGGTCTTAGATGTTGATCAAGTATTGATTTTGCGGCCGGAATCATTGAAAGAAGAGCCGATTCTTATGGAAGATAAAATTCCTGAATTTATTAGAAATCTTCAGGATGAGGGCCTTCAAATTATAGCTCTTACCGCTTTTCAAACAGGACTTACTTCTGATGGAACCAAGTTGGAAGATTATAGAATTAACCATCTTTGGTCGGTTGATATAAATTTTTTGGGATCTTCGCCATTACTGCTTGATCGAGGAGTTGTACATCATTTATTTCCAAAAGAGTCTATTCCTGAAAATAAAGATCCTCTTACGCCTGCCTTAGTTAAAGATGGCATTGTGTTCTCTGCTCGTTATACCAAGGGGTCTACATTGCTTTGTTTTCTAGATGCCTTAAAGATACAAGAAATTATTCCTACGCGTATTATAATCGTTGATGATCATGAGTTTAATCTTATGAGTGTTGGTAAAGCATGTAAAATCCGTGGTATTGCATGTGTGCGAGTGCTTTATGTGGGGAAAAGAGACAGGCCTCCTAAACAAAAACCTGTTATTTCAGAGACTGTTTGTTCTCGTCAAAAAGAAACAGTTCAAGTGGACAATGAGAAAATACAGCTTCTTAAGAAACCAGGGAAAAAAACAGATTCTTCTTGTTGTAGTTGTATTTGCTCATAATAAAGAGCTTTATTTGCAGGGTTATTTACAGGTGATCTTAAAAAAATTAAACTTGTTGGCTATGTAAAATTTTTTATCTAAGAGGCCCCTGTGAATATTATTTTTAAAAATAAAAAATTCTTTTTTTCGCTTTTTATGTTTAGTGGCTTTTTTGGCGCTACAAACACGATGTTGTTTGATGCTGCTGGTGATATTGTCATTAAAAAACCGTTAGAGTTTAAATCAGTTGATGCTTTTAAAGCTCTTGAAGAAGAGTTTTTTAGTCTAGACGAAAATAGCTTATTAGTTCTTGATGTTGATGGGGTACTTGTTTTGTTTGATGTTGGTTTTTGTTGGTTACAAGAACACTGTAAAATAAAGTCTTTACCTGAAGAAAAAGTGTCACATCTTATTTCAATTTACTTAAAAAAGAAAGAAGAAAAGCCTGTTGAAGAGCAAGTGAGCCATCAGCTTAAAGAATTACAGCAGAAGGGGATTAAAATTGTAGCTCTTACATCTACAACTACAAAGGGATATGGTAATATTGAATGTATGCCGACTTTAAGAGCTACAAGTCTTAAAGAACTTGATATTGATTTTTCTGGGACTTTTTCTCGAGAGCCGTTTTTGTTTAATGGTGATACCTCTAAGCATGTTGCAGGGGTGCTCTGTGTAGGGCGAGAGAATAAGGGAGAAGCGCTTGTTTCATTTCTTTATAAAACTAATTTCTTTCCACACAAAATTCTTTTTATTGATGATCAAAAAGATAACCTTATAAATGTTCATGAAGCTCTTGAGGGTTTTAATAATGAGCCGGGACAGACACGGCAAAAAATTGAACATACTGAAATTTTGTATACTAGGGCATTAAATTATGTTCAGTATCCTGCTGAAGAAATTTTTCATTTTCAGATTGATTGGTTGATTGCACATAAAGAATGGTTGAGCGAAGAAGAAGCAAGAAGGAAGATAGAGGCTGAAGCATTTGATAGAGCGCAGCATTATGCATAACAAAAATTAAACTCTGTGGGTTGTAATGAAACTGATCAAAAAAAGAGCTTTTCTATGTATGTTTCTTGTAAAAATCATCTAACTTTTATCTTATTTTTTATTCTACTGTTTGGCTCTATTCGTGCCATGCAAAATACTGCTATCCATCCGGTTGATACACTTGATTCTCTTGAAAAAGAAATTGATAAGTTAGATGAAGAATGTCTGGTTGTTTTTGATATAGATCGTGTCTTGGGGATGCAATTTTTTGATTATAAAAAAAATAAATTGGTGTTTTCTTTGCTTGATAAAAAAATTCCAGAGATTATCAAAAAACTTCAGGAGAAGAACATTAAAACCATGGCGCTTACTGCAACTTATGCCAAGTATAAACAAGCACGAGTTAGTGATCTTAAAAGTATAGGGATTGATTTTTCAGAAACTTTTTCATTTAGTTCTAATAACTTTATATCCGGCGTTTTATGTTCAGGGATAGAGCCTAAAGGTATCGCGTTAAAAAGATTTTTAATGGCGATTAACTTTTCTCCTAGTCGTATTATTGTGATCGATGACAAGATAGAAAACATTAAAAGTATTTTTTATACATTACCTGAGGCTGATATTTTAGGGCTGCATTACATTAAAGCTAAGCCGTCAGACGATAAAGCAATTGCTGAGTTTCAAGCCTCTTATTTTAAGCGCCGCGGTATATGGTTATCAGCAGAAGTAGTAGTAGGCCACAGAGAAACTGGAGATTGGGAATTAATGTGAAGTTTGTCATTCCTGGTTCAGGGGCAGCCAATGCATTGGTTCTTTCGCATATTTCCCGCCTAATTGATGATTTTTCTATCGCAGAGCGTTGCCGTAAAGGTCTTTAGTGGCAATGTTAAAATATCCCAAGCTTTGTAAAAAAATGCTGCATATTAAATGCTTATAATTTTTTTATATGTTTATAGATTTACGTAAAAGTTTTATTTGGTGAATTATTTCTTTCATAATTGTACGAGAACTTTATAAAAGCAATTAAGTAACTATTATTGAATTGATTATCTAGAGCATTATTTAAAGGAGCGTATGCGTGAAAAAACTATCCATTGTTATTCCGTGTTATAATGAGGTTGAAGGAATATCTCCTTTGCTAGAGCGGTTTAAGCGTGTTATTGATGATTGCGACATTGAACTTATTTTAGTTGATAATGGTTCAGTTGACGGCTCGTCTCAACTCATTAAAAAACTATTATCACAGTATTCTTTTGCTCAGTCGGTTTATATTGAAAAAAATAAGGGATATGGGTTTGGCATTTTAGCAGGGCTTGCGGTTGCTACTGGCGATTTTATTGGGTGGGCGCATCTTGATATGCAAACCGATCCTTTTGATGTTATTAAAGCGTATCGTCTCCTCCAGTCTAATAATTTTTCGACCGATCTTTTTATTAAAGGGCGCCGTAAGGGGCGTTCGATTTTTGATGAATTTTTTACTTTTGGCATGAGTAGTTTTGAGTCATTGTATTTATCAACGCCACTCTGGGATATTAATGGGCAGCCGACTATTTTTCATCGAAGCTTTTTTTCTTCTTGGTATAATGCCCCTCATGATTTTTCGCTTAATTTGTATGTGTATTACATGGCACGAGAAAAGGGCCTTAAGATCGTGAGGTTTGATATCATTTTTGCTAAACGATTTTATGGGCAGACTTTTCAGCAGCGTTTTATTGCAAAATGGAGAGGGACTAAAAGAACTTTGATGTTTAGCAAGAAACTTAAACAAGGTCTTTTTACACCACCTCCTGCTGAGTAATTGTTATGGCAGCGCTTGTAATTTTTGCCGTATCTTTTTTTCTGCGTATTCTTTTTGGGTATCTCTTTCTGGGAAGTATAGATCTTATTAGTTGTGCTGAAATTAGTCAGCGCACACTTACTCAAGAATTTAATTGTTATGGTGCTGTGGGTAACTATTTCCCGTTACTTATGATGTTTTATTGGTTTGGGGTTTTGTTTATGACTAAAACGGGGCTGCCGCTTGCGTTGTGTTATAAGCTTTTACCGATATTTTTTGATAGTCTAATTGCGGTGTTGATTTATGAGATAGTGAAGAAAAGTAAGAAGGCCTTGATCCTGAAACCAACCTACGCCAAGGCTTCGGCGGGCAGGCAAGTTCAGGATGACAAATCGAGAGTTATGTTCCATAAAAATAATAATTATTCCTTGAGTATTGGCCTTCTTTACGCCTGTTCCCCATTAAGTATTCTTGTGAATGGCATTCATTTTCATTGGGAATCACTCTTTCTTTTTTTTCTGTTATTCGCGTTCTATGTGCGTGATTTTTACGTAGATTCGTGCGTAAAATATTGTTCTTTTGGGGTTTTGTTCTGCATTTCTTTTTTGTTAAAGCCTGTTTCTTTGTTGTTCTCTCTGCTTTTTTTTGTGCCGCGAAAAAATTTAAAACAAGAACTTGGTGATTGGTGGCATATCTTATTTTGGCTTGGAGTTTTTGGAGCTGCTTGTTTTGGATTTTTGTATCTTTTTTTTAAACTTAACACCATTAGTTTTTCTAGTTTTTTAAGTCAGTATGCGATTTATCTTTTCGCGTTTTTTGTTGGTGTTTTGGCGTTTTTGTTATTCTGGATTTATATAAAAAAACCAAAGCTAAACTTACGAGATTCTTTTGCTTTTTATGCAAAATATCAAATAGCTTCATGTGTTGGACTCTTTGTCGCCATTGTTATGAGTTTTGCGCTATTTGTTTGGTTTGGGTTTGATTTATTACAGCGAATTGAATGGATCTTGCGCTATATGAACCAAGGAGTACAGATTTTTGGGTTACCGTTTGCGTATCCGTTTGATCGTGGAATTATTAATGTTTTTCTAAGAAACCGTTTTTGGTTAATGACGGGCCTTGGGGTAATTGCCTTTTTTTATTATAAAAATCGGCTTGATGCTTTTTCTGCAATTGCGCTTACTTATGCATTAATTATTGGCTTTTCAGGCATTGGGTGTCAGTACTTGTTGTGGCTTTCACCATTCTTATTTATCGGGTCATGGTGGCGTTTGAATGTTTTATACACGGCTACAGCATCGCTTTTTATTATCTTGTACGATGTGCATCCGTTTGCTAATCCAGCGGTGCCATATCAATGTGTATCAAGTTTCATTCCGCTTAAATCGTTTGCATGGTTGAGTCCATCAGTTTTTTTCACCCAAGACTTTTTTTTATTCTGTATAAAAATACTCGGAAATTATCTTATCCCGCTGATCTGCTTATCGATAGTTGTATATGCTTTTTACGGTATGCTTTATAAAAACAAATCTTTTTTTATTTTGTCAGTCGCTGCTCGTGGCGAGGAGCGTAGTGTTCCGAACTATGGTGAAGATGTGCGGCTCGAAGGACGTACTATGTTTAATCCGTTACGCAATGGCTATTGCTTGATCATTTGGTTATTTGCGGGGTTGAGTTTAGCGACCTCTCGAATATTTAATGGCACTATTTCATTAACGTCTTTTCAGCAGGCTGCTGCAGAAAAATTATCAGCTTATGCTTCGGTACAAATTTGTGGTCGCTATGCGCCTATGTACGGGGCTTTTTTGGTGACCGATATTATTTTTATATTTTTTATGGCTATCTTTGCTTGGACTATTTATGCCTTAAGGCTTAAGCCGATTAAAGAACTTGAGCCTTCTTAAGAAAGCTCATTACTTTTTTTCGATAACGCAATGGATAATAGTTATGCAGCCAGCCATGACGGCAGACAGGGCCAACCCAGAGTTTTGATTTTTTATTTTTCGCGTTCATGTAAAGTTCGAGGCTGTTTCGTGGCCTAATAACTTTATCATCGCATGAGTGAATAAATAAAATTGGCTGATGTATTTTTTTGACGCTTTGGATAGAACTTATTGTACTGATATCACATGATCCAAAATAGTTAAACATGGTTTTAATGATCGGGAAAAATGGATAGTAAGGCAAGCCAGCGTTAAGATAAAAACTGCGTACAAACGTTGAATAAAGGTCAGCAAAGGTTGAATCAACAATGATCGCATCGCAAAGGCGTGGTTCGATATCAACTGCTTTAAGGCAGGCCGCCCCGCCCATTGAGGTTCCCAATACGACACAAGGGAGCTTTGTGATACTATTTTTAGTTTCATTTTTGAGATAATTTACGGCGCTGACAACGTCTTTGTACTCATGGCAGCCGAGCGAAATTACCTGGCCTTCACTTTGCCCATGAGATCTAAAATCAAAAAAAAGTTTATTGAAGTTGGGAAATAAGCGGATATAGCCGAGTAATAATTCTTTGCTGCCTTTGTAGCCATGGCAAATAACCATGTTTCCGATGGGTTTTTGCTCTTTTATGAGCAGCCCGGCAAGACGGACCCCATCATCTGATACAAATGACACCGCGGTTATTTTTGGGTGCTTAATAAGTTCTTGTAAAATTTCTGTTGTCAGTTTGGCTTGGCTCTTGCCATAAAAAACGCGATCTTTGGTGGCAAAAGAGAATTCGGCCAAGATGTAATATGAAACGATGCAAGTGACAAGCGCAGTGGTTAAGATGATACAAAAAACAGCGAATGGCTTGAGTTTTCGTATAAGTGACATCACAACTTAAGCCCACCTTCATAGATGTCTCTGCCGGAGAGGAAATGAAAATGAAAGTGTAATACGCTTTGACTCGCGTCTTTGCCGTTATTAGCAACAAGATTAAATGCTTTTGGAGCTGCTAGATCGTGACCAAGGTCTTTAATCATGCTGAGCATGGCCTGGCTATAGATAGCATCTTGATCTTCAAGATACAGGAGGTTTTCGATATGTTTTTTGGGAAGTACTAGATAATGTACCGGGGCTTTTGGCGTGATATCTTTTATTGCTATGGCGTGATTGGATTCTTTGATAATCGTTGTTGGGATCTCACGATTGATGATCTTACAAAAAATACACGGTTGCATCTTTCTTTCCCCTTTTTAGTTAAAGAATTTGCATTGGGATTGCCGAAGGTCGGACTCGAACCGACATGATATCTCTATCGCGGGATTTTGAGTCCCGTGCGTCTACCAGTTTCGCCACTTCGGCATGTCAAAAACGATTGTTAATGCTACCAAAG
>CAYHBO010000061.1:0-7014 GCA_964354855.1 uncultured Pseudomonadota bacterium | reverse complement strand
TTCTATTTGTATTTTATTGACTCTGGTGAGGGGGGGGGAACTGATCCTGTTGATCCTGGGTTAGCCGGAAGAGCCGCGAAAAAGTCAATACGAGATAAAATGATAAAAGTAAAGAACCCGACTGACAAACACATCAGCCGGGTTCTTTACTTTTTTAAGCTTTAAAAACTAGTTTTATCCTTGAGCCTGCGCCTTAACCTGCTCAACAAAATCTCTCAACCATAACCCACTCAAACGTGGGTTACGATCACGATCACAAAGACCAAATTTTGGCTCAAAGCCATGATCCCATTCATAGTTATCCATCAACGTCCAGTGATAATAACCACGGATATCAATGCCATTTTTAAGCGCTTCACCAATAACATGTAACGATTCACGCATTAACAATGGTCTGCGATCATCTTTATCATCCGCACAACCGGTTTCGGTTAAGTATATCGGTTTGCCAAACTTAGCTACCGCTTCAATTGCTGCTTTAAAGTTTGTAGGGTCGGATACCGGTAACGCCAGGTCTCCCATTACTTGATCAGAAAAACAGGTAGGCCCAAACGTATTTTGCCTATTCCAACCAACTACCGGGCTTGCATAGTAATTCAACCCAATGAAATCGAATGATTTTGATAAGCCGGTAATCGTTGCCGAAACCATATTACTCATACGTGCAATGTTACTTGCAACAATGGTTAAGGCTGAACCTCCCACGATACACCAATGTTTTTTTGCCCAGTCACTTACTTTTTGATCAGCTTTTTTCTGCTTTACAAAGCTTAACGCAAGTGCTCCAATACCAAGCATTGTCGCTGTTGCATTAATATTTCTAAATGGATCATATGAAAACTTATCATTAGCCAATGCGCCCATCACTGGATCGTTAGCAATACTCGTAAATAATGATGTTGTAAGTTGTCCAATTGGATCGAATGAATAACGTGAGGTAAATTTCAAGATATTATGAACAATTCCAATTTCATGTTTTTCAGAAGCAAGACCAAGCTCACTAATAACACTTTGAAGTCGTTGATAAACGGCAACATGCGCTTTCAATAAGTTTTTAAGCACCGTTCCAGCTACCGAAAATCTTCCACCTTTCCCTGGAGAATGAATACCAAGAACATACCCACACATAGCGTAAATCGCCGGTTCATTGATAGTACACCACAAACTAATATTGCTGTGATAACGCCTAAACACCGTTTCAGCAAAATCTACAAAGTATTTAATATTTTCTTCTTTTTCAAAGCCTCCAAGAGCATCAAACCAAACTGGGTGGGTAAAATGATGCAAGGTTGCCATCGGTGTAATGCCACTTTGTTGTAATGCCACACACAACGCATCATACCGCTTTAAGGCATCTTCATTCCACACACCAGGAAGCGGTTGAATACTACTCCAGTCAATGGAAAAACGGAACGAGTTAATATTAAGACTTTTCATTAACTCGATATCTTGCGGGTACTGATTCCAATGATCAACTGATTTACCTGAAGGAGCAAAATTTTTCTTATGTTCAAAGGCTGCCCAGTTCGAATTTGGCAATGTTTCCGCACCGGAGTTTTGAAACTCAGCTATAGCAACACCCCACTTAAACGTTGCGGGAAAAACATCTACCGATGGCATGGGAAGCTTAGAGTTCATGTAATGGTTTAACTTTTCTGATTCACCACGGACAGTAGCACTTTCTTGCCATGCTTCATCAGCAAAAGGTGTTGAAGCGAAACTGGTAGAGATCAATAAACTAGCCAGAGATAAAACAATTACTAATTGCATTCTAGACTCCTATGAAATGAAACTGCACAGAACGGCCTAGAATAGCCCACTTAAGCCTTAAAAGCAAACGGCTAAACCGGCTTAAATTTATTCGGGTTATGACATAACCCGAATAAATTTTAATAACCAAAATTATTGTTTTATATCAATAATTGATATAAAATTAAAATCACCTAATAAAAATTGACCAATCTGTACCAAAGGAGCCCATGAGCTGGACCGTTTACCTTAATAACAAAGCAAAAAAGCAGCTTGATAAGTTACCAGCATCAATCAGAAACGCTATGACATTTTTGGTAATTGACATTGAAAAGTTTGGGCCATTACGTCACAACTGGAAAAATTTTGGTAAATTTAAAGGATCAGAGAATCTTTACCACTGCCACATTAAATCTGGAAAACCAACGTATGTTGCTTGTTGGGAAGTAGTTAATAAAAAAATTAAAATTACAGAGGTGTATTATGTCGGAACGCATGAAAAAGCTCCCTACTGAACCAATTGAAACCATGGTTGAAATAATTGTACATGACAAAGAAGACTCAAGATTTGTGCTTCCTCAAAGATCATTCAAAGAAGTTATGAAGCTTCTTAAGCCATATCGAGCAGATAATCCTGATGATGAGCTTGTTCCTGCAGATGAAGTTTTCAAAGATGTTTATGCAAAGTACGGAAAAGTAGGCGCAACTATCAGAGGAGGTCGAGCTCGTGATGGCTTAACACAAGTAGCACTCGCAGAAAAGCTTGGCATTAAACAAAGCCACGTCTCACAAATGGAACATGGCAAAAGAGTTATCGGAAAAAAGATGGCACAGAAACTTGCTAAGATTTTCAACACCGATTACCGATTATTTCTTTAAACATAAAAACGCCGCCACCCCCAAGATAACCAACGGAAGCCCCGCAGATCCAATCCATCCGGTTGTTTCAACCAGATAAGCTGCAAGCGCCGGCATTGGGGCACCAAGAAATTTTGCGCCTATGGACGATGCAAAAGTTCCAACGAATAATCGATGATGTTTAGGTAAGATATCAAGCTTCCAAGCGTGATATGGCACCGCGAGAGCCACCCCAAAAAATACCAAAATAAATCTTAAGACGGCCACTTGCGCCAGCCCGGCACCTGAAAATAAGCTAAACACCGGTATTGCGCAAACAGCAACCGCGAGCGCTGCAAACCCCATGATCTTGGGACGTGACCTATTTTTAGCCCAAATCCCAATACCCAGAAGCAGTAAAAAGTCGATCCAGAGTAAATGGGTATTCAGCATCAAAGCAGACTCACTACTTACCAAACTCACGTACGGCAAAATGCCATTCAGGAAAATAGTAACCAGGTAATAGTTTGCGTAGGAGAAGCCGGAAACAAAGATAATGCTCAGCACCGCACCCCGCTCTTCCCATAAAACCCGCCATCGAAACTTAGTAGGCTTAAAACCGGGCGCCTCTTCACCATCTTTTCTGAGCAATGCCCCGATAAGCCCAACTAAAGCGCCAAGTAAAAAAAGATACCGCCAATGCTCAGCCCCAAAAATCATCATCGCCAATGACGCACATAAAATACCGGCAATCCCACTTGCATCATAAACAGAACTCATCCAAGATCGCTTTTCATTAGGGGTATGCTCTAACAGATAGATAGCGGCTCCTTTTGTTTCTCCTGCGGCAAAAAAACCCTGCATAACGCAAAAAAAACCTAAGAGAAGCCCGGCATAATGACCAGAAGGGATACAACCTATACCAATAGTCGATACTACCATACCAACTAAACAAATGGTTAAAACTGGAGCACGCCCCCATTGATCCCCAAGCCAACCAAACAGTAACGCTCCACCGGGGCGAGCAATGTGTTTTAATGGCAAAAAAGCATAAACATAAACAAGAGCAAGTAATCCCGTTTGTTCCGGAAAAACCGTTGACGCCATAAATGGCGCCGCCCAACCAAAAAGTGAACTATTGTAGTAGTAGAAAACATTGCCCAGTAGGCAACTAAGACGAAGCCGCATAATCAACTCCTTACGCCGGTATAACCCGGATCAAGTAATAAGCGTTGGGAATCAAACCCTCTCAGCTCTTGCAAGCACCGCCGTTGCGTGTTAAAAAATATGAAGCTAAGATTATGCTGCCCTATCATGCACAAGTCAAATCAAAGGAGAACTGAAGAATGCGCGTACTCACCATTGGTGGAGCAACACAAGACATGTATTTGATGCATAAAACATCCGATATGATGACGCTAGAACAAAACAATCTTAAAGTTGACTATATGCTTTTACGAGCTGGAAGCAAAGTCGAAGTCGAGACCATAAACCGTTTTGTTGGCGGAGGGGCTACTAATGCAGCCGCTTCATTCAAAAAGCTTGGATTTGATGTCTCCTGTTTTTGCAATCTAGGAACTGATGAAAATGCTACGTTTATTTTAGAAGAACTTAAACAACTCGGCATTGATACATCTTCCATCACGCAGACAACGCAGCACCCTACCGGAACTTCATTCATTCTTAAAGCAGGAAGTAATGACCGCACTATTTTTGCTTTTCGTGGCGCCAATGAAGCAATGCAACAAGATAAGATTCCTTATGATCAGATTAAACAAGCCAATCAACTCTACATAACATCACTCAGCAAAAATTCATCTAACCTTCTTCCTGATATTGTTACCTTTGCACACAAAAACAACATTCCAGTAGCCATAAACCCTGGCATGAGTCAGCTTGCTGGTGGTGCAAAAATATTACAACAAGCTCTTCCTTACATCGATACTTTTATTTTGAACTATGAAGAAGCAAAAGCATTTATGATTTCACTTGCACAAGACAATGAGTTGTTTAAAAAGGCTTTTACCTTTTCTCCTGATCCACGGTCCTGCCCTATTGATCTCATCGAAACAGCACATGAACTCTTAGATGATCAACCGTACCTCATCGATAATCCCATCGCTTGTGAAAATCTTACCTTCAGCATCCGTCAATTTTTTAAACAAATACTGGCGCTTGGCCCTCGAATTGTCGTCATTACCAATAGTTCAAATGGCGTTTATGCCGCCACTAAAGATGAAATATTTTATCACCCAAGCATCAAAACAACGGTTGTAAACACAGTGGGCGCTGGGGACTCATTTGGTTCATGTTTTGTAGGGTCATTACATTACAACGACTCGATTATTGATGCCTTACGTAATGGCATTATTAACGCATCATCAGTACTTGGTGAGCTTGGGGCAAAAAAAGGACTATTGTCACGAGAAGTATTAAAAGAACGAGCTCTAACTATAGATAACAGCTTAGTTAAGAAGTTTAAGTTATAACTCTATCCTTCGAGACGCTCGTTACGCTCGCTCCTCAGGACGAACGGCACATTAGGAGAAATAAATTATGACCCATTTTTTCAAACAACACCCACTGATCATCACACTTGGAACTAACTATTTATCCATTAACTTATCTCCAGATAAACGTGAAACAATCCCGCTTAATAACATAGAAATATACGAAGCAGGCATCTATAACCCTGGAATCATAGCTCAACACATCAATAATTTTTTACATAAGCATGGCTTAAAAAAAGCAAAAGCTATCGTCAACGTCCCCTGGTTAAAAGAAGCAACGGCGAAGCTACAACCATTTATAACACTTCAAGTAGCGCTCTGTATTGCATCGTCTAAAGCAACATTGCAAAGACTTATCAGTAAGAAAACAGATGACAATAAGAATGTTGTAAGTAGCTATGATTATCTTAACCTCCTTAAGAAAGCATCAGCATCTTCGCCCTATTTATGGCTTTGGTGCACACTTTTAGCAATTTTGGGAATAACCTGGGGACTTCTTAAAAAACATAAAACATTATCAACACAAGAACAGCAATATCGCTCAACGATCAACGCACTTCAGCAATCAACCAAGCATCAAGAACAACATGCAGCCGAGATACAACAACTAAAAAAAGAAACACAAATACTTGAAATTCACATAAACCATAGAGCTAAAACACGTTCCTATGCGCACAATAACGCACAAATTCTTGTCGCCATTGCCCAATCGATACCGAAAGACACCATCATAACAAAGCTTCTGATTGAACAAAAAAAAGAAAATAAGCAGAAGCATCAAATAATTGCGATCAATGGCCTCAGCAAAGACTTAAAAAGCATCCCAAGCTTTCTGAGTAAGCTACGAAAAACAGACATCTGCAAAGGACTTAAGCTTTCTTCTCTCCAGCAACAGCCTACCTCGCAGAATGAAGCTCCTGTTTATCTGTTTAGTCTCAAAGGATCTTTTCTCGACTAATAAAATACGGGCCATTTTCCATTAAAAATGGAAAATGGCCCGTATTTTTAGTTTTGCTCAATACTTAAGCTTGTATCTTTTAATTATCGCTTACAGCTATATTCGTCAAAATTCCCCCCAACCTAGTCCATCTATTATCGGCAGGATTTGCTGGATTGACATCTGTTCTGTAATAAATTTCATTAGCAGCATTTACACCAATAACAAGGTTATTGCTCACAGCAACCTGGGTCAGCGCCCCTGCAACAACTTGCCAACCTGTCCCTTGAGGAACTGTCGCACTTACACCTGTTCGAACAAAGATCTGATTCTGCGCATTCACACCCCAAATAACACCATTATTACTTACAGAAACCCACTTGAGAGCCCCTTCTAATCTAGTCCATCTATTATCGGCAGGATTTGCTGGATTAACATCCGTCCTACACCAAATCTCGTTAGCAGTATTCACACCAATAACAAGATTATTTCCCACAGAAACCTGTATTAATGAACCTGCAACACCAATCCAAGGAGTTGTTAACGATGCCCGAAAAAAGATATTGTTATTCGAATTTACGCCCCAAATAACACCATTGTTATTTACAGCTACACACTTTAAACCACCATCTAATCTCGTCCAAGAACCTCTAGATGCTGAATTAACAATAGATGTTGGATTAACATCTGTTCTGTACCAAATTTCACCAGCAGCATTCACCCCAATAGCAAGTCCATTACTCACAGAAATCTGTTTTAGTAAATGGTTCGTTGAACTTGTAACACCTATCCACGGTGCTGATGTCACATTCGGAAGGAAATAAGCAGTATCATTAGCTCCAGTTGCGTTATTCGTACCCCAAATCTTGGCATATAACATACTTTGAGAGCTTCCAACAACCAACATCAAGCCGATCAATGCAAATTTAGTAAAAAGTCCTATTTTTCTTGATACCATCATTAAATTCCTTCTTATTTATA
>CAYHBO010000060.1:0-7055 GCA_964354855.1 uncultured Pseudomonadota bacterium | reverse complement strand
TAAAACCAGCTTTAATAATACGACTGATTTATCGTATTGGATACCGTCGATTATGACGTCAGGACAGGGTCATATGGCGCTTGGATGCTCAGCTGCGGGAAGAAATCATTTTGTTGATGCGATTACAGTGGGAAGGTTGAGTAGTACTGTGGCAAGCACAACGTTGACGCCCGCTTTTATTACCGCAACGTCAGCTGCCTACAATCCTCTTAATGATGCTGGTAGTTCAAGAGGTCGCCGTTGGGGCGATTATTCATATACAAGTCTTGATCCTTCTGATGATATGACGATGTGGACGATACAAGAATTTACGCCGTCACCAAATATTTGGGGTGTGCGGGTAGCAAAACTTATCGCGCCACCACCAGCAACGGTGAGTAGTGTTTCTTCTTCAGTTGCACGAGGTCAGTCTTCGGTGACGGTAACGGTTAATGGGATGTCTTCGAATGGTTCAGGTTTTTTTGACCCTGGGGTTGGATTTACACAACGGATTGGAGCATCGGTAACGCGAAAGGTTGTCGTTAATAGTGTGGCTTATGTTAATCCAACAACGATTACGTTGAATCTTAATACGATAGGAGCTTCTTCAGGCCTTGCTAATGTTCGGATTACTAATCCTGATGGGCAGATGGCAACAGGAACGAATGTGTTGACAATTACCTAGAGGAGACGTTTATGCTTCTAAAGAAATTATGTTCAATGATAGGTTTGTTCTTGGTCGTGGTGAATAATACAAATCCCATGATGCGACGTACAGCCAGGGTTCTTGGTGCTGCTGCATGTGGGCATGTAGATGAAGTATGGCAGAGGAGTGTATTTTGTAATAAAGAAAATGTAATTAAATTACTTAAAAAACCTGATGAAAATAATAACAGTCGAGTGCCATGGGGATGGGGTGTTGCGGCTGTTGCGATTGGTGTTGGTTCGTATGAGCATTATCAGTACCATCAACGTGAAAGAGAATTTGAAGAAAGGTGTATGGCAATGAAAACATTGTCTATGCGTTTATGTTATGGTCATAAAGAAGAGTTTGACTTAGCTGCTCGTTTCATGATGGACAATAATATTCATCCAGGTAGTTTTTTGGGATTAAAGACTCCAAAAGCATTTTATCTTGCTGTTATGTATCACAATGTTAACTTTTTGTCTTATTTGTTATCTTTTAAGGAAATAGCTCGTGAGTATTATGGGTTATCAATTGATATTGATAGCGATAAGAATGCATTGCAATATGCTTTTGAAGATAAAAATCCAATTATGGCTAAACTTCTTCTGTCTAAGGGTATATGGCATATTCCAAAAAATTATTGGAACAAGCTATCTGAGGACGTTAGAGTCGAGTTTGACTTCTACGTCAAAAACGGTAGCTTGATTTTTATATAAACCCAAATAGAAATTATTACCATTAACACTTCTTCCCTCACGAAAAAAATAACATTAATCAACGTTATTGGATGTGCAGAATTGATCCATATGGTATAGTAGACCTTATCTTTTTTATGAAAATAATACTTAAAAAATTGTATAGGGAACCATATGAATGAATTGTTTTATCGCTATAAATTATTGATGGGTATTGGGTTAGTTCTTGCACTTACTGTGGTTATTATTGTGTATGTTTACAAGTATGGGCATAAACAATTTTTCTATAAAAAAACGAAACCGAATTTTACTATTCCCACTCATGACATCAAAAAAATGGTTTTAGACAATGGGATGATCATCCTGGTGTTTCCACTCAAGTCGGTACCAAAAGTTCTCGTACAAATAGCCTATGACATCGGTTCTGGGGTAGAAGAGTCTGGTGAACGTGGGATGGCTCATTTGGTTGAGCATATGATTTTTAAGGGTACTGAGCTGATGGCTGAAGGAGACATTGATGAAATTGCTTGCAAGTACGGAGCAACTTACAATGCTGAGACTTCCCAAGATGTAACGAGCTATTATTTTGAAGTGAATAAAAATAACTGGAAACCATTTTTTGAAATACTTGCTGATTGTATGCAGAATGTGCGCTTTGATGAGCAACATCTTGCTTCAGAGATGAAAGCGGTTATCCAAGAACTTAAGATGTACAAAGATGATTACTGGTACTTGATGCTTGAAAAAATCGATTCACTGCTCTATCCGGCTAATCATCCATATCATCATCCGATCATTGGGTACAAAGAAGATCTGATGAATCTTACTTCACAAAATTTAAAATCGTTTTATAAAAAATATTATCAACCTGATCGTGCTACGCTGTTTGTTATCGGAGATGTAGATGCTGACGAAGTACTGGCGCAAGCTAAAAAACAATTTGGTTCTATCCTGTTGGAAAAGCCTACAAAACTTCCTACGTACCCGATTTTAAATGTTGATCTTACAACGAACAATACAACTTTTTATGAAGATGTAAAAGCTGAGCAACTTGGATTTTATTGGCGTATTCCTGGTATGAACGATGCTCATGAAATCGTATCCTCAGCGGCAGCATTTCTGTTAGGCGCAGGTGAGGGATCACGGCTTTATCGTTCTCTTGTTGATGAGCATCAAATTGCGCTATCGGTAGCGGTGCAGGCTGAAAAAAGCTTGGCCTCAGGGGTGTTCTTAATCTTTATTGAACCGGTTACCGGTAAAATTGAAGAGTGCCGCAAGCTGGTGCAAGACGAGTTAAAGAAAGTAATGGTTGAGGGCTTTTCTGAAAAAGAACTTGAACATATGATTAAAATTCAAGGGAAACATTTTCTACAACGACTTCAAAGTTTTGATTCTCTTGTACAGGAGTGGATTATTACCTACTTTGCAACGTCTGATGAATATTATTTATTTAATCGCGTGAATCGTTTTGTTGATCTTACTTCTGCGGATATTCAAGCGTTTATGAAAGAGTATCTTGATCCGTTCTTAATGAATCAAATCCAGGTGTTACCTGTACCAGAAAGTAAAAAGCATCTTGTAGAACTTGCTAAGAAAAAAACAGAAGCATTTGATGAGAAAATTTTATCAAAGTTTGTTCGTACAACTCCGGTAGAGAAACCGCGTTATGTTGATAAAATGAAGGTTCCTGAAGCGCTTGATTTTAGTTTTCCTAAGCCTGACTGTTTCATAAAACTTGCCAATGGGTTAACGGTTCTTCTCAGAGCTAATCGATCATTACCGTTATTAAGTGTGCAGTGTAAATTCAAAGATTACTTCTATCTGCAGGGATCCAAAGAAGGCATTTTAGTTGATCTGATGATGCGTTCTTTGATTGAGGGTAGTGATGGGTTGAACAAGAAAGCATTGGTTGATTTCTTTGAGTTTCATGGTGTTGACTATGATTTTGGTACTGCTGGAGCTCGGTTATCATTATTGAGTATTGATGTGCAACCAATTATGAAACGGTTTGTACAGATGTTAACCAAGCCTGCTTTTACTACTGAGGCATTGGAAAAACTTAAGACCATGGCAATTGATTCATTTGAACGGGATAAAGATGATGCTGTTGAAGTTGCTAATCGAAATCTTAAAAAATTAGTTTATTCCGAGCATCCATTTAGTTGGGATTTTAATGAAGCTATTGAATTACTTGAGAAAATAACGCTTGATGAATTGCGAGAGTTGCATAAAGACTTTGTAGTACCGGCCAATATGATTTTATCTGTTGTAGGTGATTTTGATGTAGCTGAAATGGAAATGCTTATTAAAGATACGTTTCTGACATGGCCTGCCGGTCAAGCGAAACATATTGATATCGCAGAAGGGGTATTCAAACCAAGAGAGCAGCATGATATTAAAATGTCACGCGATCAAATGGTACTCTTATTTGGTAAGCCTTCTGTTTTAACTATTAATCATCCTGATCTGGTGCCGATGAAACTGCTTAATTTTATTGGTTTTAATGAAGGTGGATGTTCTCGCTTATTTCAACTGCGTGAACGTACCGGTCTTTTCTACATGGCTTTTGGAGGATGGGGTGTTGGTGCAGGTAAAGAGCATGGAATCGATTTTATTGGAGTGTTATTGAATCCTAAAAATAGTAGCTTTGCTGAAAAAGAAATGCGCGATTTAATTTCCAACTTTGCGCTTAATGGCGTTACAACGCAAGAGCTTGACGCTGCTCGCAACCTTTACTTAAAATCATTAATTGATGCGGTGGCGACTAATAGTGGGGTTGCAGATTTATTTTGTACGATGGAGGCATTTAATTTAGGTTTTGATTATTACGATAAAGTCTTAAAGCGTATGCAGTCATTGAGTAAAGCTGAGCTCGATGTATTGTGTAAAAAATATTTTACCATGGATGAAATGGTGAGAATTAGAGTGGGGAATGTGAAATAAAAAAATAAAAGGGAGTGTATGAAGAAGTTAGTAAGAAATTTTTTTTTAATAACATTATTAATTTTGGGAATAGAAACGGTGAGTAGCATTACGAGCATAACAAGAAGTTTAGAAGAAGTTGCTGGGCCTAAAGATTATACGCAGGCGGTAACCAAAGAAATTTTAGATAACGGTATGACGGTGTTGATGTACCGAAATCCTTCGGTTCCAAAAGTTCTTGTTCAGGTTGCTTACAGCATTGGGTCATATGTTGAAGATGCTGGTGAACGTGGGCTTGCTCATATTCTTGAACATATGATTTTTAAAGGTACCGATAAACTTTCAGAAACCGATATTGATTCAATTGCTTGTAAGTATGGAGCTTCATTCAATGCATTCACTTCAAACGATATAACCAGTTATTATTTTGAAACTAATAAAAATAATTGGAAACCATTTGTTGGTATTCTTGCTGACTGCATGCAAAATGCGCGGTTTGATGATCAACATTTATCTTCTGAGTTGTGGGCGGTTATCCAAGAACTTAAAATGTATAAAGATGATTATTGGCGCATGATGCTTGGTAAAATGATGAGTAGTATTTTTCCAGCTAATCATCCTTACCATGCACCAATCATTGGATATAAAGAAGATTTACTTGATATGACGGGAAAGCGCATTAGGAATTTCTATGATAAATATTATCATCCAGATCATGCGATTTTAGTAGTTGCGGGTGACATTGATCCGGTAGATGTTATGACGACGGTGAAGCAACAGTTTGGTAATATTCCGAAAAACAATACGCCGTTAAAGATAACGTTTCCAGAACGTTCTTCCGATCTTGTTTCGATGCAAACGCGTTGTTATGAAGATGTTAAAAATGATCACGCGGTTTTTTATTGGCGTATTCCAGGCCTTAAAGATCAACAAGATGTTCTTTCAACGGCGGTGGCCTTTCTGCTGGGAAGTGGTGAAAATAGTCCGCTTCACAAAGCGTTAGTAGACGAACACCAAGTTGCAGCATCGGTTGGCGTTGCTCCGTATAAATTTATGGAAGATGGTTTATTTTGTATTTTTCTAGAACCGTTATCTGGTAAAGCTGATGTTTGTAAGCAAATCATTCAAAATACGTTATTAAAGTCTATGGAACAGGGTTTCTCGGCTCATGAGTTTGATCATATGATTCATTCGCAAAAAAAAGCATTTTTTTCTAAATTAGAAAATTTACAAGGGCTTGCTTATGAGTGGATTACTTCTTACTTTGCGACCAAAGATGAATTTTCAGTGTTCTCTAAGGTAAAGCGATTTGAAGCGGTGACATCATTAGACGTTCAGAATTTTATGAAAATGTATCTTGATCCATTTATCATGAATGATATGGCAGTACTGCCAATGCCGGAAAATAAAAAAGATCAGATGATGAAAGCTAAACAGTTGTCAGATGAGATGGATAAAAAAATCTTATCTTCTCGTCCACGTACTGCGCCGATTGAAGAACAAAAATTTGCTAAAGTTATCGGGAATCCTGAGCCATTATCATTTTCATTTCCTAAGCCGCATCGTGTTCTTGAGCTTGATAATGGTCTTACCGTTATGCTGTATGCAAATAAAAGCTTACCGATTATGAGCTTGAGTTGTCGGTTTAAAAATGCGAACTATCATACTAAAATAAAAGAGAATGCGGTGCTCGACATCATGATGGGCATGCTTATTGAAGGAAGCTCTGGGTATACTAAAGAAGAGAATGTGACTTTCTTTGATAGCTTTGGAGCGGATTTTTCATTTACTGATTCTGGGGCTGAACTATCGCTGTTGAGCGATGATTATGCGGTTATTTTTAAGCGCTTTTTACATACATTAATGCATCCGACTTTTCCTGTTGATGCGCTTGAGAAGACGCGAGAAATTGTTCTTGATGGGTTAGAGCGATCTAAGGATGATCAACAGACGGTTGGCTTTAGAGAGCTTTCTAACTTGTTATATAAAGGTCATCCGTATGCATGGACGTTTGATGAATCGATAGCGCTGACACAAACGGTAACGGTAGATGATTTGAAAAGATTTCATCAAAAATTTGTTAATCCAAAGAATGTTGTTATGAGTATCGTTGGTGATTTTGATCTTGATGAAATGCAGCAAGTGGTTACAGATATCTTTGAACCATGGCCAACAGGAGATGTTGTTTTGATTGTGCATGCACCATTAAATTATGAAGCTAAAAAAATTGTAGATGTTCCTATGTTGCGTGATCAAGTAGTCTTGTTATTAGGGAGACCATCTAAACTTGATGTGTATCATGAAGATTTGGTGCCGGTGCGATTACTGAATTACATAGCTTTCAAGTCTTTAGGGTCACGTATATTTCAACTTCGACAACAATCAGGATTATTTTATACGGCTTCTGGAAGTTGGGCTGAAGGAGCGTCAAGAGATCCTGGTGTTGATTATTTATTTACGCTATTGACGCCGGATAAAGTTGATGAAGTTGATCAACAATTTCGTATACTTGTAGATCGTATAGGAACTGATGGTGTTACGTCTGATGAATTAGCAGCGGCTCAGCAAATGTACTTTAAAACACTTATCGATACGGTTACGAGTAATCGCGCTAAAGCAACATTGCTTTGTACGCTGAAAGATCTTGATTTGCCCTTTGATCGTTATGACATTATGTTAAAGCGTGTACGGTCAATGACACTTGATGAGATTAATAAGGTTGCGAAGAAATATTTTAATACCGAAAACATGACCAGTATTCGTGTAGGTCG
>CAYHBO010000059.1:0-7476 GCA_964354855.1 uncultured Pseudomonadota bacterium | reverse complement strand
GTAGCGATTTCTATTCTATCTGAAAGGTGTTGCATTTCAATTTAGACTAAGCCATTTGATGAGAAGGTTGCTAGCGGTCTTTTTTTCTGTGAGACAACGATAGTCATGGTGAGAAAAATTCCAGAAGAACGCATTCAGGATTTAGAAGAAGTTATTAAAGAAGTCTTTCCAGAATAGTGAGCCTCTTGCAAAAGTCTTGAGACAGAGAGGATGTTTGTATTTAATGTTCTAAATGAGTTTACTATATAAAAACTTAACAAATTCTTCAGTTTCTTTAGGATCCATTTTTCTCAAGCAATACTCATTAATCTTTAGAGAAGTTTTTTCATAATCATTTGCATTGATAATTACATGAAGATCTACCATAAGCTGTTTCTGGTCTTCTGGTTTTTCTAGATCTTTAAAGTCATTGATAATGGGTTCTAGGCTATTTGTGTTTGAAGCTAGATTGAAATAATTTTCTATGAAATATTGAAGCATGTCTTTGGGGAGGGATTTATCGGTAAGTTCTGCATATAAGGTTTTAATGAAGTCTTCAGCTTCACGATAAGTAATTTTAAGGCCAGCTTCTTTGAAATAATCTGGCCATGTTTCCCAATTATTTTCTTGAATAAGATCGTCGAGCATTGCGATAAGCTTCTTTTTTTCTTCTTTATGGGATGGATGAAAAAAATATTTAAGAATATCTTCGAAATTTTGACTACATCCATAATCATGAAAGAAGCCTTCTAAAAAATTCTTAAATATTTTTTTCATTTTAATTCCTTTATTTATTGTTATATGGGAAATGCTGTCATTAAGTCAAAACCTAATTCACTTGTAGGATTATTTACTAAAACAATTTTGGATGACACTAATCCTCTTGTAACAACTTTTTTACCTGCTGATACACTTTTTCCTGTTTCATATACATGTGTAAAAGTAAAAGCCTTTGGTTTACCACATCCAGTCTTTATCCATTTAACAATCTCATCTGCATTATTTCTAAGATTTTGCTGTACCGCTTTGATTGCTGTTTGTTTATTCGTAAAAGAACTTGCAGCATCAATTTTTCCTCTCATAGCTCTTAAAATAAGCTTCTGATCCGTCAAGCTTGCGTGGTCATGAAGTGTATGCCCACCAGAAGCTTCCATCTTATCCAAGATAGCATGGTCAACTTTCCTAATCTTATCAGCAAGTTCCTTATGACTCAACGTTGAAGCAGGTGGTTTTATCGTATTTTTCGTAACCACAGGAGCGGGTTGCTTCGTGGCCGGTTTTCCTTGAGTAGGTTTTTTCCCTTGAGGTCCTGCAGGCTTTTTCACCGTATTTTCTGTTACGTTTGTAGATGGCTTCGGCTGTTTTAGTTTTGGACCTTTTTGCGACGCTTTAGGCTTAGGCGCAATAGTTTCAGCTGGTTTAGTTACTGTATTGATCCCTTTTCCAGCTCCTCCAGTTTTCCTAAAAATCTTTGCAGTCTGCCCTTTAAAAGCATTACCTACTTTGTGCGTAGCATTCACAAGCGTCGCATCAATTTTTGCTCCCGCTTTTGCAAAAGCTGTCTGACTATATTTTTCAAAAGCAAGAACTATATTGTCAGCTGTCTTACCAAAGAACGCTTTAAACCCTGGATATTTATTTAATGCAGCATCAACTGCGGCTCGTATCGTTGGGTAAGTTTTACCGGCATATTTACAAACAAGCTTTCCACCTACATGCGCTACCTTCTCACCAGCAACATGCATTGCTACCTCTATACCCAAGACTTTAAGGGCCTCAAGTGGTCCATGTTCTTGGTAGGCGCGATAAACTTCATACGCACTGTAACCAGCAGCGCCGACAACAATTCCATAATATGCTAGTACCACAAAGTTATTATCAATTGCATTGGTAGCCGTCATATTCGCAATATCAACATCTTGGTGTGTAACCAGTGCCGCTACTGCTGCTGTCAACTTAGCTGCAACTTCAACGTTATCTATTGATCGTATGTATTCTTTAACTTGAGCATCCCACAGAACACAAAATTCGTCTTTGGTTAATGGACGACCTAATTCAGCTGCAGCTTTTTCAACTGCTTCAAATGACGGTCGATCAGGTTTAAAACAATCAGCAAAAAGTTCTGCAGTCAATGCTCCTAAAGCTCCTGCTTCAGCACCACGTGTCCCATCAACAATAGCTCCGGTAGCTGCGCCTACTGCTGTATGCAAAATTTTATGAGTAACGGGGTTGATCTTTTTTTCGCCGTACTGTTTACCAATTTCACTTGAGGCTACAGCCCCAACAATGTTAGCAGCTCCATTGCGAACGTTGTGTAGTAAGGCATCTTTAAACTCTTGTCCGGCTATAACGCCTGCAATGGTGTTAACCGTTGCATTTGAGCCTTGACGAATAGCGGTTGACGCAATTCGATTACCAAAGGATTGTGTGGCGCTTATTGTAGGTATGCCGGCTTTGGTTATTGCTTCACCTATACCAGTGTTTAATCCTGCGGTTATTGCGTTTAATGCTAAAGTTTTAACGGTGTCCATTGAGGCGATTTCTTTTGCGGCTTCAACAATATTGAATTTATTTTCTATGAGTGCTTGTGCTGCTTTGTTACTTAATGTTGTAACGGCTGCAGTGGTCATACTCGTGATTATTTTTGCGGCTATGACAGATTCAATACCTTTGGCTGTCACAATAGCGCCCCCCAAAGCTGCTCCTGCGCCAGCAGTAGCCATTGTGATTGCTAATGCGAGGACGGCACTGGCGCCTTTAGTGAGTTTTAGTGATTCTTCCATTTTTTCAAAATGGAGTTCTTCAAGAAAACGTACATCAAGTTTTCCATCACCGTTAACGTGAATTTGATCGAGGTATTCTTTAGATTGTTCTTTGACCGCTTGTACGATAACGTTGTCTGCAAAGAACTCTAAGGTGCCGTTTAAGCCACCCATAGCATAGGTATGTTCTTTTTTTTCTTTATGCTCTTGTGTGTTATAGATCAAGTTTGAAGTTTTTTCGTCATAAGAGGAATCATCAATCTCTTGAGGTAAATAAACTATGGCTGTAGCGCCTTTTCCCCCTTGTACAATTGGTGCATCGCCTGTAGGTTTTGGCATAATAACATTGCCGTATTCGGATCCAATAACGGGTGTGTTTTCACTTCCAAAATAAGTTACTTTTGGTTTTGACGTAAATTGTTCTTGGTGCCTTTCTTCTCCTGGCATAATCCAGGTAGCATCTTTTTTGTAATCGTCGATATGGTGATGAGTATTCTGTGCTTCACGCATTTTAACGCCTTGATCACCATACATACCTATTGATTGTGCTCTAACATCAGGTGCGACTCCTGTATATTCTCCGTTTGCACGGGAATAAAAAGCGCCTTTAGATCTATGTTGAGATCCCGCTTCGGTTACATAGTCGTCTGAGGATGAAGTGTGTTCTCTTTCATAGTCATAATGTTGTTCGTCATGTTTTTCTTGCCTAACTGCATCGTCATAAATATTTCTTCCAGCGGTTCTTGTAGTTCCTTCGGAACCTGATTTTGTTCCAATAGTTGTATGGTTAATATCTCGATCAGCATGCATAGACATGCCATCTCCGGCTTCCATTTCAACACGCTCAAGAATGTCGTTGTAATTTTTACCATCTACGATGCGTTGAGCTTTTGATTTGGCGTTAATATCTTCGCCAGCATTTAGGTCGATTCTTTTTCCAACTTTTAGTGACTCGTGGGTAATACTTCCTTTTGTTGCGAAGTTTATCGACTGACCTGAGGTTATTTGCTCTGCGTTTATAGATTTATCGGAGACAACTTTAAGACCATGTGTAATAGTAAGTTTTTGAAGTTTAACTGCGTCTGGGGTCGTTATGGATATTTGTTTTGCATTGCTAACATCTGTTCCTGCAGCAAGTTTATTTGCGAAGGCTTCATCTGCTGGCCCGGCGTAAGAAACGTTTTGGCCTTGAGCTTCAGAGATACCCATATGTAACGGTTGCTTAGCCACTTTTAATGAGTATGCGCCTTTGATTGTTCCAAGGTTATCGCATGTCTTGACGTCTACGTTTGTTCCTAGGTGAGTGTCAATGGTATTTCCTTCAGCACCGGTCAAAATATCTGCCGTAATATACGCCTGGGCTGCTTGAGCCTTAATAATATTTTTATCTCCTAGGTGGACTTGTTTTGCTTGAGCGACAGCATCTTCTTTTGCTCGTATAGAGCCAAAGGTATCAAGCCTTTCTTCAGCAATAGCCGCAGCCTTACCATTGCTAGAGGTAATACTGCCTGTTTCTGCGTTGGTAACATTTTCTCCTTGAACTATGGCGTATTGATGACCGCTAACTTTGCCTTCGTTTAGAGCTTGGTCTTGGGCAATTACTCCAGCTAGGCCTGCTTCAGAGGTAATGCTGCCTGTTTCTGTGTTGGTGGCAGTTCTTCCTTGAACAAGGGCATCGTTGTAGCTCTCAATCTGACCTTCGTTGGTAGCAACTTCCCCTTGGAGGGTAGCGCCTAGATGGCCATTCATAATACCTTTGTTGGTAGCATTATCGTTGGCTCTAACGCCTACACTTCCTTCTGCAGAACGTAAGTTACTATCTTCTCCTAGTTCGACATTATCTGCTTCTAGGCCAATACCTTTTTTATCATTGACCGTTGCATTACTTTTAATTTTTTTTGCAACGATCTCTGTTCTTTCCTCAATGTTGAGTTTGCAGCCTTTAGTTAGTTCAAGATCAGATGTTTTGAGAGAGAGTTTATAGACTTTAATGATACCTCTTAAGGTAGCTTTTTTACGTGCTTCAAGAGACAGGTCGTAGACTTGAGTTATTCCGCCAAGATCTAACTCATCGGTGGCAATATTGGCAGTTTGTACTGCCGTATAGCCATGATTTGTGCAGGTTTTAGAAGCATTGATGCTTGTGTTAACGCCGACCATGGCGCCTCTATTTTGATGATGACGAGTATCTATTGTATGGTTGAAAAACCCTATAAACCCGGTGTTTACATTCCATAGATTAGTTTGGTGTATATTCCCACTGAGCATAACGCCGGCATTAATATCTGCGATAGCGCTTCTATTCATGTGCGGAAATAATGACCCGGCGATAGCTGTTGCTACGTTTTTAGAGGTCAGATTGCTCGCAGCATGTTCATATGCTTTTGTTAAAAATGAATCAGGCTCAGGTAATGGTGTTTCGGTAATTACAATAGAATCAGTTTTAATTTTAATAGAACTATCTTGTATTGAAATATCTTCTCCTGAAGATATTTCAATAGTTTTTTGAGCGTTCTCTGGGTAAATTGTATTGCATGTTATCTGTGCCACGTTTATTGCTGTCTGTGTAACGTGTATCACTGAAACAGCTACATCTTTTATACCGCAAATTATTGGGATCCAATCACTGATACCAACATCTTCTTTATTTAATAAAACTTTTGAGTTTACACAGAGATCTTTTGCTTTTCTACACATAGCCGGGATTTGGTATGCAGTTTTTGCAGCTACATACGCGATTCGATATGGCGGTGGAAGTAACTGCAACACTAAAGTTTCTCCTGCAGCAATAAAATTTTTCATGGTAACAAGATCACTTAACGAATCTATCTTTGGTATTACTAAGCCCGCGTTAAGGTTAATTACAGAATTGATGTGTGAATTTTGAGCGTGGTAAATGCCCAAAAGATTAAGGTCGATTATAGAATTTATAGTGAGCTCTTTTGCATCTGTGGAACCAAAAATATTGAGTGAGAATAAAGCATCGATGGTTAGGGCTTCTTGAACGGTTATATTTCCGTTATTCCACCACCAACGATCAGCGTTTATATGAGCCCTACTTGCTTCAATAGAGCCTGCATTTTCTACAAACTTAGCACGAGCATGAAGGTCATCGACAACAAGATTTCCAAGAACAGCGAGTGTTTCTTTTGCTTTCATTTTTGCTAGATTTGCGTTTATATCAGCCATTTTTGCAATGGTGATATCTTCTGCGTTCACATGAAGTTCTTGGCGAGCAGTTAATTTCCCGGCCAATGTTGCTTCTTCTTCAGCATCAATTAACGTTACATTTGTGTCGGTTTTTGAGGTTGATGTAAGCGTTACTGTTGGTGCGTTTACCGTAAGTTTTTCTGTTGTTGTGGTTCCACCAAACGTTACTGCTTCTGTAGCGTCTACCTCAGTGGCTTGTGTCTTTATCTGCGATGCAGGTTTTGTTGAAAATTCATTTGTTCTTAGTGTGAATTTTTCAGTTTCCAATGAACCGTCATGAACCATTCTAGGGGCCTCTATTTCAAGCCTTTCTGTCATGAGTATTTTACCGTACTGATTAAGCAAATCTTGAATCGTAATTTGTACAGAAGATCCTTTCAGAAAAGAATCTTTTTTAAAAACTGCCGATGCTGCACTTATTACACATTTCTCAGCATCGTGTAAGCCAGCTTCTGTTAATCCTGAAACGGTTAAAAGTTTTTTTGATTGCAAAGAAAAGGTGCCATTTCTTGCGACAATATCACCAGATTTTTTAATCCCACTTTGTTCTGAATGTAAAAAAATTCCCCGTGGATATTGAGGATCTATCTCTTCAAAAGAAGATTTTTGGTTTTTTGACGATAATGCTTTTTCAAGTGCATCGCCTTCATAATTAATCCATCCATTTGCTTGTAAGCCAAAATGATGATTTACAAGAAATTCTGCTTGTTTAGTGCAAGTAATCTGTCCACGACTTATTACTTGTAAAATACGAGCCTGAAAAGGCCCACTTAACGTGGCATGAGAACCTACATTAAACACAGCCATATTTTCTACCGAAAAACTCCCTTCTAGAAAGAGTTTATCAACATTACCTTCCCAATTTTGTCCTACACTCCATTGAGATGGACGACTTGTCATCAGCATGCCAACTTGTTTAAAGTTACAAGTACCACCAACTTTCCAATGGTTTTGATTATTAATCGATTTACACGTTACATCAAAGGCATTTGCGATATTAATGGAGCCTTGGTTAACAACTTCTTCGGCCGTTAGATCAAGATTTCCAATATTCAAAATACCTGAAGTATTCAATGAACGCGTGGTAATAGTAGCAACTTTATTAAAAGAGATTTTCCCGCCATTATAAAGCCCATTTAAAGCTGAAATAAATGCTTCATCTTGTACTGTTAAAGTACTTTCTGGCATAGCATTGAACTGTGTACCTTGAAATTTAAAATTGGAACAATTCACATGACCGCAGTTATCACAATATGATGCATCTATAACAATATTTTTTTCGCTTGAAAAAGTATCAAGAAATGTTACTGATTTACACTTGATAGATGCATATTGAACTTTTACAGGTTTTTGAAAGGTAAATTTTCCCTGCGTTTCAAGTTCAACCGCTTTTATTGTTAAAGGACTTGTTAATAAAAAATCATAAGGTTGCGTACCATGCGACTCAAAACGTGTTATGCCATCAATAGTAATAAGTCTACCAACAAGATTTTTATCTACCTGATAATTAATGACGACTTTTTCT
>CAYHBO010000058.1:0-7847 GCA_964354855.1 uncultured Pseudomonadota bacterium | reverse complement strand
TCCCATGAAGAGGGTACATAAAGGTCATGCTAAAAAACAAGAACCCGTTTATTAAGTTTGGAATATTCGACTATGAAACAGCTTCTGAATCATCATCAGTCGCAACTTCAGAAGAAGAATTTTCTCCACCAGAAACGTCAGAACCCGACACATCTGCAACCGTAACATCCCCAACTGGAATATTAGGAGCTAGCACATTAGAGGCTGGAACGTTAGCTAAAGCAGCAGGAGTCGCTGATATTTTTTTAGGAACTACTTTATACAAATCTTCCTCATCAGCTTCTTTATACTTTTCTTCTTCTTCATTGGCCTCCTCTTCACTTAAGGTCGCAAGCTTATTAAAGATATCTACGGTAATGTTTTGTTCAGAACCTTCTGGAACTTCAAATATTTTTACTACTGACCCCATACTCAGCGTAAGACGCAATATCATAGGATCGGATGGCGGCAATATCGGGAAAACCTGAGAAGCAGTTGATAATTGCGGAGCTGTTCTTACAATAAAAACCGGCGGTGAAGCCGACACTACAACAGCTGAAGCCGCGGGTGTTGCAGTAATAACAGAAGACCCTGAACCAACTGGTATTACTTGAGAAGCTGATGTGGGTGTTAATTGAACGAGAGATTTAGATAATGTTGTATCAGGCTCTGTAATTCCAACTAACTCAAAAATATTCTTTGGTACATAGATAACATTATTTTTTTGCCACAAGGTTACTACCGTAGTTGTAATATCAACAAGAGGCCCATCCTTAACCCCATACTCAGCTTTTCGAACCCATAACCGCTTAGAAAAAAAATCAATTATTGCCGAATTTTTTTGTAGCAACATTACATGTAACGGTTTCACACCTTTTTTATTTGCTTTGTTATAATTCAAACCAGGAATCGTAAAGAGTTCTTTAATAGCATCAACATCTTCAGCAAGTGTCGCCATTAACATCAGCGTATTCCCGTCCACATTTAACCCATTTGGATTCATCGTTACCGGCCACGCTGTTTTTGTTGCACCATAATAAACAGCAACCAACTCAACTTTTATTCCTCCCGAGAGATCCCACCTTACTGGACCCGTATTAGGAAATTCTTTCACCATAGCCACGCCATCTACAAAAACAATAACGGTTACAAATTTGTTCATCCCTACAGCAGGATCCCCACCAAAGAGCTTATCTCGGCCACCCCCACGGTCACCATCATCTTTATCAGGAATTAGTATTTTCTTTGTTATCTGATCAAAGTATTTTTTATCTCTAAATAGCTGCGTTACATCTGTGTACCCACCAAACGTCACTGCAATTATGGTTTGATATTTAGGGAATACTTGTACACTCTTCGGTTTTTGTGAAAGATCTTTATTTTCAAATTTATACAACTGTACCTGATTCCCATTATTACGATTAATAGTCGTAACCCCCAATGAACTTTTCATCTTCGGTGCAGGATCGCCAAAATACGCTAGAAGATCCTGCTCAGCATTCATGACTGAATTATCAAGTTTTTTTACAAGCAACGACCAATCTTTAGGATTTTTTGAATTAGGATAAGCGGTCTTTGAACAACCATAAAATACCTTAATCAAATCAACTTTTTTAGCGGAGGAAAGATCCCAGGTTATCGCCTCAGCCTCATCAAATTCTTTCATGCGCGGCAACCCATTTTTCATAACAACAACGGTCACTGTTTTTGGTTTTCCTGGAACCGGGTCTGGAACACCAAGGCTTCCTAGCACAGGCAGAGGAATAGCAATCTTTCTTGTTTTTGGATCAAATAACTTCTTATCAATAACAGCTTGGGTTACATCAACAAAAGTCCCATAACTAACCGTAACTATCCGATTATTCTGCGGAAATGTACGCATACTTTTTGCAGGAGCAGCTTTAATATCCTTAAACGGTAACTCAACATAATTCACTGGATGAGTTTTATTAAGCTCAACAGTCAATATTCCTAAAGAAAAAGGAGGCGTAGCCGTAGGAATAGGAGTAGGCGCAGAAGCCGTAGCTGAAGCCGCTGGGGTCACAGAGACAGATGCTGGAATAGGAACTGAAACAGGTACTTGAACAGCCATAACAGGGGGTGGAGGACCTCCAGAATAAGTTACTGCTGGAGGCGACAGAGGAAAAGATGCAATTGAATAACATGGATTTCCAAAGTAAGCCATTAAAGCGTCTTGATTGCTGACCACTGCATTTTTCACACTATCAATAGGATTTCCAGAACCATTTTTATTCAAAAATTGATTCAACATAGCTTTTGATTGACCATAGAACGCTTTTATCAACGAAACATTCTTTGTTTTAGAAAGATCCCATGCAACCGCAGATTTATCAGTAAACTCTTTAAGTACCGGTTTACCATCTTGCATAACCAATAATGTAATTAATTGAGATTTTCCTACAACAGGATCAACACCAAGACTCTTCGCGATTGGAAAAGGAATAACAATTTTCTTTTTTGCCGAATCAAAGAATTTTTTATCAATCAATGTCTGCGTTACATCTACATAAGCACCATAAATAACCGCTTGTACTTTTTCGTCTTGTGGAAATGAAATGGCACTACCTGCAGTCATAGCTTGAAGCTCTTGATCCGTCTGTTGAGAGCATCTAACAACATTTAATTTATTCAACTCTAAAGTAACCACTCCCAACGAAGGTTTCCCTTTAGGAATAATAAGATCCAATGAAGATGGTCCTTTGAAGTATGTCACTAAATCGACATTAGAAATGTTTACAGTATTCTTTTTATGGTCAATAAGACTATTCGGATCTGATTGATTGAAAGCCTGATTAAAAATAGTCTTCGTTACCCCATACAAAACAGCTCCAATAGTCACCGTTTTAGCGGGAGAAAAATCGCATTCCATCACACCTTGGTATAAAAGCTCTTTTAAGACAGGCTTGCCATCTGCAACAGCCACAATAGTAACCATTTTTTGTTTACCAGGAGCAGGATCCATACCAAGATCTGTACTATTTAACTTAATTTTTTTAGTTGTTGGATCAAAGAGCTTTTTATCATTAACTATTTTAGTAATATCTAGAAAACCACCATACGTATACGAACATACCTTTTGACCAACAGGAACCTGATACACGGTTCCAAGTGGCTTTTGAATATCTTGATTAGCCAGTATCGTCACACCAATTGCATTACCTTTACTCGTATCCATGGTAACAAGACCAACTGACTTAGGCATGCCAACCGCAGGGTCACCAAAAATACTCGTAATAGAAGACTCCACATTTGTTACAACATTATTATCATTATCAATAAGACACGTATTTGAATCTTGAGGACTCAATGCATGATTCAACGTTACTCTCATTGAACCATAAAAGACCGCTAGAACTTCTACCGCTTTTGCGGTAGAAAGATCCCATATGAGCTGCTCATTTTCAAAACATTCTCTTACGACAAGAACCCCATCTTTAAGAACCATAACCGCAAGCTTCTTTACAAAACCAGGTGCAGCATCTCCATAAAGATGATTAAATTTAGTTTTAGGAGGAATACCAATTTTCTTTGTTTCTTGATCAAAAAAACCACTGTTTTTAAATATTTGTGTTACATCTACATAAGTTCCATAAACCATTGCACCAATCTTCTCTCGAGCTGGAAAAGTACGAACCGTTCCCGTTTTCTGTTGAATCTCTTGGTTTGTTAATCCATAAATGTGTACCTCTGTTGAAGGCTTAGCATTAATGGTTATTATTCCCATTTTTTTAGGTAACCCTGAAGCAACATCACCAAAACAGCTAATAACATCAGGAAGCGTATTCACGACAACATTCGTACTATTATTGATGAGGCTACAATTTGAAGAGGTTGGACTAAGAACATTACTTAAGCTCACCCTTGTGGCGCCATAAAAGACCGCTAGAACTTGAACTTTACGTGAAGATGAAAGATCCCATGCTAGTGGAGCATTATTCTGATTCACCAATTCTCTTACCTGAAGAATGCCATCGTTCATCACAAAAATAGTAATTTTCTTTACTTGCCCAGAAGCTGGATCAGTAAACATTTGATCATAGTTACCCTGCATCGCTATTTTTTTAGTCGCTGGATCAAAGAACTTCTTATCATTAAATATTTTTGTAACATCAACGAATAATCCAAAGATAGCCGCGGCTACTTTCTCATGTACGGGAAATGGTTGCACCTTTCCTTTCTGCTGAATATCTTTATTCGCTAAAATAGTTACATGTGGTTCATCCAATGTATCTACACTCACCGTAAGTATGCCTAGCGGCTTCTCCTTCCCTGGAGAAGGGTCTCCGAAATAGTTGGTAATATCAGATTCAGTAAACTTAACCGCATTTTTACCACCATCAATAGGATTCAAACTATGCGCATCATCAGGATTCATCGCAACCAATGCTTGTAGAAATGGAATATTTTTATCTTTAAGCGATTTTTGTAGAGATTTAAAATTATTAAATTTAAAGCCATCAATAGCTAAAAGCGCATTAGTCATATCTATTTGACCAGAAGCCATTGTTTTTTTAATAAAATTTGATGATTCATCAGATGAATAAATAGTTGGATCTTTAATGAGTTCTTTAACAAAATCAACATAACCCAGCGCAAGCGCAACATCTAATGCAGTCGTTCCATCTTTAGTATTTTGTTCACGGATATTAACCACAGGCGATTTAATCAAATCAATAACAAGATCTTTTCTATTTGCCTGTATCGCAAGTGTTAATAAATTAAACCCACCAAGCTGAATACGCAATACTTCATCAGGCAAGCAATGAGGAGCTACGTCAACATACGTTAATTTAGTTAACTGATTATGAATAAATCCCTTATCTGGTCCATTACCGGTTAAATCACCTAAAAATCGTTTTTTAAAGTCATGAAAATTATTTTCACGCTGCAAAGCTTGTTTTTGTAACTCTTGTTGACGAATAGCTTCAGCTCGTTGTCTTTCTTGTTCTCTTTTTCGCGCACGAGCTCTTCCTGGATTCCAAAAATCAGAAAACGATTGGCATAATCCACCAATTGCATTGCCAATACTATTGATAGTGTTCGAAAAAGCCTGTCCTACTGCTGCTGCAGTTTTTTGAACATCCTGAATTGCTGCATTTGCAATATTTTTGGTAGCATTAAAAGCTGCTTCAGCAGCTTCCTTTGTCGCTTTTGCCGTAGCTTCAGCAGCATGCGCTGCCGCCTTTGCAGATTCAGCAGCAGCATCTGCAACCGCACCAGAAGCAGCTGTCATAGCACCTCCAGCAATACTTAACCCTTTACCAGCAAATTCAACTCCTTTTCCTACCCCTTCCATAGCATTACCTAGACCTTCAACAGCACCCCCACCAACAGCACCCAAAGCACCACCACCAAGAGCACTTGATACAGCGCCACTTTGCCCTTTAATAGCTGCGCCTCCTTTCTGCATGCCTTTACCTGCGTCTTGCGCTGCATCTCCTGCAACTGTCAAGGCTTTACCAGGAAGCGCAAGAGCGGCCTTTGCAAGAGCACCCGTAACACTCTTCAACACCCAACTACCTAAGGTTTCAACCATTCTTTCAGGATGCTTAGCTTCAAATTGCAACACCAATGGATCAAACGACACACCAGCAAAGCCAGCTTTTACCGTAAGCTTAGGAAACTTACCTTCTATTAATTCTTTACCACTAAATTCCAACTTCATTTCATGTAAGGGGTTTATACCATTAACCGCATCTCTCAACTCTGATGGAAACCATGAAGGAGCGGCTATATCTATATCACCTTTCATTTTAAAATCACCATCTACGGTATTTGCATCAACGGTTACTTTTCCTAACAAAGATTGTACTTTCCCATGTAAATGAAATCCTTGTGGGCTTATGTCAACCTGACAATCACCCCCTGAACCAAGAAAATCCAACGTACCGGAAATGTATAGTTGTTGTTTTTTAGCATTCAGCGTTAATGAAAAAGTTGGCCCATCATCCTCATTCCCAGCAATGCCATCAAGACCCTTACCGGTAATTTTGAAAAGCGTCACCCCACCAATCTTACCCAAGTCAATTTGAGGCAGCGTTGCTTGCGCAACAATCCCTGCCGTACTCACCGAAATATTAATCATCGCCTTACCATTAAGAGGTGCACCTAACTCTTTAGCCAATACCCCCATTGGTCCTAGTAAAAGCGCTACATCAACTTTACCTTTAATCGTAAGTCCTTGTTGAAAAGAAAGTGCCCCAATCATCGTATCTCGTGGCGCAAGATATATTTCACAATCCTCTATGCCTAAGTCTGGAATTAGTTTTTCAGCTGCCGCAGGAATTGGAATCCCCAAATGTTGCGCAAATACTGGAACATCTTTAAATGAAAGCCGCCCGTCTAGCGCTAAGGCTAAAAGAAACTCTCCACTTTGTGATGCTTTTGCTGCCGCTCTAAACACTTTATTACCAAGCTTTAATTTTCCTGCAAAGCCTATCCCTGACGGGTGTGGTGGCGTTGGCAAAAATGCTATCTCAGCCTGTAGCGCAAGATCACTAATTACAACGTTTTTTATACCCAACGGATTTTTCCAGTCACCCAACATCGTCGCCGCTAATTTTACACCGGGAGCTGTAGGATTCATGGTCAAGGCACATTGTAAAATAAACTCCGTTATATCTGTTTGCTTAGGTAAGGTTGTTTTAATATGACCAGCAATTCCAAGTTCAATCCCTGATAACCCTATCAACGCATTTATTGAAATCCCAGCAAGCTCTAACGCTCCTAATTTTGATGAACCAGGAATCCCTAATGAAAAATTAGTACCTTGAGGCCCAAATCCCCCAGATAATGTCACCTTTGTAGCTGAGCCAAGCCCAAGAAGTGTTCGTGCGGGAGCTAAAAATGCTGCCGCAAGATTGGTTTGACTCTCTATCGATATCCCCTTTTTAAACACAGCCATCGTATCTGGATCAGTAAAATCTCCACTCGAAAAAACT
Source organism: uncultured Pseudomonadota bacterium (assembly GCA_964354855.1). GTDB lineage: Bacteria > Babelota > Babeliae > Babelales > RVW-14 > CAYHBO01. The sequence continues at coordinate 906 of CAYHBO010000058.1, read as the reverse complement.
ATTGAAGTTCCTGAAAGATTTAATGATTCAAGCGGCGACCCTTTGATCGCAGGAATCAGATTTCCAAGATCACTCATACTGGCAATACTAGCCTTAAGAACTTTTACTCCACCTTGCTTATAGAAAGTCCCCTGGGTAGTAAGTCCTCCAATTCTAACTTTTCCACTAATAATAAGATTCTTCTTAGAATCGATTTGAAATTTTAAAGCTGACAGCGCAAGACCTTGCGCTAACGGTAATAACCCAAGTCCTGGAATTTCTGCTAACGGTTTAATTTCTTTCTCTGGATCTGGCGATTCTGCTAAGAATTTAATGGTTTTATCAGAGGAAATACTTAAGGTTACCTTCGCCTCAAATTCACCTCCAATTTTAGTCGTTCCCGTAACCCCAACAAAAAACTTCTTATCTAAAGGACTCTTGGTAATTGTTATGCCCGGATCGGTAATGGTAACAATCCCCGCATACCCAAAGGTCTTTTTAAGATTCCCTTCAAAGTTAAAGAACTTTCCATTCGTCATCTCTGCTTTAATACTAATATCTTGCGTACCAATAGGATCTGGTAACGATAATTTAGTATCTCCACTCAACGAACAGGTAAACTTGCTGGCAAGCTGCGTTTTTCCCGCCTCTTCACCCGTTGCTTGTACCGCCGCGGTCCGTTCTAACTTCAGTTCAAGCTTTACGTTGCTTACTTCAACCATCCCGGGGACAAGACTAAACGGCTTATCAACCGTTATAATAAAGTTACTCTCTCCAAGCAGATTAATCTGACCGCTTATGGTAAAAAGACTTTGACCTGCTAACGGCAACCCACCAAAGTCACCTAACGCTATTTTTGCCCCAAAACTAAGCGTATAGCTTGATACCTTCAAATTAAGATTGATAAAAGAAAAGAAATTTTTATGA
>CAYHBO010000057.1:0-7952 GCA_964354855.1 uncultured Pseudomonadota bacterium | reverse complement strand
TAGAAAGAAATCAAAATGACGTGTTTACGTAGAACAACCGTAACCATAATGCCCCCGCAAAAAACGAGCCAGTAAAAAATCGCGCTACAAACCAGCGTACGCTTTATAAACAGGGCATTCTAGGCTTTGTTGCTTTTACCGATAATTTACTTGAGTTCTATCGCTACTTCTTTATATTTTTTTTCTTGAACATCAAGCAATTTAGACGGCTTTTTTTTAAGGTATTTATCGAAGAAATCTACCACCAACGCTTGGGTAATTTCATGAACCTTATAACCATCTAACAGATCTAAGCCACTCGCTACTTTATCCATGAGTCCATAAAGAATAGCCCGCTTAGCAAGTAAGACTTCGTCACTAAACGATCCATGATGCGTCCCCTCAACCGCAACAAAGTAACTATCACGCATTAGATTATTAAATAGCTCACGATTTTGTGCCCCGGCATCGTTTTCTCTAGGAGATGCCATCAAAAACATAAATGGCTTATCAAAGCCTTCTATTGGACTGTCGCCTCGAAGCGCACCATCCATGTTAATGCCAGCTTTAATACGTGCATCGATTCGACAAAGTTGTGAAGCAGTCGATCCGCCAAAAGAATGCCCAACCATACCAATATGTTCCAGATCAAGTTTTCCTGTAAAACGTTCATCATCAGCATTCATATCTTCAAGTACATCAAGAACGAATTGAATATCTTCAATCCAGACTCTTTGCTCAAGATCATACAAACGTAAGCGCTCTGAACGCTCAAGTTTACTCAAATCAGGCATAGCATGGTTAGTTACCACGCGACCATCAGGAAACGTTACCTGACTTGCACAGTACGAATGATTAACCCCAATCACAAAATATCCATGGCTCGCAAGCGATTCACACAATGCAATGTGGCTTGTTAACCCAACGCTACCAAGGCCATGATCCATAATCACCACAGGAAATTTAGATTTTTGTTGTATAGGCAATGCATTTAAACTGGCATGAGTAACGATAGAATCTAACCCGGTTAACATAAACCCAGGAATCCCTGAATGATTAATCGCATCTTTCCAAGAGCGTGCATCATACGGTAAAAGTTTTTTTTCAGTTTTACTGTCAGCAGGATACCAGAGTTGACCCATTAGTTCGCGATAAGGATGCCCGCCAACCACCGCATGAGACTCAAGGCGTCCTCGATCAATCCAATGAAAATAGGATGTTCCTGCCAAATATTGACCGGCAGGCGATGGAAAGATAAATGAAGTTTGTATTTCAATGTAGTGAATAACAGAAAGAACAAGAGCCAGTAGAAAAAAGGACTCAAACAGTACTGAAAAAATCCTTTTTAACACCGGCTCTCCTACGGAATTTTATTAGGCCTGGATCCTGAAACAAGTTCAGGATGACAAGTTAATGGTTCAGGATGACAACTATTTAACGTCAAATAACTCAACATCAAAGATTAAAGTCGCGCCACCAGGAATTTTATGCCCAAAACCACGTAAACCATAACCATACTTATGAGGAATCAGTAAACGACGTTTTCCACCAATCTTCATGGATATAACGCCTTGATCCCAACCTTTGATAACTTGACCAACGCCAATGTTAAACTCAAATTTTTCACCGCGATCAACGCTGCTATCAAATTTATTGCTCATATCAGGCTCACCATCTTTAGTTGCGGTCCATCCGGTATAATGCACAACAACTACATCGCCCATTTGTGGAGAACGCCCTTCTCCTACTTTTTCATCTTTGTAACCAAATCCTGAATCTTTAACAATTTCTATAAAATCTTTAGGCATGTCTTTCACTTCCTGTTTTAACGGTTGTTCTTTAATTTCCTGCTTTAACGCTTGTTCTTTTGTTTCCATTTTGTCTAAGGTAGATTTGCTCACTTTTCTACTACAGCTTCCTGAACAAGCAACTGAGGTCAATGCAGCAGCTCCTAACACGAGAAATTTCTTCATAAATACCGTCCTTCTTTTGTAATAAAATTTTATAAAAAATAACTGGATGAGTTTAGTGGAAATAAAGCTCTTTGCCTACCTCTTTAACCTGTCCATGTTGCACCACAAGTTTACGATCAACAATCTCTAAAAGTGATGGTCTATGCGAGATAATCAAGATGGTCTTATGCCCTTTCAAAGCACGTATCGTTTCTTGAATTTCATGTTCGGTCTGTTGATCTAATGAAGAGGTTGCTTCATCAAAAATAAGTATTTCTGGGTCTTTAAGAAGAGCGCGTGCAATGGTAAGCCGCTGCTTTTGACCCCCTGACAACAAAGAACCATTTTCACCAACCAATGCTTCATAACCTTCAGACATCGCTTTAATAAAATCTTGAGCATGCGCACGTTTACATGCATCAGCAATACTGCTCATAGTTGCAGCTGGTGATGCATAGGCAACATTTGCAGCAATGGAATCATTAAATAAAAATGGTTGCTGTCCAACATACCCGATAATATTGCGCAAACTGACGCATGACACATCTGCAAGATTATGCTGATCAATTAAAATCTGACCAGATGTTGGATAAATAAAGCCCATAATTAAATCACACAACGTACTTTTTCCTGAACCGGATACACCGACAATGCCAATGCATTCACCACGTTTAATAGTAAAATTTACATTCATAAGCACCGGTGTTTCATCATAAGCAAATGATACATTTTTAAAGACAAGATCGTGATTAAAAGAAGTTAGTACAATTGGGTTAGCTGATTGAATAATCGTTTGCTTCGTATCAATCACATCAAAAATGCGTTGCGCCGCTGCAAGGCCATATTTAGTTTCACCATACACATTGATTAAGCGTTTAAGTGGTTGATAAGCAAGAAGAACCGCAGCGAGAAAAGAACTTAGTTGCCCCGGAGAAATGCTCCCATTCAGAACTTGTTTAATGGCGATATAAAAAGCAAGTGAACCACCCAGCATTGCTATGCATTCAATAATTGCTGGTAATAGCGCATCGATATGCACATTGCGCATGATAAAACCAAAACAATAATCTAATCTTTTCTTAAAACGATCAACTTCTATTCCCTCGGCATTAAACGCTTTAATCTCACGAATACCGACGAGATCCTGCTGAAGCATCGCACTGATCGAACCCATCTCCTGTTGAATTCCCATTGACGCAGATTTGATTGCTTGCCCCATCTTACGTATCGTAAATGCCATTAACGGCCCAATAAAAAGCATGAGCGAGGCCAGTTTCCAATTTTGAAAGAATGCAAATCCAATTAAAAACATTGCTTCAAAAATACTTCTCACCCCGTTTTTAATGGCTGATGAAGCGGCATTCTGCACCATTTGAATGTCATTCAAAAAATGTGACATGAGTTTACCGGTTGCATTTGACTGAAAAAAAGAAAGAGGGAAATACATAATTTTTGAAAAAAGCTCTTGCCGAAGATCATTGACTACCTTATTGCCAACCCAATGCATTGAATAAGATGTTAAATAGGAGAAGAGACCTTTTAAAACAAAAAATAACATAAATAAAAGAATAAACGGAACAATTCGATCATTAAGCTTTTTAATGAAAATATCATCTACGGTATGCTTAAGAATATACGTCGGTATCGCCGAAATAATCCCAAAAGCAGACGCAGAAAGAATCGATAGAGAAAGCGCCGTCCAATAGCGTCGAGAGTAGTTAAAGAGGCGCTGCAAGCTGTCCATGTTAATTATTTATTCGCCCTGTAATTCGTTTTTTTTATCGATATCTTCTGATGCATCTTGTTTAAAAACAAGTACCTGAAGAACTTTACGAGAGTTTGCTTGTTGAATTTGAAATCCAAATCCTTCGTAAAAGAAACGCTCACCTTTTTTTGGAAGATGTTGTAACCGTTCAGCTAAAAAACCACCAATGGTTACCGAGGTCTCAGTCACAAAAGTAATTTTCAAAGTATCTTCAAGCTCTTCTAAATCAACACTGCCATCAATCAACCATCCACCATCATTTTCAAGCGGGAAAATAGCAGCACTTACTTTTTCATGCTCATCGGCAATTTCACCCACAATTTCTTCAAGAATATCTTCAAGGGTAATAATCCCATCAACATTACCATATTCATTAACAACAACCGCCATATGGATCTGCTTATGCAAGAACTCACTTAACAACTGATTAACTTTTTGTGTTTCAGGAACAAAAAGTATCTGATGTAACAACGATTTAAGGGGACGCTGCTCACGACGATACACAAGATCAAAAATATCTTTCTGATGAATAATACCAATAATATTATCTTCTTTTGGCCCTTCATACACCGGTAATCGAGAGAAACGATACTTACTAAATGCTTCCATAGCGTTTTCAAGGGACGATGAAGCATTCAACGAAACCACCTGATTCACAGGAACCATCACCTCACGTACCGAAGTTTGGCCTAGACTAAAGACGTTTTGAAGCATCTCAGTTTTTTCTGTTTCCATTAACCCTTTTTGATCACTGTAATCAATTAAAAACTCAATCTCTTTTTCTGAGATAATATCCTGTTTCTCTAAAATATGTGCACTCCCAAGACGACTAAAGAAAACATCCGCAATCTTTAACAAAATCGTTACCAAAGGATATTCAATAAGATACAAAATATTTATTAACCAAATAAATGAGGCGAAAACACGTTCATGCTGTGTTTTCGCTAAGCTCTTTGGAATAATCTCACCAAAAATTAGAATCGTAATCGTCGCAATAGCAATACCAACAGCAAGACCTAGATTTCCCAAGTACCGCTGCATAAGATGAGAAATAATAACTGAGGTAACGACATGCGCAAAATTATTCGCAATCAAAATTGAAACCAAAATACGTTGTGGATTTTGCTCCCATGAAGCAAAAAGACCTTTATATTTTGCTAAAGATACCTGCAGCTCTTTTACTTTAAAAAGCCGTAATGCCGTAAATCCCGTCTCTAAAAAAGCAAATATTGCCGCCAACGACAAAAAGAGAACAAATAATATAAGTTCAGTTTGTATCGTCATATATTAAACTCCTAACCTTCTCCAACGGTATAGTTACCGATGTTTCCCATAATTTCAAAACTCTATACTAACCAAGAAATAGATAAATAAGAAAAACTATTTATCTATGCATTGAAATTAACTGTTTTTTGTCTATTTTCCCGGTCGGACTCATAGGAAGATCTTGTAAACAGGTAAAGTAACGCGGAATTTTATATGATGCTAAATTTTGTGTACAGAGAACACGCAACTGCGCCTCAATTTCAGCGGTATCATGCATAGCCCTTAAAGCTACATACGCTACGGGAATTTGCCCAGATAAAGCATCTTCTTTGCCAATTACCGCAGCCTTGATAACCATTGGATGAGACATAAGAATATTTTCTACCTCTTGTGGATAAATATTAAAACCTTTGTGGATAATAAGATCTTTGCTTCTTCCAGTAATAGCTAATTCCCCATGAGCATCAAGCAATCCAAGATCTCCAGTATTTAACCAGCCATTTAACATAACCTGGTTAGTCAATTCAGGCGATTTATAATATCCCATCATAATATTATCACCGCGTAACCATACATTGCCAATACGGCCACAAGCAAGAATATCACCATCTTCATTACGAATTTGACAATCAAGTCCCACAACGGGTGCCCCAACAACGGTAGAATGTTTAAGATCATTATGGTAATTAACCGCTACAACTGGTGCAGCCTCGGTAAGTCCATACCCAATACAAATTTTACGCCCATAGATCAATGAAAATGCGGTACGAATTTTATCAGGCATCGCATCGGCACCAGAAACAAATAGTTTTACCGTATCAAGCGGTGCATTTTTCATCATACACAGCAAACCATATAACGCGGGAAAGCCAAAGAAAATAGTCGGATTAAGCATAAGGCCATCACTAATCAACTTGCGATCAATCTTTGAAACAACAATCACCGATGATCCGGTCATAATTGGCAGCCAGATGCAACTTGTTTGCGCAAAAATATGAAATAAGGGAAGCACACAAAAGAAACGTTCGCGATCATGCTGCCCAGCCATTTTAAAGCGAGCATAGCATTGAATCGCATTAGTCATAATGTTTCGGGATGAAAGCATAACTCCTTTTGGCTTGCCACTGGTCCCTGAGGTATACAGGAGAATACATAAGTCATCTATGTTTATAGACTTTGGCTCAGGAAGCTCTGTAATCAATGCAGGAGATGGCTCATCCCATGAAATATTCTTATCTGAGAAAACTACTAAATTTTTGTTAATTTTTTCTTGAGCAATAAGTTGATCAATCATGCCACGCAAGGTCTCGGTGCTAAAAATAATATTAGCTTCAGCATCATTGATTACATGCGTTAACTCTTGTTCATGTAAAAAAGTATTAACCGGAACAACTACCGCTCCACATTGCAAAATACCAAAGTAAGCAGCATAAAATTCAAGCGAGTTCTCTGCATACAATAACACATGATCATTTGCTTTAACGCCAAGCTCAAACAGTTTTTTACTCACCGACTGAGCAACACGATAAAGTCGCTGATACGTTACTTGCTCACCATGTTTCAACAATGCAATCTGCTCTGGAAAATTTAAAAATGCACGATGAAGTAACTTACTCGCGGGAATAAGCTCTCCATGCTCAATGAATTTTTGACGCAATGCATAAAACAATGTTTTTTCTTGGCTATTTTCACTACAAAGATCACGCAAAATTAATCTCTCCTAATCTAACTCATCTTCCTCTTCTTGAACTTCAATGACCTGTACCGGGCACATCTGAGCAGCTTCTCGCACAAGGTCAGCATGTTTTTGAACAGGGGCATTTTCTTTAACATATGCAATATCAGTAATTTCAAAAACTTGCGGACATATAGCTTCACAAGAGCCACAGGATGTGCAGCCTGGTACAATCCTAACGCGTTTTATTTTGTGCAACATTCATCTTCTTCATCTTCATCGTCGCCACAACAACCATCTTTTTCTTCTTCTTCTTCTACATCATCATTAAGTTCTTTATCGTATTTCCCCATGAATGAGAAGAAATCCTCATCATCACCACCAGATTTTGAAGAGCAGCCGCCTTTAGGGCCACAACCGCCTGAACAATCCCCGCAGCCACCTTTCTTTTTGCTACTACGACGATTATTATCTTCGTCTTCGTCTTCGTCTTCATTGTCATCATCTTCGTCATCTTCATCATCTTCGTCGTCCATGTCATCAGCTTCTAACATGCTTTCGATAAGAATTTCGGTTTCTTTAATATCATTTCTATCAACGGCTTCTTTGATGTCTTCCATAACCGCAGACAAAACCTGTCTTGATTGATCAAGCTCTTCATCAAGTTGTTGCTTAAATTCAGCTGTTTCAAGAACTTCTTCATCTTCATCAACAAGTGCTTCAAGCATTTCTGCCGCTATTTTAGGATCTCTAACCTGTTGTATAGCTTCTAATGCCTTAATTTGATCTTTGAGAAAATCAATATCTTCCTGAGAATAATGATTCATTGTTTCAGCACGCTTTGAAAGAAGTTCATACACTTCCATAAGACGATCTTTGTGCGCTTCAGGTTTTGTTTCAGCACTTTTTTCTATAAAAGAAAGCACATCTGCAAACAACTTTTCAAGTTGAGTTTGAGATTCATATTGTTTAGAAAGTAAATAAGCCGTCTGTTCAATAAGTTTAACGAGTCTAGACACGAGAAAACCTTTCAAAATGTGGGGAAACTGTAAAAATAAACATCCATAAAATATACAGAAAAATTATGAAAAACAAAGTAAATTCCGGTCAAAAATAAAAACTTACAAACTTTCTTTTGACTTACATTTTTTTTTGCTTTAAAATTCAGCGATAATTATGAAATTTTTGAGGGCGAATAGCTCAGCTGGTTAGAGCACCTGCCTTACAAGCAGGGGGTCACAGGTTCGAATCCCGTTTCGCCCACCATTCTACGCTCTATGGCCTTTAGGCCTTGTAGCTAAAAATGGCAAGCCAT
>CAYHBO010000056.1:0-8397 GCA_964354855.1 uncultured Pseudomonadota bacterium | reverse complement strand
ATTGTCATAGGAGGTCATCCTCTTAAGTGGTAATTAATTATAAAATTATAGTACTTAATTACTCTATAAGCATACATAAAAAGATTCAGATTGTCAATTTTAATTAAAATAAGCAATAAAGATTAAAAAATGCTAAAAAGTGCGCTTTTTATTAAAAATAAGGGGGTTCAAGGGGGCGCTAGAACAGGAAGTGGGGGTGCTTGTATTTGTCGTCAGGACCAGATGAAAAACATGTTTGCGCTATTTGCATTTTAACGATAAAGTAAGCGGATTGTTACCTTATTAACCTTAATTAGGAATCATCATGAATAGTCATAAACATGAACATGAAAATCATACAGAAAAACACAATTCTAGCGATAATAGAAACATTTTAGAGCATCATCATACCGTCAAAGAAGAGCTCTTCTGCCATCTGCCGTATGCCATTTTTTCGGTTGCGATAGCGCTTATTTTTTTATCGTTTTTAACGAATATTGGATCTGACGTTGTAGGTGGTCATAATCATGACTCGATTGCTTATCGTCTCTTCCATAATTTTCACTACCTACATTTGTTATTTGCGGGGACGGGAACTATTTTAATGTTCCGTAAGTACTCTAAGAGCAACTTAATGGGGCTTTTTGTAGGAATCATCGTTCCTGCGGTGTTCTGTACCTTGTCCGATGCCATCCTTCCGTACTTTGGCGGGAAGATGGTTAATCTTTCCATGGAGTTTCATTGGTGCTTTATTTATCACCTTGATACGGTGTTACCTTTCCTGCTAGTAGGAATTCTTAATGGATGGGTGATGAGTCAACATGAGAAGAGTCGGCAATTATTTTATTCATTGGGTTTTCACTTCTTTCATATTTTCATCAGTTCTATGGCTTCCATTTTATATCTAGTAAGCTTTGGCTTTAGTAACTGGTGGGAGCATATGAGCTTTGTGTTTATCTACATCATTGTGGCGGTGTTAATTCCATGTACGTTGGCCGATATTGTTGTACCTATTTTTTTTGCACGCCTAAAAAAATACTGTACTAAGTAATGTTAGAATGAGGGTGTTTCATGAGACGCATTAAGGTAGATTCAATTACCAAAACGTTTGAAGGTGAGATTATCCTTGATAAGGTGAGCCTTGAGATTCCAGCCGGACAATTTTTTGCGTTACTTGGTCCCAGTGGGTGTGGTAAAACAACCTTGCTACGTCTTATTGCAGGGCTTGAAGAGGTTGATTCTGGGCAGATTTTTTTAGGGGATGATGAGATCACCAACCTGCCGATTTATCAGCGAAAAATTAATACGGTTTTCCAACAGTATGCCCTCTTTACTCATCTTACGGTTTTTGAAAACGTGGCATATAGTTTGCGCGTTAGAAAAAAGTCAGAAGCAGAAATTAGAGAACGGGTTAATGAGACCATAAAAATTGTACGTCTTTCAGGGCATGAACAAAAATACCCACGCCATCTTTCTGGTGGTCAACAACAGCGTGTTGCACTTGCTCGTGCCATTATCAATGAACCTGAAGTATTATTACTTGATGAGCCGTTGGCGGCTCTTGACCCAAAGCTTAAAGATCAGATGTTATTGGAATTAATTGATCTTCAAGAAAAATTAAAAACAACGTTTATTTATATTACTCATGATCATTTTGAGGCATTAACCGTTGCGGATCAGATGGCGATTATGAATGCTCACGGTACCATTGAGCAGATTGGTACGCCAAAGCAAATTTATGAATTTCCTGAAACCAGATTTGTAGCGACCTTTGTGGGGAACACGAATCTTATCTGTGGTAAGTTACAGGTAAAAGATACGGTTCAGGAAGTTGAAGTTCCTGAACTCGGGACTTTTACCATCTACTACCCGGTGGAAAAACCATGGATGATTCCTGGGTGTCAACTTTTTATGAGCATTAGACCTGAAAAAATTTTTATTACCAAAAAAGAGCAAGCTGGATTCTCAAATCATATGATGGGAAAAATTATCGATATCATCTACTTTGGACGATCAACTGAATATCGTGTGCTTGTAAAAAATGGTCAAAAACTTATCGTCTTTACGCAGAATGAAGAACACTTTCCTCAAGAAACCATCGATTACGATGACGAAGTGTTTCTCTTCTTTCAAAAAGAAAACATTACGCTGCTGGAGTACTAATGAAATTTTTCAGGCAGGTTCTTACCTACGAATTACCTTCATTGCTTGGGTATCCAGCTTTGTTGTGGCAAATATTTTTTCTTTATTTGCCATTGGTTATTTTGTTGGGGTATAGCCTGGTTGATTATAATCAAGCATCACATGTGTTGCGGTTTACGATTGAACAGTATGTTGCTATTTTAACGGCTGACTATGCACGTGTTATTTGGAATTCATTTATCATAGCGATAGCAACATCGTTACTCTGTTTGATATTTGCTTATCCGCTTGCCTACTACCTGGTATTAAAAGTTAATCCACGGTTTAGATCATATCTTATTTTTTCGCTTATTATTCCGTCATGGACAAGTTTAATTGTGCAAATTTACGCTTGGTTATTTTTATTGAATAAGCATGGCATCTTGAGTCAGTTTCTTTGTAAAATTGGCTTACTCTCTCCGTCAGAATCATTACTCAATAACTACTTTTCTATTTTGATCAGTATGGTTTCTGTTTATTTACCGTTTATGATTTTACCGATATTTTCATCGTTGCGGAAAATAGATACCACGCTGTTAGAAGCATCTGCCGATCTAGGGGCAAACCGCTTTGAAACGTTCAAGCGTATTGTGTTACCGTTATCGTTGCCAGGGATTTATGTGGGTTTGGTGCTTGTGTTCTTGCCTGCTTTTGGTGAGTTCGCTATTCCAACGCTTTTAGGTGGTTCAAAAATTGCGTTCTGGGGTAACTTAATTGTTGATAAATTTTTACGGTCACATGGTTGGGCATCAGGTGCTGCACTTGCTATCGTTGGTGCATTGTTTCTTGTGTTATTACTAATGACTTATTATGTAATAGCGCGCGTAGGTCGTATGTTGCTGCGTAGCGGAACTGAGGGGGTAGGAAATGGTTGAAAATAAATCTGCTGTACGTCAAATTTTTGCACCATTTATTATCATTTTTGTTTATGCTTTATTGTATCTTCCGATCATTATTTTGACGATATTTTCTTTTAATGATTCAGCGAATGCGACGACTTGGACTGGATTCTCATTTCGTTGGTACAAAGCACTTGCAAACAACCAAGAAATATTAAAAGCATTTCAAACTTCGTTGATCGTTGCATTTGGTTCTTCGCTGTTAAGCATTGCACTTGGTACCAGCTTTGTTTTTGCAGGTATTTGGTGGCGCTCATCCGTTTTGTATCGATTATTTTATCCCAACATCTTATTGCCGGATATTCTTTTGGCGATTGGTGTTTTAAGTGTGTTTGTTTTTTTTAGTATTCCGGTTGGATATGGAAGTTTAATTGCAGGGCATACGCTGCTAGGGCTTGGTTTTTCGGTCCCGATTTTACGAGCACGTTTTGCTGAAATCAATCCCATTTTAACGGAAGCCTCACTGGATTTGGGGGCCACGTATCCGCAGACCTTTGTGAGAATTGTGTTGCCTTTGATGATGTCAACGATTTTCACTTCATTCCTACTTGCCTTTACGTTGTCGCTCGATGATTTTTTAATTTCTTTTTTCTGTGCGAGCCATTCTGTTCAACCGCTTTCCGTTTATGTTTATGCCATGGCGCGAACAGGAATTGATCCAACAATCAATGCACTTTCAGCATGTTTTATTGTGTTAAGTAGTGTTTTAATTTTTGTCTTATGTGCTTTCAAAGTAGCCGATCAGGTGCTTGGTCATGAATGAGCAGATTTCCTTAGTTCGTAGAGTTGTTTTACGTACTGCAATTATTATTTTTTATCTGATGCTGTTTGGATTTCTTTTTTACGCTCCAAAGTTTTCTAATTTTTTATTTAGTGAACAACGAACGCTTAATGTTTTTACGTTTTCAGAATTTTTCACATCTGAATCAATTCGACGCTTTGAGCGAATGTATAACGTGAACGTTAACGTTAATTATTATGATACTAATGATGAGTTGTTTTCAAAATTTAAAATTACTGGCGGTAAGGGTTATGACATTGCTATCCCGTCAGATTATATGGTTGAAAAACTGTGCCGTGAAGGTTTGCTGGCACCACTAGAGCATGAAAAATTACCAGTGTTTGCTGATATTGATGAAAAACTTCTGAACCAATATTTTGATAAAGATAATTGTTATTCAATCCCCATTCATTGGGTTATTTATGGTATTCTTTATAAAAAATCAATTTTTACTAAAGAGATGTCTGAGATGCATTTAAAGTATCTTTTTGAAACCCCCCAAGTTGATCATGTTATTGCACGGTCTTATAAAATAGCCATGTTTGATGATGCTATTGAAGCAGTTTTCTTAGCCAGTCTTTATTTGTATGGAACGTTGTACGTTTTTGATGATTTAGGTTTGCAGGCTATTCAGGAGACACTTATTCAACAAAAAAAAATGGTTGCATCATACTTAGGTCATGACATTAGAAATTTCTTATTTACCGATCTTTTCCAGTTTGCGATGACCTCGAGTATGAATGCACGCCGTCTCATGGATGAAACTGATGACTTTGATTTTAAAGTTCCTTGTGAGGGCAGTTTGTATGTGATTGAAAATATTGCTATTCCAGCTGTTTCTAATAATAAAGAAATGGCGTATAAATTTATTAATTTTATGTTATCTGAAGAGATTGAGGTTCAGCGAATGCAATGTTTTGGCGCTAATCCATCAAATAAACATGCATATAAGAACATTTCTAAAAAGTATCTAGAAAACAAAAATTTTTTTCCTGATGAAGAAACGTTTTCTCGGTTACACTTAACACACAATCAATTGCCACTTAAAAAGTTTGAAGACATTTGGCTTAAAGTTAAAAATAAATAAACGATAACAGAGAGGCTTAAAATATGAGTAACCTAAAACAAAAGTTCGAGAATATTTATCAAAGTTTTGTAGAACAAAAAGCATATTTTCAGGCAAAAATAAAAAATTGGCAACAGAGGGGTTATGAAGCTGATTATCAACAGGCGGCAGGCCTCATCAGAGACATTGAGCAAAATGCTCAAAATATTAAACAAGAAATGGCATTGAATGTTGAGAGTACATCACTCAATCTTAATGTAAAAGCATTGAAGAAAGCTTATAAACAACTTCGTGAATTAATGAAACCTGTGTGGCGGCAGTGGCTTGAAGCAATTGTTACAGCACTCGTGTTGGCAACTATCTTGCGTCATACCATCTTTAGTCCGTATCATGTTCCAACCGGCTCAGCTGAACCAACGATTCTTGTTGGTGATCGCATCTGGGGAAATAAACTTGCCTACGCATTCAGTGAAGTGAAACGAGGCGATTATATCATCTGTGATAATCCAGAACATTCTTATGAAGGAGTCGGGATGCTTCAGTATTTATGGCAACGCTTTATTGGGTTTCCTATTCCATTGTTAGGGCTGGAATCCGGTCCGATCAGCATAACCAAGCGGGTGATTGCGGTTCCAGGGGATACGCTGGAAGGTAAGCTTGAAGATGGAAAAACAGTTCTTTATCTGAATGGTGAAAAGTTTAATGAACCTTATGTAAATCCATTGCCATTGATTGGTGTTAGAAGAACGACTGGGTTTTTCCCGCTTGAGAATTTTGGACCTATCCATATTCCTGGTTTTCTACAGAAGAAAACCGAAGAACACTTCTATGTTTATGATCCTTCAAAGCCGCTTGATCAACAACCGTATTATTACATGGCAGAAAAAGATATTGTCCGTGACGCAGATGGTAAGCCACGCATGCGTATATCATTTACTCCTAACATTGACTATCGAGGATTCGGTGGGCTTCATACGGTAGATATTTTTGGACCAAGAAAAATGGGTGAAGGTATGTACTGGGGTATGGGCGACAGCCGAAAAAACAGTGGTGATTCACGAGGCTTTGGACCAATTTCAAGAAGTCTGATTCGTGGTCGCGTATCTTTCATTCTATTTTCTTTAGATAGTGAAGAAGCTTTTTGGTTGTTTGATTTAATTAAACACCCGATTGATTTTTGGACAAAGCATATACGTTGGAACCGTTTCTTTAAGTCGATAAACTAAAGATTTTTTAGTGGATCCTGAGATAAGTGTAGGGTGACGATAGAATGACTTAATAGATTTTTACGTCATCCTCGCGAATGCGGGGATCCAGAATAAACAAACATACATAGGCAACAATTATGAAAAACAAAAATAACTTTTACATCACGACTCCCATTTACTATGTAAACTCAAAGCCGCACATTGGTACTTTGTATTCAACATTGCTTGCCGATGTTGCAGCACGTTGGCAAAAACTGATGGGCAAAAATGTCTTTTTTCTGACCGGTACCGATGAACATGGGCAAAAAGTTCAGGAAAAAGCTGAACAAATGAAGATGGAGCCAAAGGCTTTCGTTGATTCAATGATTCCTGTATTTAAGCAGGTATGGGAACAGTATAATATTCAGTATGATAAATTTATTCGTACTACCGATGATGAACATAAAAAGGCGGTTGAATTTTTTCTTAATAAACTTATGGCTAGTGAAGATATTTATAAGTCATCATACACTGGTTTATACTGTGTGCCTGATGAAACATTTGTTGCGCCGGAAGCGGCTGCAGCAGCCGGAGGCATGTGTCCAGAATGTAAACGAGAGTTGCGTGAAGTTGCTGAAGACAGTTACTTTTTCAGGCTTTCAGCGTATCAAGATCGTTTATTAGCTTTTTATGAAAATAATCCTGACTTTGTTACGCCAAAAGAGCGGCTTAATGAAGTTATTTCTTTTGTTAAATCAGGGCTTAAAGATTTAAGTATTTCACGTAAGACGGTCAAATGGGGTATCCCATTTCCAGGAGATCCTGAGCATACGGTGTATGTGTGGGGTGATGCTTTAACTAACTACATCAGTGCAATTGGGTACGGTAAAGATGATATGAGTTCCGAAGCTTCTTTTGCAACCTGGTGGCCTGCCGATGTACATGTGATGGCAAAAGATATTTTACGGTTTCATGCGGTTTACTGGCCGGCATTTTTAATGTCAGCTGATTTGCCACTTCCAAGTAATTTATTGATTCATGGGTACATCTTGATGGGTGACCAAAAAATGTCTAAGTCACTTGGTAATGCAATTGATCCGGCAGTGTTAGGTGAGACCTATGGCATTGATCAGGTACGTTACTACTTGATGCGTCAAATTCCAATTACCCAAGACAGTACCTTTGATTTGAAGAGTTTAGAAGAGCATATTAATGCTGACCTTGCAAATACGCTTGGAAATTTACTTCGTCGGATTACTGGGTTGGCTGAACAAAATAATCTGACAACAATAAAACCGCGATCTTCATGGCAACCGGTATCAATTTCACTTAAGTATAAGTGTCTTGAAGCGTTTAGAATGTATTGGGAAGAGATGAACAAGGGCTATTTTCATATAGCGCTTGCAGAACTTTGGAAATTTATTTCTGCGGTAAATGCGTTTGTTCAAGAGCAGCAGCCATGGGTTTTGGTAAAACGAGACCAAGAAATGTTTAAGGAAGTTCTCTCTGCTTCATGTCAAAGTCTTCATGCGATTGGCCTCATGTTATGGCCGGTTATGCCTAAGAAAGCGGAAGAGCTTTTATACGCATTGGGTGTTGAGATGCATGTAGGAACAAATTATGAAGATGTATTGAGAGCAAATAATTGGGATAAAATATTTACCTTAGTTCCTAATAAAAATCCATTATTTGCACGTATCGAAGTTCAAGCTGAAGAAGCTAAGTTTGAAGAACCAAATAAAGTAGCTGAAGTAAAAGTTAAAGAAAGTACGCCAAGCATGACCGACACGATTACCATTCAAGATTTTACAAAATTAGATTTACGTGTTGGGACTATTGAGCATTGTGAGAATGTTCCAAAGTCAGATAAGCTTTTAAAGTCACAAGTTGATTTTGGTAAACTTGGTAAGCGACAAATTCTTTCCGGTATAGCACAACATTTCAAGCCTGAAGACCTAATGGGTAAGCAAGCATTGTTTGTGTTTAATCTGCCGCCACGCATGATGCTTGGGTTTGAATCACAAGGCATGATGATGATGGCTTCCGATGAAACCGGTAAGATGCAACTGACTACGGTTGGTGGTAAGCTTGAAAACGGTGCTAAGATTTCTTAAAGCGTTGTTATAAAAATAGAGAAGGGACCAAGATATAAATCTTGATCCCTTTTTCTTTTATATTCGTGCTAGCGGTAGCTGTACGCAGGCTGATATGCAGGACGAGATGCTTCTTCTTTTCTTCTTTGTTCTTTAATAGCTGCTGCTTGTTGGTGTTCTTGTCGATCAAGCTCTTCTTCTTGAATTATTC
>CAYHBO010000055.1:0-8989 GCA_964354855.1 uncultured Pseudomonadota bacterium | reverse complement strand
CATTGCAAACACATCAGAGCAACAAAAAACACTTACTAAAATCAACCCAACAGAAAGCAAAGAAGACCGACTTACATTCACTATAATCATTTTTCCCTCAGTTCATTCAAAACGTTAAACTCCATTGACTACCTATAAATAAGATCACAGAATGCAACCTCCTTTGTCAAATAGATCAAAAAAATCCCAGAACACATTTTCCAGCATTCTTTGTATGTTTTAGGTTAAAAAAGAGAATTCAGATGATAACTAAAAAGGCCGGCATGTTATAAAACATGCCGGCCTTTTTAGTTTTTAATATTCTAGAATATTAAGATTCTGAAATATTGTGATTCTTAGGTCCAAAGCTCTTAGTAAAGCTTCGATCACCTGATCCATGAGAACGATTTGAATTCCCACCAAATTTGCTAAAACCACCAGAACGTCTTGGACGATCTGAGTTTTCACCAAATGAAGGTCTTGGACGATCTGAATTTTCACCAAATGAAGGTCTTGGTCTATCAGAATTTTCACCGAATGAACGTCTCGGTCTGTCAGCGTTGGCACCAAATGAAGGTCTTGGACGGTCTGAGTTCTCACCGAAAGAACGTCTTGGACGATCAGCGTTGTCACCAAATGAAGGTCTTGGACGGTCTGAGTTCTCACCGAAAGAACGTCTTGGACGATCAGCGTTGTCACCAAATGAAGGTCTTGGGCGATCTGAGTTTTCACCGAAAGAACGTCTTGGACGATCTGAGTTCTCACCAAATGAACGACGCGGTCTGTCAGCGTTATCACCAAATGATGGTCTCGGACTGTCTGAACCTTCACCGAATGAACGTCTTGGACGATCTGAATTCTCACCGAATGAACGACGAGGTCTGTCTGAGCCTTCACCGAATGAACGTCTTGGTTTATCACCAAAAGAGCTTTCTGATGATTCACCACGGCCTTCACGGCTAAATGATCTCTTTGGTCCACCAAAGCTACCACCACGAGGTGATCTATTGCCAAATGATCTCGGAGATGATGATCCACCACCACGAGGTGCGGATGATCCTCTTGAGAATCCTGAGCTTTCGAATTCATGATCAGTGATCATTCTGCTGATAGCGCGCCATTTATGTTCTTCATCCGGAGCGATCAATGAAAGAGCACTTCCTTCAGCACCAGCTCTACCGGTTCTACCGATACGATGCAAGTAATCTTCAGGACATTGCGGTAAATCATAATTAATAACGTGTTGAATATGCGGAACGTCTAATCCACGTGCTGCTATATCAGTAGCAATAACGATACGGCTTTTACGATCACGAAAATCTTTGATTACGCGTTCACGTTTTTGTTGACGCAATCCACCATGAATAGCTTGGACATTGTGATTTTTATCTTTCAATGTAACTGCAAGCTGATCTGCTCTATGTTTTGTCTTAACGAAAACAATAATAAAGCCTTCCCGCTCATCAAGTTCTTTTGAAAGAAGGTTGAATTTTTCTGAATTTGAAGCGTAAATGATATCTTGTTTAATTTTCGCAACCGGTTGGTTTTCAACACCAATCGAAACACGATGAGGGTTATCAAGATATTTTTGAGCTAAACGTTCAATGTTTTTTGGCAACGTAGCCGAGAACATTAAGGTTTGTCGGTCTTTAACTTCTGGCATATTTTTTACAATATCTTCCAGTTGTTCAGCAAAACCCATATCAAGCATACGATCAACTTCGTCCAACACAAAGAAGGTAGCCGTCTCAAGATGTAACAAGGAACGATTAAGAAGGTCATTGATACGACCAGGTGTTCCGATAATTAATCTTGGATTTCTACGAAGCTGACTTAATTGTTTAGGCATAGGCTCACCACCGATGAGTAACGCCATATTGAACGGTGAAGGACGACCAAGTAAACGACGCGCAGCGTCTTGAACTTGAATAGCCAATTCACGAGTTGGGGTAAGAATAAGTGCCTTTTCTTGAGGTGACTTATTTAACTTGATAAGTAATGGAATTAGGTAAGCAATTGTCTTACCGGTACCTGTCTGCGCTGAAGCCAAGATATTCTTGCCTTCAAGTGCAGGTGGTATTGCCTCAACCTGAACAGGTGTAGGGATCGTAATATTCA
Organism: uncultured Pseudomonadota bacterium; assembly: GCA_964354855.1. Classification (GTDB taxonomy): domain Bacteria; phylum Babelota; class Babeliae; order Babelales; family RVW-14; genus CAYHBO01. The sequence continues at coordinate 6,892 of CAYHBO010000055.1, read as the reverse complement.
TCTCTTCAAGAGATTTGACTAGAAATTCAGGTAAACTGAAATCATTAAATGTATTCATATCTTTTTTAAACCAAAAAAGAAGCCCTCACGCCGTTCCCTAGCTATGGAGCTTAAGCCTATATAATTGAGCTTAACCATAACTTTGGAACTTGTATGATGAAGCTTCTTTTTTCTCGAAAACAAATATTAGATGTAGCTTAGAATTGGTCCACCAATTTTAAGTTTACAGCTGATACTCTGTCTTTATTTGTTGCAAGATCATAGCTTACGCGTTGACCTTCACGTAATCCGGAAATTCCGGCTCTTTCAAGAGCTGAAATGTGTACAAACACATCTTTTCCCTTGACTTCAGGTTGAATAAATCCAAATCCTTTTGTGGTGTTAAACCACTTAACGGTTCCGACTGGCATAGCAATCTCTTCCTTCGGTTAGAATAGTATTAAAAATGCACACTTACTTAAGTGTACTTGGTATTCAAATGCAAAATATCAACGCTCTTCTTGTAAAAACACTATGGGAAACCATATTTTAAGGGAAACTTCGAAAACCATCTTTTGAATAGGAATGGGTTCGCGGAAACAGATTAATCTGCCAACCCCCCGCACGGTCTACCTTGTGTATCAATAAGAACTACGTGCAATCCTAATAAAGAAAGCACAACTAGATACTACTGGATTAAATCACTCAGGTCAAGCAAAAGCTTTAACTTTCTATGATTTAGTAATTTCAACCAAAGGTAAATTGAAAAATAGAACGTATTGTATATGATATGAGCATATTTTACAGAAGTATATCTTTAAAACATTTAAATGAAAGGTCTTACGAATGAACGTAAAACTTGCAAAAAACATTCTTTTAACCTCAGCCATAGGAGCCCTAGGGTACCTTGGTTACTCATCTTTTATCAACAATAAATCCCATTTTAATGAATCAATCGAACAATCAACTACAGCACTCACATTAAAAGACAATATTCATAAAGATCTCGATATGAATTTAAACGATATCGAATCCGTCAATACAACTTCTGAAGCGGCATCAAACGTAAATAGTCTAGTCATTAATGAAAACACCATCCCTCAAGCAAGTATAGAGGAAGAGATTATTCAAGCCGCCGCCATAGAAGAGGTTATTGAAACACCAGAACAAAATCCCATTGAAACTCCCCCATTAAAGCCGATTGAACCAAAAAAATTCACTGAAGCTAAAAAACAAGCTCCTGAACCAATAAAACATGAAAAACCATCTAAACAAGCAAAACTTGATAAATTCGCAAAAAACATGGAAGGTATCCAAAAACAAGCTGAAGATGAATGGAGTAAAATGTCCTCAGAGGAGCAAGCAGAAACTGAAGAACAGGTAGAACTCTTTCAACACAACTTCCAAAGCGAAATTGAACGATTAAGTCATCTATCTCCTGAAGAAGTCGAAATGGAAAAACAAGCAGCAATGGCAAAACTAGAAATAGAGAACCCTGAAGCCTACCAAGCAGTAAGATCCATGGAAGATATGTTTATGGATCTTGCAGACGCTACAGAGTAAGGATTAAATATCTATAATTATCAGTAATTCCAATAAAACTAATCTAATTTGACAGATTGAATTTTTTATTGATATAATTGACTATAATAATACCAACCAATCAAAATACCAAGGAGAATAAATCATGAATAAAAAGATACTAGCTATTATGTTGTTACTCGCAGCCGCTACTACCTATCTTGCACTAACATACTTCAAAGAAACAGCTCTCACGACAAAGAGCTCATACAAAAAGATAGAATCGTTGGATAAAGAAATAACTAACCAACAACATACAACCACACATACAGAAAAAGAACGTGGATTAGACTTGGATTCAGCATCATTCACCATCGATCAACCAAAACAAAGTATTGCTCCTATAGCAGAGAAAGTCACTGTTAAAGAACCTGAAATAAAAAAAACTAAACGAACCAGGAAACCTAAACCTGCTTCTGAGAGCGAATCATCTGAAGAAGAGCCTGAAAAGATCAAAGAAAAGATAGCCGAAGAAAAAGTACAAGTATTCGAAGAAAACATGGAACACTTACAAAAACAAGCTGACGAAGAACTCAGCAGAATGTCTCCTGAAGAACGCGCAGAAGCTGAAGAGAATATGGCACAAGTACAAAAAAATATGGCCGAAACTATGGAACGGCTTGAGAAAATGTCTCCAGAAGAACGCGCAGAAGAACTGAAAAAAATGGAAGAAGAAAAAAATAAAGTAATGGAAGTTCTTGAAAAAGAAAACCCAGAAGCCTATAAAATGTTCAAATCAATGGAAGAAATGGGTGATGCCCTACAAGATCTTCCCCTAGCTCAAAAGAACAACGAATAACCTATAAATAAATTGGGCCTCAGGTAAAAAAATAGTAAATTCTTGCCTGTGGCCCAATTTATTTATTATATTTTTATAACGTAAGAATAAGGGTTGAAAAATATTTTCTGCTTTTTAGTAAAAATATTTCATTTAGCCTTGACAAGATTGGCCAATAACTATAAATTCCTACTCAAGTTTGTTGATTGCTGCTCGACAGAGACATTTGCAAACATGATTGAAAAATACGTGAGCCGATAGCTCAGTTGGTAGAGCAACAGACTTTTAATCTGTGGGTCGCAGGTTCGATCCCTGCTCGGCTCACCATTCATCTTCTACATACGCGTCCCCATCGTCTAGCCTGGTCAGGACACAAGGTTTTCATCCTTGTAACAGGGGTTCGAATCCCCTTGGGGACGCCATACTTGATAATCAGAACAATTCAGTATCAAATCAAACGGTTTATGAGCGTCGTACACGAGCTTTTCGTCTTTCAGACATAAGTTCGATAGTACCAGCTTGATTAATTGCCGTTTTTCCTCAACTTCAGAACTCAAAAATAAATCATACGCTTTGCTTGCAAGTGTCAGAAGCAGTTTCGAAGTGGTATAGTAATTATCATCCGCTTCTTGTAATTGCTCTAAACGAGCAGAAGCATCGGTAAGCTGATCACGTAAGGTTTGATAATATTTGTCATACTCTCTCTCAGTAATTCTCCCTTTAAGTTTATCAAGGTACAAATTATCCATCATTTTGGTAACTGTTTTTTGTTCACGCGTGAACTCATCAAACTGCTTATTGTGAAACTCAACCTTACTTTGATGAACGTCGTTCAATGTCTCAATGATTTGCTCAAGAATATCTGGAGGCATCTGAAGATGCTTAAACACACAGGCCAGCTGCTCCGTAATCGCTTCTTCTCGCAGCCATTTTGCCCCATGCTTACCGTTATACTGCGTACAATGGTAATAAACAAAACCCTTATGTTTTTCAGGTGTAATAGCCAACCCACAATCCGCACAACGAATCAAACCACGATAGATGTACGGCTTTCCCGCATATTTAAATGGTTTCTTATTATGCCCTGATTTCACTTGCTGTACCTGTTCAAACACCGACAAAGCAACAATAGGCGGGTAGCGATGTGGATACACATTTTCTTTAAGCCGCATCACCCCGTGATAGAAGGGGTTATTGAAAACCTTATCGATGTAGCTCACGCTCCAATCAACGCCGTAGTCAGCTTTTAATTTTTCACACAGGAGAGCCAGAGAGAAACCTCCTGTGGCATATAATTCAAATGCTTTGCGAACAATATTTGCCGCATACTCATCCATGATAATGTCAGTTTTCCCACCCTCAAGCGTAATATTTTTATACCCATACGGCGCCCGCCACGACCATTCACCCTTCCGCAGTTTTTGCTCAAGCGCACGCTTAACGTTATCACTAATGGCATCTGAATAATATTTTGCGAGCCCAAGACTGATCCCAAATTGAAACTTTTCCACCGCTGAGATGCGACTATTAATGATCTGTCCATCAGAAACAAAATGTAGTTCGATTTCATCGGTCAATGCTTTTTCATAAAGCTGCGAGACCCGCTTATCAAAAATGTTACGGGACAGCCGATCCACCTTATCACAGCACACCACGACTTTGTCTTTTTGATCCAAAACAAAATCAAGTATACGATCAAACTCTTCTCGTTGGCCCTTGTAGGCGCTCTCATCAAAGCTAAAGTTATTGATAACGATAAAACCTCTGTTTTGACAATATTTTTCTAAACGAGCCGCCTGAGCGGGAAGTGAGTTACCTGCTTCTTTTTGTTCTTCGGTACTCACACGGGAAATAAGAATTGCGTTCATGATTTATGCTCTCGAAGGAGATGGTTAGTAAATTTTAACCACGAGAGTCTAGCAAAAATTGGCGATTGTTCTAGAGCTGAGATATTAATTCAGAACATCAAAAAAAGTTACCCGAGTTTATTCTTCAACATCTCAAATTTAACGATCTGCTCACGTAGAGCCTTCAACGAAAATTGCCCCCGCGGCAAATTAACCTTCTGCACATCAGCAAGTAACCGATACCAGCTACGATCACTTTTTCGAGCAAACATCATACGCAACTCACGAGTGCTAACAATATCTAATGCTTTCTTAAAACCATATAATTCAAATATTTTCTTTAGGCTTAGTTCTGGGTTATTAAAGATCAAATCAGCCAACAGCACTTTATCATGAGATGGTTGGTAATCAAGCAACACCGGGCGCTTATGTTCGATTTCATCAAAATAATAAAGCAAAACCTTCTTTGAGATAGCGGGTTTAAAAAGCTTCTTAAACGTAAGATCAGCTTTAATATCCAGCTTCTTGAAGAGCTGCTTAATTTTTGCTCGTTTATTCAAGCGAACTTCCATACGCAAAAATTCAAGCTTCTTGGTACGTTTTTGCAAAGACTTAATCAGGCTTAATTGCAGCTCATTATCTTTCTCTATGGCTCGCTTGTTGCTTGTTTTAGCTTTCTCAAGATCTTTTATTTTGTCATAGAATGCCACCTCGTAAGCATTGGCATGCCACTTAAAGCTATGACCATCATTACGATAATCAGTTTGATTAACATCAAGCGCCAAGGAGACATTCGCCTCTTTGATTTTTTTTATGTAGTAATACGGCGTTGACCCATCGGTTAACTTAATATTTTTTGAATAGTGAATAGCAGCTACCGGGGCTTGAGAAAGCTTATCAACCGCTGTAACCACCCCCATTGTTTCTAGAACAACTACAAGCTTTTGTGTTAACGAAAGAAAGTCTTTAAAACGCAGTTCAGCAAAGTTATTACCAAAAAAGAGCTTGGGTAATGAGAGTTCAATTTTAAGCATCGGTTCATAAAGGCCACGCTGCGTAGGTCGATTGGATAGGGTAAGACGGGGTTTATAAACCCCATTGATCAGTTCTTTTTTTGTGGGATTTTGTATTGATTGAATGCCACCAGGACGATTATGAGATAGAACCCATGAAGCAGAAGGTTTAAACATCGCAGCGTTGCTAACATAAAACATCGATGTATTGAGCGTAAGAACTATGGTATCGATCATAGATGCTTCCCTTTAACAATAACCCTGTCGCGCTTGCGACATTAGCAGCAATAATAAAATAGTTTTCGATAAAAAAGAAGCCCGCCTTACACTTAAAAGCGTTAGCGGGCATCTTAGTTTTTAACCGTGGTTGTTTTGCTTTGGGATCACTAACCTTCTTAGCTGCTCTGCGTACCGGTGCCGGAGCACGTTTATGGATAACGATTAGCAAACCAAAGAAGGAAGTAAGCCGGTTGCGTTCATCAACGGACAAAACCATTTTTACAGCGTCATTTCTTTTTGCCATAGGAATTTACCTGATCTGCACCATGCAGCTCGTTCGGAACATAATTCTCGACGGCTTTACAGCACAGATCTTTATTAAGAATTTAAAAAATTTTAGAACAGATTTTGTTTATGAGTGGCTCGATAAGCCATAAGAGGTAAAGAGCCAACTCAATGCAGTTATCAGAAGTTGCTGCACTTCGATAATATGAATTGGGTTCATGATAAGCTCTCTTTCTTGTAGTTGCATTTGAATTATATTTTTAGTAATTCTGGCGATTATACGCGATGAGAGCAATTATTGCAAGAATAATCATCATCCATCTAGCGGGGCTGCGCATCTTCATTTATTTAAAACAATATTTTATTGACTTACATTCTATCCTCTTATCACCATAACCATGTCTTTTTTTTGTATTATTTTTTTGTAAGAAAGTGATGAGCGATATGTGGATTGTACTTGAACGTTTAGGCGATATCCTTGGAGCAATGTGGTTAAGGATCGCTTTTTTTCTTTTTATGTTTATTTACATCATCGGGGTATTTTTCTACGCACTTTCCTCGTTTCGAAGTAATGACCCTATCCCTCAAGTAAAAACCATCTCAGTTGCAATGCGACGAGAGTATCGTGATTTTTCAGCACAAGTTCGTGCGGGACTCTTCATCAATAGTTTCCCTGAATTTGATTTTATTAAAAACAATTTTGTCGTTGATGCCATGGTTTGGTTTGACTACAACAAAAGCGAATTAATGCTAAGTACTATTGATAAGTTTTCTTTTGAAAATGCTGAAATAAAGTATAAATCACCAGCAAAAATTCGTCGGTATGATGATCGCGTTTTAGCAAAGTACCAAGTAAAGTTTAGCATAAAAACTGACATAGATTTTCATCGATTTCCGCTTGAGGATCATACGTTGTCCTTAGTACTTCTCAATGATAGCGTGTCGGCTGAAGAAATGTACTTTAATGATGACGTTCGAGCAATTTCATTTGAGATTAATAAAGACGCTTTTATCCCCAACTGGCAGATAGTTTCTATGACCGAGGCTCCTGGCTATGAGCGCATACAATTTGATCAGTACCAACGAGAACGCGTGGTCTGTATTCCAAAAATTGTGTTTTCCATCGATTTTCATCGGTCAGGATTAAACAAAATTTTTATTATTTTAGTCCCCATTTTTGCAGCCATGTT
>CAYHBO010000054.1:0-9048 GCA_964354855.1 uncultured Pseudomonadota bacterium | reverse complement strand
TAGCGATTTCTATTCTATCTGAAAGGTGTTGCATTTCAATTTAGACTAAGCCACTGAAAAAGATTCTCAAAGCCAAGAGTTGCAAGAGCAAATCTATGCATTACATAAGCCTGAGATAAGAGAGGTTGCTTTTGTAGATAGAAAACCAGTATTGGAAGAATCGGTGGAGAACAGACACCATACGAGTCCTGCTAAAGCCTCTAAAGTTGATGCCGATGATGAATGGGTATTTGTTTCATCAGAAAAAAAAGAAGATACGCATAAAAAAGAAAATACGGGCTTTATAAAAGCATTAACAGAAACGACTCTTGTAAAAGCACTTAAAAATATAGGAAATGATCCGTTAAGTTCTAACCGTACAGAAAATGATACGTTAAGCATAGAATGGAAAAGTGGTGATACTGTCGTTGGGCTTACAAGTAAATTAAATGCTTATAAAGAAGCAGTGAATCTTAAATGTAGGGCTATCACTAATAAAGTACTTAAGGTGATTGTAGCGAGTTGTCCCCTGTTAAAAAAAGTTGATTTATCTCATTGCACAGAAATTACTGATGATGGTATTTATCAATTAATAAAAGGGTGCCGTTCTATAGAAGAGCTTAACCTTACTGGTTGTACTCAAGTTGATAATGCATTTATTCGAGAAGTTTCGCAATGTGCGTCCCTAAAGCATTTGATTCTTGCTGGATGCAGAGAGGTTACTGATCTAGGATTTGAGTCACTTAGAACAAATGCAAAAAATCTTAAGATCCTTAATCTTTCTGATTGTACGCAACTTAATGATGAAGAGATTGATGTTATTAAGGGGATGAAAAGTCTAGAGGCCGTTATTATTTGGAAATGCAAAAACGTGAGTGATGCTGCTAAGAAGAAGTTAGAAGCAAATAAAATAAAAGTTATTGATCATGAATGGGTTGATGCAGCTAATGGATAATGTTTCTTTTGGGTTGGAGTCAAAACTTCTAAACGTAGTTTTAAAAAGTGATACTCCACGCGCCAACGATGGTAAGAATAAAGTGATTCCCATATTGTTTTGGAGAGTTGTCCAACCCATAAGAGAAATACAGCAGAAGTCTATTCGGAAGCTCTTCAATTAAGAATTTATATTTGTAGGCGGTGTAAAAACTGCTTCTGGTATAGTTAGTTTTTTTACGATATCATTATCATCCAAGGTTGGAGAGATTTTCGCTCTATAACTAAATTCTAGAGAATAACCAAGTTCAATGTCGTGATGAGGCCAATGTTGTTTATAGCCAATCATGATGTCTGCTATATTTCCCAGTGTAAAAGTATGCTTTGTGAGCGTATTATCAAGGGCTATTCTTGGTATGAAATATACGTTTCTTATTGCAGAGATCATTGAACTTGTTTCAGAAAATGCATGTAAGCCATCCAACTGAAGCCCCATGCCTACCTGACTATAACCAAAATCCGTGTGTTGTAATCGGTACATACGATGGGTTGGTATACTGAATAATCCGGATAAGGTGATGTCATTGTGCTTATTGATTATAAAATTACGCCCACCTGAAAGGAGAAGGTCATCCGTTTCTGTACCTGAAAAACCGGGGCTCATCTTGGTCGTTTCATGAATATTTGAGACGGCAAGGTCTCCTCTGAGGTAGTAGGGCTTGAAGTTATAGAGTAACGATCCAAAAGCGCCTACAAAATTTTGCTTGATGCCATTCATCTTTTTGTGGAATTGATCAAAAACTAGGGTCTCAACTTTTACTTCTTTAGCCTTAGCTGTTTTATCTGTGGTTGGGTGTTTTGTAATTTGAGCGATTCGAATGTTATAAACCATGGAGCTGGCATATATATTTGAAAGATTCAACATAATAATAATGAGGATACGCTTAAAAATTTTATATCTCCTTACAAATGATTTTTTTGTTCGATTAACGTTCTAAGTTCAGGTAAATCATGAGTTTTCAAGAGTTCTTCTGCTTGCTTAAACCCTTGGTTTTGTTCAAACATTGTTTCAAAGAGCTTTAGGGCTGTTTTTCTAATATAATCAGTATCTGATGTTATGGTGAGGCTTGCTGCTGCTATTGCTTCAGTAATACATCTTTCTTTTTTAACGAGCTCTATAAAGAACCATTGTCCTATGTTTTTTGTATAGTCATCATTGGAAGCTATTTCTGTTCTTGCGACTTCAATCATTTTTTCAATAAAAGGTTGAATAGCATCATGTTTACTTTGTTCGGGGCTTAATAATGTTAAAAATTCTAAGTGATAAATGAGATCATCGGTCATTTCAAGGCGATCAGCCATATGATTAATTGAATAAATTAAAGTTGTTCTTTCTTTGTCAGTAAGTTGCTTTAAAAAATCTAGTTTATTAGTGTCGTTAAACAAATCATTTATAAAATAAAACTGCATCTTTGATAAGGTGTTGCTGAAGCTATACGTAGATGGTTTATCTATGTCAACAACGAGGGCTAGCAGTAGGTTTTTCCAGTTATGATGAAGACTTTCTATGGAGATTGATGGAAACGTTGAGATAACTGGTGGTGTTGCCATATAACCGTGACTATCAGATATATTAATTGAGAAGGAAACATTATGAGCAACCAAGTCAATTTTAACGGGTTGTTCCCATCCGATAGCGTTCCAATTGGTATGATTGCTTTCTAATATCCAATCAAGTTTTTCGACAAGCTGTGGGAAATAGGTTTCGTTGAATGTTTCATTGAAAAGATCAGGCTCAAAACTATTAAAAAGGTTGAGTCCTAACAATTGATTACATTGAATGATAATGTTACTTAAGGATGCGCGCATGTTAAAAAGATAACAGTAAGGGGTGTTTTCTGGTACCAGGTATATTTTTATTTTTTGTTTACTAACTGAATGAATTAGATAAGAAAAAGGTTCATCTTGAAGAATCTTATCATGGTTGTTTTTAATAAATAATTTTGTTACACGCATGAACTTACCATCAAGATAGATAGGTTTTCCATCTTTAAGGCATCTATTATAAATGATGAACAATTGAGTTACTGAAATATCTACCCATGCTTGATGGACATTTGTTTGATCGGCATTTTCAGATTGTGTGTTGTAGGTGTAAAATTCTTTAACGGCAGGATGTAATTCTGCGTATTTAGCGTAATTAAAGGTTTCCGTTTTATTGTTGTATAAAGCGATATTGCATAAATTTCTTATGATGCTTTCGACGCAGTTTGGATAAGTTGTTTTTTTGTATTGTACGTTTTTATACTTAAAAATTTTTGGTAACGGTTGACGATAAAAATGAAAAAGGCCCCCTATTATATATTTTTCAAAAATAATGGTTGAGAATTTTTGTTCATGTATGGATTCGAGTTCTTTAGTTTTGTATGGGGTTGCGTTATTGAATGTATAGTTATTAAAGATGGCTGATTGCGCAGGCTTATTGCAGGTAACCGTTGCTTGTAATGCTTCAAAATAATGTTGTAAGTCTTGACGATTATTTGCTTTACGATAAAGGGCTGAAAGTAAAATGGCGTGTGTGGTGTGAGGGGGATAGCGTTGGTTATCATGCCAGCCTTGCTCGCTGAGTGACTCTGCAATAGCTGTACATAAAGCGGTTAAACGACTTTTTTGTGTTTTAGTACTAAATACTTTCGTCCCATGATTTGTCGTTCTTGTTTTTTTTTCAGTTAATATTGATGTTTTATAGTCAGGATGATTGGTAATAATGGTTATGAGCTTGGTAGCTAAAATATGAGTATCTTTATGGTTGTATGATTCTAATGTCCCGATAATCGTGCCAATGATTTTAGGAGAAAGATGCGCTGCAACATAGTCTTTATTTGTAGAAAGATTAAAGCTGCCTTGAATTTCAAGAAATAAGCGATTGATAACCTCAATTGTTTTATCGCCTGCAAAGGTTAATTCATTGCGTGGATTGGTTTGTATGGCATTGCCGAAGTAGTAAAGTTTTTTTATATAGCGTGTATTCCAATAAATGGTACCTATCAATGGTGAGCAGTGTTTTGCATTTTCACTGAGCGCATCCCAGGCCCCATGCATTTCGGTTATACCAATGGAGTTTGAGGAAAACCATGCATGTATTAATTTTTTTTTAATGCGATTTAGTACGTTCTGCAGTTGTTTAATAATCATAATTTACTTGATACATTCGTATAATAAACAACTATAATTTCTTTGGTTTGATCTGTGACAATAAAAATGGTGACATAATGTTCGAATATAATGCCAGCTTCGATCATAATTGTCTCAAAAATTATATAGTAAGAGGTAAAAAAATTATTTGCTTCTTTTCTAAGAATCTCTTTTTATTGACTGGATTATCTCTTCTAATGCCTGTAAAAAACGAGAACGATCCTGTTGGGAAAAAGTGGCGTTATAACTTGGAGCGACGCCTGTTTCACGTAAATAAGCACGTAATTCACGCATTGCTTTTGCAGAACCTATATTGTCATCATTAAAAACTTTTCCAGTGGGGCTTATGGCACGAGCACCTTTTTTCAGGCAGCGATCTGCTAGTAAGATATCTACCGTAACCACAACATCACCAATTTCTATGCGCTCGTTAATCCAATCGTCTGCGGCATCTTGATTAGAATTTACCTGTATTTTATGTACATTTTTATCAACAGGCATATTGAGACGACTATTGCTTACTAAGTAAACCTGTAAGTTATGCCGCATTGCTACCCGAAAAACTTCTTCTTTTACGGGGCAAGCATCGGCATCTATGTAAATAATTAACATTCATAAACTTTCTTATCGCACATTCAACTCCGAAGTGCATAATTTTTTAAGTTGATGCCGGTGAGTCTAAAGTATTCTTCGTTTGGAGTTTTATAACCAAGTGTTTTTCGAGGACGATCATTAAGCATCGCTTCAACCTCTAAGACTTATTTTTGAGTAAGTTTAGTAAAATTACAGCCCTTTGGAAAGTACTGCCTGACCAAGCCATTTGTGTTTTCGTTAAGGCCTCGCTCCCATGAGTGGTGATGATCAGCTCCAATGATAGTGTCTGCTTCAAAATCTCCAACTCGTACCTTTGCTTCAACTTCAGCAGGACGGTGTTCTATGCCTACCCTGTTTGGAATAAGCCCTCGCCCAGCAAGCTTACATCGACGCTTGTTATGCTTTTTACCAATGCGACGTAAATTTTTAAACAAGTTACCGCCGTTACGCATATCATCCCAAATATGAAGATAAATGCATTCATGGCTAATGGATATACCTTCAGTTAGTTTTAATTCAGGGTGCATCTTGTGTGGCATGGGTGCTGCATCAGAACGCCGCTTTGCGGCTTTTTCATGAGCTTGTTTATAGCGATATCCACGCTCCCCACAATTCCATTTAAGTTCCCTGCTTACCACAGATTGATTTATCCCAACATGTAACGCAATCAACGATTGCGTATTTCCACTTTTCTTTAACGTATAAATTTGGCATCTTTGATCTTGAGTCAGGTGATTATAGCCGCGTGGCATAGTTGATCCTTTCGTTGTTTTTCACAAACTAAGAATCACTTTAGCGTCACCTGGCTTCTTTTAGCAAATATTTATGCACTTCACAGTTGAATCTGGGTGTTATAAAACCTGGAGCCTCCCCAAAGTCGGCGTCTTCAAGTTAATTGGGAATAGATTAGTTTTTATCATGAGTTGATGCTTTAGATAACCTATCTAAAATGTCTGACCATGATTCTTCATCTGGCGGTGTTTCAACTAAAATTTGGTATGCTTTTATGCTATCAAGCTCATGTAATGATTGATAGCATAATTGAGCATATTCTTTTTTTGTTGCAGGCATTTTCTTTGTGGTGATATTTTTATTCACAGACGTTAATGTTGAGTAATGAATAACTCCAAAAATTTTATCTTGATTTTCATTAATTGATAAATATTGTTCTATTTCCTTAATAGTCATTAGCAAGGTTTTTGTATATGGCTGATAATGAGTTTTCATATTCCCAGCTACTTTTTCTGTATGCAAGGAAGGCAATTCTATAGTTATTTTTAAAGCATCTTCAAGCATTTTTTTTGTTATGGGGCCAGGTCGTAAAATTTTAATAGTATCTTGCGTTAGGTCTAAAATGGTTGATTCAAGCCCGACTTGACATGGTCCACCATCTAAAACAGCTACTATTTTGCCTGATAATCCATTCATGACATGTTCTGCCGTTGTAGGGCTAATTCGTTTATGAGGGTTTGCAGATGGTGCTGCAAGCCCAGTGTCTAATTCTGTTAATATTTTTAATAGGGCATTGTTCTGTGGAACACGAAGCGCAATCGTGTCTAATCCGCCCGTGACTATGTCATTAACGTTATCATTTTTTTTAAGTAATAAGGTGATAGGTCCTGGCCAGAATTTTTTGGCAATGACTTCAGCTAACGGGGGGATATCTTTTGCCCACTCAGATAATTTTTTAAAAGATGCGATATGCACAATAAGAGGGTGATTTGAAGGGCGGTTTTTTACGGTGAAAATTTTTTTAACAGCATCGCTATTTCTTGCATCAGCAGCAAGTCCATAGACCGTTTCCGTAGGAACAGCAACAAGTTCCCCTTTTTCAATTAAGGATATTGCTTCTTGTATATCGTCTTCTTTGTGAATGCTGAGCATTTTTGTTTTTTTGAACATAAGGCAACTCTTACGGGTTACAGTGTGAGAAGTCTTCAGGATTTGCTTTAATTAATTTATAGAAATCAGGTTGATTTTTTTCATTAAATTTAATCTATCAATACTGTAGACAGTTTTTTAAATTTTAAACAAAAAAATTGAGCTCAAGAACAACATCGCCATACTGCTGGTATATTTCAAAAACCCGTAGTAAGGATGCAGTAATGAAGCTCACGAAGATGATTTTAGACGATATGGTTAGCATAAGCAAACCTCAAAAATTCTTTTTTAATTGGAAAGGTAAAAGGTATGAGAATGCACAACATAAACCACTCATTAGCAAGGAATTATACCAACAAGTACAGTCGGTGATGACTAAACCCGGGAAATATAAATCACGTAAAGATATGTTCGTTTTTAGTAATCTTATTGAGTGTGGCGTCTGTAAATTCTCTATTACTGCTCAAATTCACTGGATACAAGGGTAATTGTAATCAGCGATATATTCGTGAAGAACTTATAGAAGAGAAGATTACAGCGCTTCTTGAGCAGATTAAGATTACTGATGATATTCAAAAAATGATTTTGGATGGTCTCAAGGAAGGCTTGAAGGAAAAGGTCGAGTATCACAATTCTTGTGTTCAGCAAATTGAGAAACAGCTTAAAGTTTTACAAAATCGGTTAGACCAATCTTATGCAGACAAATTAGGCGGAAATTGATGAGTATTTTATTTTCGAACTGCTCTTTGAAAGATGAAAACCTTGATCTAGAGCTACGATCACCGTATAACTTGATACTTGAATCGTCCATTTCTGGAAATTGGCGTCCCCAGTTAGTCTCACTTCGAACTTTTAACTGGAAAGCGATTCAATTGGATCTTGGTTTTATCAATAAGCATGTAGTAGGAGTTGGGGTGTGATATTGCTATTTTGAAAAAATAGTTCTGTCGATTAATCACAGGCAACCTCAATAGCTCTTTTAAGATCGTTGGATGACATAATTTCGGCAATTTTATTATTTGCTTCGTTTAGCATAAAATCAGCGCAGGGTTTTATAAGTTCTCGTATATCATCCCAATATTCTTCTTCTTCACCTTTGCAAATGGCTTTTGCTCGTTTCATAACTGGACGATATTTTTCAGGTAAGTGATTAATAACCCAGTCTGCTGCATCTGGTTTTGAACGAATAGCGTTGGTTGCTATTGTGCTCCAGATTCTGGCAACCGTTAATAAAACATTACGAATATCATTATCAAGATCTGACATTAAATTGGGTAATGCATCTATCGTGGCAGCCATGAAATCTTTATAAGGAACCCTGCAGAGTAATTGATTGGGATTTGTTCCTACTAGTGTAGTGCTGGCTAATAAAATTTGAGTGATAAGTAATGCAAGGTCAGGCATTTCTTTATTTGGCCAAGGTTCGATATTTTTGTGCTCAAATTGTTCACGTAACCACTCACCATATTGAAAATCAAATTGAGGTGGATAATGCCAAGGATTAATTTGAGATTTCTCAACTATCGTCATCTCGATGGGCAGCTCTTTGCTTTTTATATAAATGCCGGAGATGTTAAGTAAAGCTGCTACAAGCTGAGATTTTTCTTCATATGTTGTAGCTCTATTTGAAACAACAAATAAGTCAATGTCGCTATATTTTTGAAGTCCGCCTAATAGGGATGATCCATACAAATATACGCCAAGTAAATCTTGTCCAAAAATTTTCTTAATTAAGTTGAGGCATTCATAAATTTGTTGGGTTGCGATTGGGTTAATCTTTAAATGTGTAGCATTTGTTTCTTTTTTCATGTCGTTAAAATTCCTAGATTTTGTTGAGTTTTCAAAATAACGATCTTAGTACGCAATGATTGTTTAATGACTAGGTAGATACTGTGCGAAAAAAGTATATCACAAATGAAGACTGGTTAGAAATGCTGGTCTTATCGTCATCGACAGCCTATAGCTTTAATGTTACAGTTATTCACAAATAGAGTTCCCTTTTTCAAAAAGAAATGAAAGCAAATGAACAAAATTCGCCATGGTGCAATACCTGATTGGTATAATGAAGAGAGTAAAAGCTACGATGCATTCAATGAAGCAAATTCTCGGCAAACAAATATAGTCATAGAGAAGATTCTTAAAAAACATAACGTTAAAACTGTTCTAGATCTCACCTGTGGAACAGGCTCACAAGTTTTTTGGCTTGCAAAACTTGGTTATCAAATAACTGGATCTGATATCAATCCTGGCATGCTTAAGGTAGCAAGAAGCAAAGCAAAGAAAGAAAAAATAGATGTACAGCTCCTGCTTGGTGATATGCGTACCATAAAAGTTGGTAAATTTGACGCTGCTCTTAGCATATTCAATGCTGTCGGGCATCTTACAAAAACTGGCTTTGAAAAGGCTATGCTTAATATTTATGCAAATCTGCATGATGGCGGCATCTATATTTTTGATATCTTTAAT
>CAYHBO010000053.1:0-9282 GCA_964354855.1 uncultured Pseudomonadota bacterium | reverse complement strand
TTAATGAATTAAAAGCGGAGGTTATTATGAATATGTTAAAAAAACTTTTATCACTTGGTTTACTATTTGCGTTACCGCAGGCAACCTGCGTTGCAATGCAGCCAAGAACATCTGCTGATCGTGAAGCGTTTATAGCGTGTTATGCTGAATCTCGACAAGAAACTTTAGCTGTTTTAGAAAAAAAACGTGAAGAAAAAAAGAATAAAAAACAAGCGTGTGAAGTTGCTGCTTTAGTTGAAAAGCATAAAGAAGCAATTTTGGCAGACTATGATTTTTGTACTCGATCTAATAATTTTACGCCAAAAATGATTCCTGAATTACCAGGCTTTTTTATTAAATGGTGTAATGGTGCTAGCAGAGTAAAAAATGCAGCATATATGCATGAAGTGATACAAGAAAATAAGCTTACGTTACTTAAAGTGCCTCGAAAATACTTGTTTCAGATTGATGGCAAAGATGTTGTTCTTGCGCAAGCTATTTCTGTTGGTGATAATGCTCGATACTTTGGCGGAGAGCTGCTAACACAAGAGGAAGTGAAACAGATTGTAGTTTTACTTAAGAACATTGGGTATGGTGATTTTAATGGGCTTAATCTGGTGAGAGACATACAAGATCGTAAAATTGTATTTATCGATACTGAAGACAAATCTTTTCTTCATAAGGGTTCTTTGTTTCTGTCGAAGCACGAGAGAACGAGTGATAGTAAATTTTATTTAGCAGTTGACGGTCTTAAAAGCGTTGAAATGTTTTTTAAGGTGCATGAACGCAGAATGACCTCAGAAGCGAAAAATTGGCTTCAAGCTGAAACGGGTCTTTAACATCTGTTACACTTAGTTAACTTATACGCTTCAAGTTCATCTTTTGACGGCTGGGTTCTTGTAAACGAGCTTGCGCCTTCAGCCGCTTTTAAGCTGTTATGTGGCAGGTCATAATGCTTGTAAAACGCATGGATGGTTCTTTCATACAAATCTTTGTCTTTCTGGTTTCCGATCATGTACATCGGGTGCAAGCAATCTTTAAGCATCAATAGATGTACTTTTTTATGTCCACGTTCTCTAAGCCGGTTATACAGGTACAGAGCGCCTTGTGGGTAACAGAGGCCATCTTTCAATGAAGTAACAAAAATCAGTGGGATATCATCGGTGATGGTTTCAGCATAATTTCGTGGGAATGGGCCTTTTTTATCATAACTTCCCATAACAAAATTTAGGATATTTATGAGTCGATTCTCAGCAACGTCTCCCTTGTCGACATAAATAAAATGTTTAATGAGATGGGGGATGCTATCAAAGATGCCTTCAAGTACCGCAGCTTTTATGTGTGCAGGCTTATGTTGAGCAATAAAATTAAAAATTGTTGCTGCGCCGCGGGAATCGCCGTATAAAATAATGTCAGATTTTGGAAATTTTTTAAGATGTCGGTTGTATGATTTATGTAACGCTTTGATATCTTTGTGTTGACCAATGTTTGCATTGCCAAAGTTTATTCCATAATTTACCACAGATTTTGAGCTTGCTGGGTTATCTTCAACGGTGAAATTATAGTAGCTATGTAAGATACGTAGACAAACTGGAAATAAATCACGGCGTATGCCGTTGAAATAGGCTTTGATTGGGTTGAGTGTGAAGCAATCTGGTTTATGTAGATCGATTTCAGGAAAGTTGACCGCTGTATGTGGTTGTCCAATGGTATGTCCGCCCGATCGGCAGGTTATTCTTTCACCCGTGCATGCGGTAAAACGCGGGCAATAGCGCCCTAATAGTTTTTCAGTACCTGTAAACCCTGGAGCATAAAGGTATGAAACGGATGTTTGATTTGGTTTTATATCAAAAAATGCGTTTGATTCTGTTTTTACCAGTTGTTCGTGTTTGGCTAATGCTACTAGATCTTGCTTTGGGCGTTTAGTACAACCTAAAATGATGGTTAAACAGAGTAGTAGTAGGTATTTTATGAAGTGTTGCATGGTATTCTCACTGGTAAGGTGCTTGATCGAAAATTATGGCAAGTGTTATTAGCTTTACATGATATTCAATAAAATGAAATATTTGTTAAATAAATGCCTTATTTGTCGTGTCTTTCTCAAGGTAATTGCAATTTGAATAAATATTATTTACAGCGTTTGATGTTTTATTTATACTGGATTAAAGTAATTTGATTATTTTAAGTTTAATTATCTAATGGAGGTTCTATGAATTACGTTATGTTATTTCGTCGAACAATGTTTAATGTTGGTTTCTTAGTTGGATTGTTATGTCAGTCGGCAGTAAATGCAATGGTGCCAGGAGTTCCAAATGGATGGTTTCCAACGGGAGGTACTTTTCAACCTAACAATCTTGTGTTACCTAATCATACTGCTCATTATCTTGCGCCGCAAGCTGCTGGAGGCATTCCAACATTGGCATTATATGCCGCAAATGCATCACGGTTACCAAATAATACCCGAGGCGTTTCCGTCGTGACTTCTAATGTTGAGTCATTCTCTCATTATTGGGATACTCGTTATGATATGAAAGATCTTGCTAAAAAATTGAGAATGTCGGATGAGCTTCGTGTGGAAAAATTTAGAGCATTTGTGAATTCTACGGAGGCAGATGTTTATTGCTTACAAGAATTTGATAAAAAGCCTGATAACAAAGGGTGGATGGATTATGTTCAAGCGGCACCAGAGTTGGCTCATTACTCAATTATACACTCGCTCGTTACTAATCTTGTGATACTCTTTAACCCAAACAAATTAACTTTAGTTGCAGCGACGCTTAAGAAAGAGGCGCGTATGCAAGCTGCGCTATTTAGTGTTAATGGGCAGCCGTTGGTTGTTCTTAATAATCATGCGAAATTTAATGAAATGCCAAGACTTAAGGGAGATTATCAAGAGGTTCTTGCTTCAGTTGCTGGGTTGCCTATCGTGGCAATGGGCGATTGGAATACTGATTATGGTAAAGATCCTGAAAAATTTGATCCGAGAAAAGGTAATGAAAATCTTGTAATGCTTAGAACGATATTGTTTTCTGCCCCGGTATGGCAGGAACTTGCAAGTAACATTGCGCTTACGACGCGTTCACCGATCGCACGTGATGCTTTTGAAACGGTGGATTATGCTTTTGGTTTCGATGTGCGATTGATGGCTCCTGCACAAAGCTTTCCTGATGAAAAACATCGACATTTATTATTACCACTAACGAATGATTTATGTTATGACAATAAAGATAGAAGAACTCCAGTTTATCATGCTAATCGCTTGCGTATGGAAGGTATTGTAACCAATGGGGTCTCAATGCCGGGAAGTTTAACGGTTGTTGATCAAAGCTCTGGTGGCTATACCCAGGGTGATCCACGTAACCATTTCTCAGATCATGCAGCTATTATGTTTACGGTTGATTTTGGAGGAGCTTCTGCTATAAGATCTGTTAAACAAGCTCCTGTAGTATGCGATCGTACTGAAGAAGAAGATGATTCAGACGATGAAAGACCTGTTCGTGGTGGGCGTCGACTAGAGCCTCAAAAAAGACCACCGGTTAAAATTTCTACAGCAGTAATGCCTCGACAACAAGTTTCAGCTACTGCGTCAAACGGAGAGTTGTATACACGAAAAGATGATACATTTGGTGTTATTATGTTTACTCCGGCTGGTGTATTAGTTCAGCAAACGGCAACAGGATTTGTTAATGTTGTTCCAATTTATACTGGTCATAATTTAGTTGTACCAATTGATCAAGCTAAAGGTTCACATTTAACATTTCAAGCAAGAGATACAGCAACCAAAGGACATCCTAAGCCAACTGGATTTACTTCAGTATTACGTGATGCTAAAGGTAATGCTTATGTGTGGCATAGTGGACAGAGGGATTATGTTCGATTTCCATAAGGAATAGTTTTTAGAAATATAATTTGTTTTTATAGGGGTGATAAATAATCGCCCCTATTCCATTTAAATTTCGTCATTAAGAATTTTTCTTCGATACTCAGCCATGAGCTGTACCATGAAGTGTACATTGTGAATGGTTGCTAACGTGAAAGCGGTAAGCTCATTTGCTTTGAAGAGATGACATAAGTACGCCAAGGTATAGTTTTGGCAGGTCCAACACATACAGTCATCTTCAATGGGTCTAAACACCGTAGCGTTGCCGCTCTTGATGGCGCGTATCGATCCCTTTTTTGTAAACAATAATCCATGACGTGCCGCTTTGGTTGGATGAGCACTATCAAACGTATCAATGCCTAAGGGGATGGATGCTTCAAGTGATGGTAAATCACCAATGCCAAGCAAGTGGTTAGGCTTATCTTCAGGAAGTAACGGCATCATGAACGTTAACATATCAATCATTTCTTCACGATTTTTTCCAACGCTGCCGCCAATGCCAAATCCATCAAATGCTTGTGCACTCAATATTTCACAACTTTTTTTACGGAGCTCTTTATCGATGCCGCCATGAATAACGGCATATAGTGCCTGGTCTGATGGGTTGCTTAGATGCGTTTCTAAAGATCGTGTTTCCCATCGATGGGTCCGTTCAAATGAGTGTTTAAGTTTCTGTGGCGAGATATGGTAGGGTGGCAGTTCATCAAAGCTGATCATGATGTCGGCACCGATATCTTTTTGTGCTAAGATCGATTTTTCAGCGGTAAGCATGATGGCGGCGCCATCACGGTATGACCTGAACAGCACACCTTCTTCAGTAATTTTGGTCACACTGGCATCGTGTTTTTTCGTACCCTTGCTTTTGATTTCATTGGAAACATTACCGTAGAGTAAGCTAAACACTTGGAAACCGCCAGAGTCGGTGATGATCGGGTGCTGACGATTCATAAATGTATGAATGCCACCGGCCTGCTTAATGGTTTCAACGCCCGGCTGAATCATGAGGTGATAGGTGTTGCAAAACATGAGCTGTAGCCCACTCTGCTCAACCATCTTGCTATCAAGTGATTTTAAGGTGCCATTGGTACCAACGGCCACAAAGTTTGGGGTGTCAATTACTCCATGTGGGGTAATAATTTGTCCAACACGTGCGCGTGATTTTTTTGATGTGTGCAGTACTTTGAATGAAAACGTTTTATCCATGAGGGTTCCTGAAGGAAACAATTTTTTTTGCGAGTAAAATGAATGGTGAGGTACTGGCAATAGCAATCAGCTTAATGATGATACTTACTAAAATTATTTGCCATGGTGAAGCTACAGCGCCATAAAGACCAAGGTAGGTGAAGAGAATCGTATCGAGTAACTGACTGCAGACCAGAGCTATCGTCGTGCGTAGCAACAGATAACGGCCGGAGCATAGTGATTTTAAGCCACGATAAAAAAACATGTCGAAGCATTGTACCAGCAGGTAGGTAATAATTGATGCCAGCGTAATGCGTGGCATGATGGCTAGGATAGCTGAAAAATGAGTCTGCATAGTGTCATACTGGTTTGGTAGATACCAAAGATGCATCTGACTCATGCCGAGATAAAAAAACAGCATAAAAAAGTTGATGCTGATGGTTTTTCTGACGATGTCGCGCCCGAAAAATTCTTGCAGCAAGTTTAATCCGAAAATAGCCCCAACCGCAAATACCTCGCCGCCGGTTACATTGCAGCCAAAAAGGGCGATCTGTTTGCTGATAAAGAGGTTTGAGAGGATACTTAAGAGGCATACAAACCCTACCAGGGCGTCTTTGCCAAGTCTAAGTGCTATAAGGGCACTGATGGCTACGGTGACCGCATGGGCCATAAATAACAGTTCATTCATGGATTTATGTTTAATATTTGAGGGTTAATGATTTTATAGATAGAATACCAGTGTAGCGTGATTTTTCGATTTAGAGAAACGCTTCATGGTTAAAATTTTCTCATAGTATTAGGTTTTTAGAGTTTTATGCATAAACAACAGCCGTCTTTTTTTGGTATTTATGGTGATAAGCGTTGGGTTACCGTTTCAAATGTGTTGACCGCATCACGGATCTTTCTTGCTCCATGCGTTGTTATGGTGATTTATCTTCAACTTTGGACCGTTGCTTTTTGGCTTTTTTTTGCTGCAGCGGCGACCGACTTTTTTGATGGGTACATTGCACGACTTTTCAAAGATCAAACATCGTTGGGAAAAATGCTTGATCCTATAGCAGATAAAATATTTCTCAGTGTTTCTTTTGGTGCATTAGCATTCTTGCCGTCGCCATTGTTTCCGATCCCGGAATGGTTTTTTGTGATTGTTTTATTGCGTGAGTTCATTCTTCTGGTAGGGACATATGTGGTGATGTGCGTTGATAGTAAGTTTGTAGTTGCGCCAACGATTTGGGGTAAAGTGACCACTTGCTTTCAGTTGCTGTTTATTCTCTGGTTATTTATCTGCTATTTTGCTCATTGGTCGCCGATTAGGACCTATAAGTTTAGCTTATGGGTATTAACCATTCTTTCTGTTGTGTCGCTTTTGCACTATATGGTCAAGGGGTTTAGGTGCTGGTCACAAGCTCGAGATCGTTCTTTATAAATTATCTAATAGTTCATATTGATTTTTTCATGCCTTGTATTAAGATGTTTCGTAATTACTGCAGTAATTATTTTTGAATAGTCATCTATGAAAAGTACATTTTTATGTTTAAAGGATTTATATGAAAAAAAGTATGCTTGTTCTTGCGTTGGTTGGATCAGTTTTCAGTTATGTAGCTGCTGATGATGTTGAAACAAAAACAACAGAAACAGAAACAACGGTAGTTGAAAAAGAATCAACAGAAGTTGCTAAGTAGTTTTTACTGCTTCTAAAAAAATTGAAAATAGCCATGGGTTTGCCTGTGGCTATTTTGCTTTGATGACTAACCGTCGCTCCCTAAGAAAAAAGCTTTTTAAGCCGACGTTTTTTGTTATGCTGTCTGCATTGAAATGTACATCGATACGTCATCCTCGCGAACGCGGGGATGACGTATCTGAGCGTTTAATAGTGTTTTTTTAAATTGAAGCTTTCCTGCGTTCGCGAGGATGGCGTAAAAAGGTCGTAAAAGTAGGTAATTCATGAAGGATTTATATGAAGAAAAAGTTATTAATGTTGGTGCTAACCGGTTTGTGTTTTGGTTCTGTGCAAGCTCAACAAGCAAGCACGTTTATTGTTAAGTCGGATGAAAAAAAACTTAATAAACATTCAGCAAACACGTTAAAAGAGATGCTCGGTGAAACAGCGCGAGATCTGTTTAAACATTCAATTTCACTGAGCAAGCAGCTTGGGCATTTTCATGTAGCGATTGCATCAAAAAAAGAAACGGCACGCTTACATCAAGAGCTTGGTACATGGCAGGTTGAGGTTGCATCATTGCAGCAGCATTGTTCTGAGGTATTAGAAAAATTAATTGAAAACCAAAAGCCATTTAAAAAAGCATCAAAGCAAGAGTTGCAGGGTGCGTATAAAAGGATGCAAGAGGCATTATCGTTGGTAGGTACGTTGCTTACTCAAATCAAAACAGAACAGAGCAAGCTTGAAGTTAAGCAAGACAAATCGTTTGATGATCTGGTTAATGGTGTTGTCTTGTCAGTACAAATTTGTGTGACTCAAACGAAAAGCGTGCAAACATCGTTCAATACTCATTCCTGTCTGAAGCTTGCATGAAGCGTTTATTTTTTTTAGCAGGTGAACAGTCGGGCGATCAGCTTGGTGCTTGGTATGTTAAAAAACACTTAGCAAATAGTCCTGAGAAATATTACCTAGAAGCTATTGGTGGAGATGCGTTACAAGCGGTTGGGGTAAAACTTTTTGATCGTATCGAAAATTTAAATGTTGTTGGCATTGTTGAAATTATACGTCATATCCCACGGCTCCTAGCAAGCATCAATCGAGTTGTTGATTATTTAATTGAGCAGAAATTTGATGAGGTTGTGCTGATCGATTTTCCTGGTTTTAACATGCGCGTTGCAAAAAAACTAAAACAAAAAAATCCTGCTATCAAAATTACTTACCTGTCGCCGCCGCAGCTTTGGTGTGCGAGAAAAGGGCGTCTGTCGAACTTAAAGAAATATACTGATGATGTGATTGTTATCTTTCCATTCGAAGTTGCATGGTATCGTGAGCATGGCATGCAAGTGGTATGGCAAGGCAACCCGGTGTATGATCGGTTAAAGTCATATCTTTCTCATGACGTTGCCCAAACTGCTACCGTTGCGTTGTTGCCGGGATCACGTACGCAAGAGATTAAAAAATTATTGCCGATTATGGGTGAAGTAGTAAAACGGTTACATGAACGATTTCCTGAAATAAAATTTGTTTTTCCGCGGCCGGCATCATTGTCTCCTGCGTTTATTCACGAACAATTAGTACTTGTTGGGTTAAGTAGTTTGGTTACAGTGGTAGAAGGTGATGATGAAAAAAATCGTGTGTTACAACAGTGCTGCTTTGCCATTACCAAACCGGGGACCGTGACGCTGGAGCTGGCTCTCTTAAAAGTACCGGCATTGGTGATGTATAAAACTTCGCCAATAACGTATTTTATAGCGAAACGTTTTGCTTACATAACTCAGATGGCGTTACCAAATTTATTAATGCCAACACCGGTGTATCCAGAATTTATTCAGGAGCGTTGTACGCCGGTATTACTTTTACAAGAAGCTGAGAAGATCTATAAAAGTTTTCGTGGTAATGCAGATTTTTATCGACAACAAAAGGCAAAACTTGTGGCGGTACAAAATCTTTTTTCTCATGAAATGGCGAAAATCTAAAGCATATTTTGTGGAAAACAAATTTTCTGATAACCTGATTTTAACATTTTCTTCATTGGGTAAAAAACAAAATAACCATTATTTAAAGGAACAGCTATGGCAAGTTTTAATCGCATTATCATGATGGGGAATCTTACTAGAGACCCTGATCGTAAACAATTAACCTCAGGTCATTCTGTGTGTCGCTTGGGGCTTGCATCTAATCGTCAATTTAAAAACAAACAAACCGGTGCTATGAACCAAGAAGTTTGTTTTGTTGATGTTGAAGTATGGGGCGCACAAGCGGATAGTTGCCAACAATATCTTCAAAAAGGGAAATCTGTTTTGATTGAAGGCAGATTGAAGCTCGACTCATGGGAAGATAACGGTGTAAAGCGCAGCAAACATTACATTGTTGCTGACCGTGTAACCTTCTTGGGTTCATCAATGTCTCAAGGTGATGAGGCTAGTTCTGGTGAGGAATCAAGTGATAGTTTTAATTCATTTGAACCATCTTCAACTCCGACAACAGAAGTAAAAAAAAAACGTGAAGTGAAGGCTAAAGATTCGATTCAGGCAGCTGCGTCTCCTGCTAGTTTCACCAGCACCATTGGTGAAATTGATTT
>CAYHBO010000052.1:0-9336 GCA_964354855.1 uncultured Pseudomonadota bacterium | reverse complement strand
CGATTTCTATTCTATCTGAAAGGTGTTGCATTTCAATTTAGACTAAGCCGGATAATTATTACTATGATATTTCTCATCTTTCACGAGAAGAACGAAGAAGCAAAAATTTTGATCATCCTGATGCAATAGATTTTTCATTGTTAGCAAAACATCTTAAAACACTTAAAAATGGACAAAGTATTGTCAGCCAAATATACGATTTCACTCTCCACAAGAACGTCCCAAGCGCAACCATAGAACCATGTGGAATAATTATTGTTGATGGCTTTTTACTCTTTGCAATTCCAGAAATAAACGCTCTTTTTGATCTCAAAATTTTTATGGATGCTGATGACGATGTCCGCTTATTACGTCGCATCAAACGCGATCAAATCGAACGAGGCTTAACTGCAGCAGAAATACAGAATCAATATTTTGCGACCGTTAAACCCATGCATGAACAATTCACCCAGCCAAGTAAACAACATGCTGATCTAATTATCCCTGCAACACGGTGTACTGACGGAGCACTCATGGTTCTCGAAGCATTTATCAAGAGTCGCACAAGTTAAAGCGAATCGTACTCCTCTACTCGCTCATTTCATTCGCTCCATCGGGGCAAACAACATCTTCGTTGACTTTAATTTTCCTACCATGGTATAGCCTTAACAATAGAAACATATAAATTTATCGTTTTATTGTTCAGGAGTACTTTATATGAAAATAGCGGCTATCATCCATAACGCATTTGTTATATTCGTCTTATGTGGCGCATTAAGCGCTCACCCTGTTCCCACAGACTACACCACTATCGAGTGTACCATCACCCCGATAAAAAGGGCCAAAACAAGCACCTCTCATCCACACATCCCTCATGGCCCCAAAAATACATCAAACAAAACTCCATCACAAAGTATGAACTGGAGTGGCTACGTGGCAGCAGATAATCTCAATAATCCAACCCTAGATTCTGTCTCAGCTGTGTATGGATCATGGGTAGTCCCTACCTTAAAGGTAACGACCAATAAGGCAAACTGCGCGGTCTGGGTAGGGATAGATGGTTATAGAAGCTCAACCGTTGAACAACTTGGTACCGATCATCAATTTATTAATGGGATACAAAAAGATTATGTGTGGTTTGAAATGTACCCGGCTAGCAGCTACCTCATCAAAGGATTCCCGGTAAAAGCCGGCGATGTTATCAGTGCATCGGTCATATACTCAGGAAATAATATTTTTACCTTAAACATTCAGAATGATACAAAAAAAGTAAGTTATACCGTTCCAACGTCTTACACAACATCATCAAAGGCATTAAGAACCTCAGCGGAGTGGATTGTAGAAGCTCCCTATCATAACGGCATTCTCCCTCTCGCCAATTTTGGTTATATCTACATGTGGGGATGTATCGCACAAATAAATAGTGTTTCTGCACTCATAAACAACGACTCGTGGCAGAATAATGCCATCAATATGGTTAATAATGCAAGTCAACTTAAAGATATTACTTCATCAATCTTACAAGATAACGGATCGTTTTTTGTTACCTGGAAACAGAACTAATATTGTGATATTAACCACGCCCCGCTTACAGGTGATGCAAGCGGGACTTTTACATTGAAAGGGTACCATGAACCAATTAACCCATCTTCCTCTTATCATTGATCATGACGGCAACGTTGATGACTTAATTGCCATCTCCCTACTACTTCTCCATGCACCCGAAAGAATTAAAGCCATCACGTTAACCCCTGCAGATTGCCATGCTAAGCCGGCAGCATGGGTAACCATGCAACTACAAGAACTTCTTTCTCCAACCTATAATATTCCCATAGGTGTAGGCTCGGATGAAGGGATTAATCATTTTCCAAAAGCATGGCGAGACTCCTCTTGGGATCTTGCACACATGCCTCTCTGGAATAAATCAGAACAAGATTTAGCTAATTTTACGATTACACAACTTTCATCAGCAGAATCACTTCTCACCAAAACATTACGCAACTCATCTACCCCAGTAATAATTTTGGAAACAGGTCCTAGCGCAAATATCGCACTCATGTTACGCAATCATCCTGAACTAAGAGAAAAAATACATCGTATATTTATCATGGGTGGCGCGTTACAAAAGGGCAACGTTGAGCAACCAGGACATGATGGAAGTGCTGAATGGAACATTTATAATAATCCACAAGCTTTATATGATGTTCTCTACACAGGCATCCCTATCACACTCGTCCCCCTTGAAGCAACGCAGCATGCACCGATTAGTAAAGATTTAATGAAGCAACTTAGAAATAATCGTCACATAACGGCTTGTGAACTGGTTTATGAAGCGTTACAAACGATCAGGGCGTCAATTGAAACCGGAGAATATATGCTCTGGGATGCACTCACCAGTGTTGCAATAATCAACCCCGCAATCATTCAAACAAAAAAAATGAAAATCAATGTCCAACTCAATGGCCCGTCAATGGGCAAAATATTTGAGGATCCTAATGGCTTTGAAATAGACGTTGCGATCTCTGCTAATCAAGAACTCTTTGAACAAACAGTCTTGGATATTTTGGAGAAACAGTAATCTGATTGCTTTTTTCTTACATCGATCTATCATGTCCTGCATGCAAGGTCAAAAAAAAATCTTGAACAAGCTAAAATGAGCTGGAAAGATGTTCTTATGGATAGCACCTCTCTTGGCAACCCCTTATGCCTTAGCTTTAGCAGCACGATTGACTGATAACACCGATGAGTTATCATTAGGCAGATATCAACCTGAAAACCCGATAAAAAACATTTTCAACATCGTTGGCATACAAATTATTACCAGCTTATTTTGTTGCCTTGATAAAGTTGCTCGCACAACAAGAAGTTGTGTAAATCGTTAACCCCCAATCAGAGACTCACATGAACCAAGAAACCTTATTACAACTATCCCAAGAACTTATCGAACTTGAAAAGCACCCAATCAATGGCTGGGATGAGAAATACCCTGTGCTCTATAATTTTTTACACACAACCGTAGCAGAACTCAGCATAGCAGCAGACTTAAAGACAATCCCTAGTATCGTCATGCAGTTTCATAAAACTGCTACCTGGCAAGCGGAAGCTCACCTTATGACCGATGACAGCATGCAGATCCACATTGGGGCTGAGTTTATTAGAACGTTTATACTAAATAGCAATGAACAAGATCTATCTATACGTTACGAACACTTCAAGCTAGTGATCGCTCATGAACTCGGACATTTCTGTGACCAACTCTTTTTGATGTATGGGCGGGCATTCAGACTCAGATCAATCTTTACACAGGTCATTTCAATCGTATTCTATGCAGGGTTAATAGGATTAATCTGGCAACGATGGGCAGATTTTTTAACGTTTAATCCATTATATCTCTGTTTCTTAAGTACGATTCTTACCGGAGCTCAGTATATTGCAACCATCATTCTGTTCAGACAATTTGAGTACAACGCAGACAAAATTGCAATGACAATCTTACCCTCAAGCACTACTGAACAGGTAGAACAGGCCCTGAACATGATTCGTGAACCGATCATCGATTTCTGTAACACAAACACCCCACTCGAGCCAAAAACAATTTTAGAAACGTATCTACCACAAATTGGCAATGCTAATTGGTATAAAAAGTACCTAAGATACAAGATGTTTCATTTACACCCGAGTGTACGAAATCGAATCAAGGCACTCAGGGCTAATAAATAATGTACCTAACGTTCGGAATCTTAACTTTATACTCCGTATACCCACCATCATGGTCACTCCACTGATCACCAATGGTCCCAATAATGTGGGCCCCTTCGTCAGTTAGTTTTTTACGCCATGCTGTTTTATAAATCAACGCTGTTAAATCTTTTTCTCTTGGACTACGAAGAATCAATTTATCAAATGTAGCAAAGCCCTGCTCTTTAAGATTCTTTACCGTTACATCATATTCAGCTTGATGTCGACCTGTTAAAAAGATGATATGAAACCCTCGTTTAACTAAGTAATCATACAACTCTTTTGTCTCTGGAATTGCATGAGCACTGGCAGTCATAATCCATTTATGGGACAGCTCAGGAACATAGCCAAACGAGATCTTATTTCCAATGCTGTAATCTGACAACACCGTAGCATCAATATCAAAAACTACCGTTGAATTTTCTTGTACTGGGACTCTTTTAAAATGCCTAAGAGCACGATCAACAACAATGCGAACATCTTTGCTGTACTGCCCACTCTCTTGATACTTTTTAACCCGTTCTTTGGCAATATTCAGGTTAAGCGGCTTACGAGAAACACAACCGAATACGGTAATTAAAGCAAAGAATGATAATACTAGACGCATTAGCAAGAAAGATTTTTGTTTGTAAAAAAACATATGAGATCCTTTTTGTTTATAGAGCGTATTAAAATAATTTATTCAGCCTAAAAAACCCTGATAGTAGAGAAACAATAAAAAATCATTTATCAAACAATATACAGAGAAGAATAAATATCCCTCCAAGCGGTTTTTGTAGCATCCCCAAATTTTTTTGCATAGTAGAGAAATTTACAGCAATAAAATTTAATTAAAATTGGTTTATAATCATCAGAACAAACACCATTCTCAAATGGCATCGGATCATCTACATTAACAACTTGCTTGTTCTGATAAGTATCAACCCAATCCAGAATGTTTTCTGCAATCATCGGATGAATTAATTTCGTATGACTCACTTTAACCTTCTCTCCAACAAGTTCTATATGTCGAATAGGATTAGTAAATTCATGTGCCCATAGAAGCGGCGTTCCAACACCAAAATAATTGGACTGATTTGCAATAAGATCATCATGACTAAAGAAATTAAAAACCGATAAAACTCCATCTGGATGAGGGATAGGATTATAACCCGCTAGATGAGGTGTCCCGAGGGTAATAATTTTACTGATCTCCGGAACAATCCTAAACGACTGCCGACCTCTCTTTCGTAAAAGTTGCGCATATATTTCTTTGAGTGATACAAGGGCCGATTGATATCCAGGCTTGTGCTTTGAGATGATTGTTTCAAAGTTTTCAAATACTTTAAAAAAATCTTTCAATTTATTTTTATCCTGCAATGCGGCTAGTGCCATTGATGCATAGTAAGCAACATGACCACCATAACTATGCGCTAAAATAATTACTTCATGATTATTTTCTAGCGCTTCATGAGGCGTATATG
This sequence comes from uncultured Pseudomonadota bacterium, assembly GCA_964354855.1. Taxonomy (GTDB): domain Bacteria; phylum Babelota; class Babeliae; order Babelales; family RVW-14; genus CAYHBO01. The sequence goes on along the minus strand of CAYHBO010000052.1, from coordinate 4,156 downwards.
TCTTACAAAAAGCTATAATCTCACCAGCTAATCGTAGCCCGGCAGCAAAATGCTCAAAGTTAGACGTCCCACTTAAAACTGAATAATCCCATGGAGAATTTCGAACCTCATGCCCCTTTTTTTTAGCTGAAGCTTTCAGCTTCTTATGAAAGACTCCCTCTGGTGTATGCCAAAGATTTTCTTCTTTCTGGGCACCGTGAACAATAAAAATCTCCGCCTCAGTTACGTTAAAAATTACCAAGCAAGAAAATACCAATGAAATAACTCTAATCGATAAAAACATAGTTCCCCCCGTGTTTTTCAATTCATATCCCCGAAGAATGCTAACAGAGGCTCATAACCAAAGTAAATATTGTCTTTTTAAAATCTATAATTCCGCGTCTCTACCTGCATCGCCACCATCGCTTCTTGTGACAAGTTAAGCACCTGCGCAACCTTCACACATTCTTCTGAAAGTGTCGTTTTGAATAATAATGGATCATCGGTTGCAATAACCACCGGATGATTAAGAAACATTAACTGTAATACTGGATACTGCCACGACTCTTGAATGTGCTTAGCTTTAATCGCACTCGTCAAACAAAGCTCAACCGGAATTTTACGAGTTCTGATCCAAGTCACCGCTTCCGGGCACAAAAATATCGCATGCCCGATGCGCTTAGGTTGAATAACTTCAAGCTCTTTCATCTGTTGCTCAGGGGTTTCTTTTGGCAATTCTCCCAAATGTAACGTCACCGAAATATGTTCTTGATGAGCCTGATGTAAAACAGCAAGAATGTCTTTGCCATCACCACTCATGATATCTCCATAAACATCCAAGCCGACAACGCCCTGTTTCTTATATTTCTTTACCAAATCAAGTGTTTCTTGAGCGACAACTCCATTTGAATCACGACGAAGGCTCAAAACAATATCAGCCTTCAAATTCGTTTTTTCACAACCTCGCTGCACACCACGCAACACCGATTTCAAATAACCTTCATTACCAGAACCAAGGTCTTTCAGGCCGGTACGAATCTCAGCATAGGTCACGTTGTCTACAGTAAACTGCTGTGGGGTAGCAATCATTTTAAGATACTCAAGCGGCCATGAGCCACCCAGGTGTAAGTGAAGCCAGGATCTAATTAAAAAACGTGATTTGGTCAAAATAGACGGATGCTTTTACTCTTTCATGGTTAAAAAAGACGCTACTTATCCAAACGACATGATCAAAATTAACCACTTTTGCCCCATTTTTTTGTTTTAATTGATTTTGTTTTATATTCAAATAGAATAAACATACAAATTAAATCAACATTACATTGAATACATTTAAGATAGTTAAATACAAAAATTGAAGGTTATACCCATGATTAAAATTTTATTAGTACTTTTTACGTGTGCAACTTTTGCAATCAACTCAACTCATGCAATGCAACCAACAGCAAAAGCATCTTCCACGGTTGAACTCGTACAAGTAATTATTAAAGAAGTTTCCGGGTGCAATTTTAATAAAGCACAGGAACTTTTAGAGCAATATGAAGCTTCACAAATAAAAGCATTAATTAATCATCAAGTCAAAGTGTACCGTGAAGATACAGCATCGTTATTTCATATCGCTCTCAGTAAATTTTGTTCGTATGACTTTTTTACATTTTTAGTAACCAATGGCGCCGATATCAATGCTCCAGACAGCAAAGGAACAGTTCCCTTAAGAATAGCTCTGGACAACTGGGTAAAGATGCTCAATAAAAAACCATCTGACCTCAAACAAGATATCAAAAATATCATGATCCATTTTCTTCATATCCCAACCATAGATATTAATGCCATAGCCATAAATGGCCTTGCGTGCGCCAACGATGAAGACATTGAACTAAGTATACTGGCACATCAACATCTTAATGTAATAACTATAGAAAATGCCCTAAAGGCGAACCTTTCGTTTTTTCAAGATAAAAATAAACAAGTCTGCTATCTTTCTGCGCTAAATATGCGTTCCTGCTTAGATAACCTTCCAGAAGATATGCTAGGAAATAACATTCAAATTCTCAGAAAACAGTTTGATCAGATTACCCATTTAGAGGACATTACTGTCTTACACCCCATAGCATATATAGGTTGTGAAACAACAACAAAAATCATCTTAGAAATAACTACCTCATTGACAAAAAAAAGAACTCTCAGCACAACGCTCATACCCATTTTTCAAAATATAACCCCAAAAGAAATCGCTCAAGCACAACTACAAAAAGCAACAAATCCTTTTGTTCAGGCCCGCTACATAGCAACACTTCAAGCTATGAGAGTCACATTTGAAGAACCTACAATAATAAGCCATCAACCACCGAGAACTGTAATTGTTGTATCTAAAGATGCTTACTCCGGGCCAAGAACTACTACCCTGCCGAATACTCCTCAAGAACAACGCCCGATGCCTCAATCAACGGTACCTTTAGATTGCAATGCAACCATAAGAGATACTCAAAAAAATCAAGCCTTTATTAATAAGCTTACCTATTTAATTGATGAAAAAAAATTCGCACAAGCTAAAACCGAAATAGAAAAAATACGAAGAACTAATCCTACAGAACTTGAACTAATCCTGAATTCGCTTCAAACCTTTCCCCACTATCCTGGGGTCAAAGCTTTCGTTATAAACATCGCTGTATATAACCATTGTCCATATACATTTTTTGTTTTTTTAAGTGAACTTAGAAATCATTTATTCGAGTTAGATGCCCAAAAAGAATTCATCATAAATCATGCGTTAGAAGCGGTTATTAGAGCAACCGATCAACCTGAATTACTTGATGACTCAAAAAAGATTTTTTTACATCTTCTGCACACAGTAGATAACAAACACAAATATCTATTTCATACGCCTTATGAAAGCTCCAATCCTACCGAGATATCTATGGCACTTATGAGCTTAAATAAAGGCCTACAACATACTGATGAGCAGATGATCACAAGTATACTTGCTTGCTCTGAAATCGATCTATCTCAGCTTAATTTAATGTTACCAATATTCACCCACTACAGAGACAAAGGTAATGATAGACAGAAGGCAACAGTTCGCAAGATAGACGAAGCAAAACGTTTATTTCTCGAGCTTAGAAAAGAAACATTGACTCCAGAACACGCGTTCGATGCATTGAAGAGCATGCTATGGGTTGGAAATATTGCCAGCATACAAGAATCATGTAATAGACATCCTCAATTAGTTGTAGTTTATAGAGGAGAAGAAACCCCTGTTGATATCGCTTTTGAACTATACAATGCAGCTGAAAATCCGTTTATTAAAGACCGTTACGAAAAAATCTTAAAATTTATGATCAGCGCAGCCCTGAAACAAAAAGCCTCTCCTTTATACGTAGGGACTTATAGCAAAGGGAAGAAGAAAGCGCTTAATGCAATAATTACAGAAACACAAAGCAAATTAGAGGAAGAAAAACCACAGACAGCTTCCGAACAAGTAGAAGAACAAAAACCGGTAACAACACAAGAACCTACACCTGAAGAGAGAGAAAAAAGTAGAAGAGAAAAGCAAGAAGCAAAAGAAGCCGCTTACAAACTCCGTCAAGAAGAAAAAGCTAAAACAGAAGCCGAAAAACTTGCACAAGAACAAGCAGTAGAAGCCACACGAGTAGCAAGAAGAATTGCAGCTCAAAAAGAAACAGAAGACAAACGATTAGCAAAAGAACAAGCCGTTCAAGCTGAGAAAGACAGAATAGAAGAAGAAGCTAAGCAAGTAAGATTAGCTCAAGAAGCTGCCGCAGCTAAAAAACAACGTGAAGAACAAGCAAGACAAGACAAGTTAGAAAAAGAACAAGCGGCTAAAGCCGAAAGAAATCAACAAGAAAGAAACCAAAGAATTGCCAAAGAAAAAGCTCAACAAGAAAAAACTAAACATAGAGAAGAAGCAGCACAGAAAGAAAAAGAACGATTAGCTACAGAAGCAGAACAACAAGAAAAAACTCGTTTAGCTCAAGAAACTGAGCAAAAAAGATTAGAGGCAGAAAAAGCTGAAGCTCGCAGAAAAGAAATTGAACGTATTAACAAAACAGAACAAAAAATACCAACACTGCCCGTTAATCAAAAAACGGGCCGCGAAAAAACAATAAAATTTAACCTCCCTAAAAACACAGTAATACCAACTGAAGACTCAACAGTA
>CAYHBO010000051.1:1001-9514 GCA_964354855.1 uncultured Pseudomonadota bacterium | reverse complement strand
AAGGTGTGCAAGTCCGGCATCGGTGATGTTTTGGCAATTAAGAAGATCTAATGTCCTTAGGTTTCTTAATCCTGCAAGGTGAACAAGTCCGGTATCGGTAATGTTGCAGGAACAAAGATCTAATGTTTGTAGGTTTCTTAATCTTGCAAGGGGTGCAAGTCCGGCATCGGTGATAGTGGTACGATTAAGATATAATGTTTGTAGGTTTGGATTACGTTGAATAATGCCTGCTAGTTCTTGGTCGGTAATATTTGTAGATTGGAGATCTACTGTTAGTTGGTTTACAATATGGGCAAAGCGATCTACTGGCTCTGTATCTTCTTCTGAATCAATAAAATCTCCTGGTTCTCCCATAATTATTTGATCATAACCCTGCTGAATAATTCTACCATCAGAACGATTCTCTCTACACAGCGGACATCGTGGTAATTCTTGTGCATCGGGAGAATCAGATGCTCGTAAGCATTTTTTATGAATTAATGCACCGTGATTCACTCCATCACGACAAGTAAAAAAATTATCCAAGCTATATCTTTTGCTTCTTGGTGCAGGCCCCTTGCAGATAGGGCATTCATTTTGTATTTCTTGCGTTTCTGGTTGTTGAATAGTTTTGAGCTGTGTGCGAATGTTTCGTTCATCGGTTTGTTTAGCTTCTCTGCGAAGAGTTCTTTCAATGGTACGCTGGTCGCGTTCTTGTGCTTGCTGAGCACGCATGTGTTGATCGGCTTGTTCTTCTTGTTTGCGCTCAACTTGTTCTTCACGAGGGCGTTTCACTGCTTGTGTGATCTCCGTAATGCTAGCTACAAGGCCTACGGCCAAGAGTAATAGTTTTAAAAGTTATATAGTAAGCCCTTCATTTATGGGATTAATTTTTCAATAGAAATAGTTTATATGAATTCTGATGCTTGGTCAAATGGAGGTAAAAAGCGTGAAAGTATTGAAATTTATGGGCTTTCTTACAAAAGTACCTTGTAAATTCTAAATCAGATTAGAATTTACAAGGTACTTTTGTTCTTTGGTGTCAGTGTGAAAATAAAATATTTATTCTGGCACGCAAAAATTTCATTCGCCAGTCAGGTAAAACGACTCTGGTTAAGACAACTTTTCCTGATTATGCTTTTGTGAGCATGGAGGATCTTGATAAGCGTCTTATCGCATCGGAAGACCCTAGGGGGTTTTTGGCCGCTTATGAGGGTAAAAAGGGCTTGATTATTGATGAAATTCAAGACGTTCCTGAGCTGCTTTCCTATATGCAGGGGGTGATTGATCAAGCGTATCGGCCTGGATTTTTTATTATTACCGGATCACAGAATTTCTTGTTGCATGAAAAAATTACACAAACGTTTTCTTGGAAGGGTCTTCCTGAGATGTTGCGGAAAATCTATGGAGAAGGTTGAAGCTCGCTACATTTGATTTTCTGGTCATAGTCCCTTTTTTGGGCTAAAATACCTCTTTCCTATCAGCCATTTTTTTAACGCATATGCACGAGAAAGGTTTTTCCCCGCATGAATGCTTTGACGCGAATTAAACAAACGATTGTTACTTCTCTTAAAAAAGAATTTCATCTTGATGATGCTGCTCTTGGTGGTGTCGATATAAAACTTAACCTTGATAAAGAACGTGCGTTTGGAGACTTAAGTTGCAATGCGGCCATGATCTTGGCCAAGCCTTTACGTAAAAATCCACGTCTGTTGGCGCAAGAAATTATAACGATTATGCAAGTTGGTGAATTGAATGATTTAATCGAAACGATTGCCATTGCTGGGCCTGGTTTTATTAACATAGAACTTAAATCGAGTGTTTGGCAGACTTGTGCGCTTGAGCTGTTAACCCAGAAGAGTGATTTCTTTAAGCTTGATGCGCAGGATAAAAAGCTTAAATATCTGATTGAATTTGTAAGTGCGAATCCAACTGGGCCGATGCATCTTGGACATGGTCGCAATGGTATTATTGGTGATGTGCTTGCACGTGTACTTACTTTCTTGGGGCATACCGTCCATAAAGAATTTTATATCAATGACGCTGGTAGTCAGATTGTGATGTTAGGGCGCTCGTTTAAGGCGCGTTGTAATCAAGAGCTTGGCGTTGATGCTGCTATCCCTGAAGGTGGTTACCAAGGTGAGTATGTCGTTGAGTTGGCAAAAAAATGTGTTACTGAGCATGGCAAAAACCTACTAGCAAAAGACGACAAATTTTTTGAAAATTACGCTAAAGAGCATCTGCTTGAAAATCTTAAAACTGATTTAAAAATTTATGGTATTGAATTCGATGAATGGTTTTCTGAGAAGACCCTTCATGATAGTGGTGCAGTGAGTGCCGTGATACAGCTATTGGAGCAGAAGGGCCTTGCGTATGAGTATGATGGTGCCCTCTGGTTTAAGTCAACCGATTTTGGTGATGATAAAGACCGTGTCATGCGTAAACAGAACGGTGAACTGACCTATGTTGTTGCTGATATCGCTTATCACAAAAATAAATTTGATCGTGGCTACGACCGTCTGATTGATATTTTAGGACAAGATCATCATGGTTATGTAAAGCGTTTAAGCGCAACGATGCAAGCGTTGGGGTATCCAGCTGAACATCTTGAAGTGATTCTTTATCAGTTAGTAACTATTAAAAACGGTGATGTTGCTGTGCGTATGTCTAAACGTGCAGGCACCTTTACAACGTTGTATGACATTATTGATACGGTTGGTGTGGATGTTGCGCGGTTCTTTTATTTGAATCGTAAAGCAGATGCTCATCTTGAGTTTGATTTGGCAACGGCATTGAAAAAGACCGATGAAAATCCGGTTTTTTATATTCAGTATGCTTATGTTCGTACGAATAGCATTATTGCTAAAGCTGCTGAGTATGCCGAATTTCAGCATATTTTAACCTTTGATCCTAAAATTATTCCAGAAATCTTAACCCGTATGGGTGACGCAGAAATCGATCTGCTTTCCAAGATGACATCGTTCTATGACACTCTGCGTAGCATTGCGCATACTCATCAAATGCATATGCTTGCCTACTACGCGTGGGAACTTGCAAATCGTTTTCATTCTTACTACGCGCAGAATCGTGTGGTAGATGTTGATGACATTAAAACCACTGAGCTTCGTTTGGTAATGGTATTTTTAGTAAAACAAAATCTTGATCTCTGCCTTAAGCTGTTAGGCATTAGCCGTCCTGAAAAGATGTAATCCATGGATATTCGCAATTTAAAAACTTTTAATCTCGCCGATTTTAATCCGAAAAATATTAGAAACTTTTCGATCATTGCGCACATTGATCACGGCAAATCTACGCTGGCTGATCGGTTGTTACAAGTAACTGGAACCTGTTCATCCCGTGAGATGAAAGCACAGTTCCTTGATAATTTACAGGTTGAGCGTGAACGTGGGATTACCGTTAAAGCGCAGACCGCTTCGTTGATCTATGAGTATAAAGGTGAAGCCTACCTGTTGAACTTGATTGACACCCCGGGACATGTTGACTTTAGTTATGAAGTTTCACGGTCATTGGCCGCTTGTCAGGGGGCATTATTGCTTGTTGATGCGGTGCAGGGCGTGCAAGCGCAGACGATGGCAAACTTTTATTTAGCCTTTGAAAGTGACTTAGACATTGTTCCATTGATTAACAAAATCGATATGCAGGCTGCTGATCCAGATCGGATTGCTGGAGAAATGAACAAAGCGTTTGATATTCAGCAAGAAGATATTCTACTTATTTCTGCAAAAACGGGAATTGGGATTGAAGCGGTTCTAGCGGCGGTAATCGAACGCATTAAACCGCCACAAGGGAACCGTGAAAAGCCGCTTAAAACGCTTTTGTTTGATTCTTGGTTTGATGAATATCGTGGCGTTGTTTGTTTGATTGAAGTGATTGATGGGACCATTCGCAAGGGTGATCGAATCAGTTCAGCAAACACCGGGCAGACCTATGAAGTACTCGATATCGGATTGATGTATCCAGCACCATACCCAATGTTAGCATTATACTCAGGACAAGTGGGCTTTGTGATTTGTGGTATGAAAACGGTTAAAGAAGCACGTATCGGTGATACATTCTTTCATCCAAAATATCCTGTTGAAGCGCTTCCTGGCTTTAAGCCGGCAAAATCAATGGTGTTTGCAGGGATTTATCCGGTAGACGTATCAGACTTTGAAGAAGTCCGTGATGCTATTGAAAAATTAACGCTTAATGATCCGAGTGTGAATGTTACTAAAGAAAGTTCTATGGCGTTAGGTCTTGGGTTTCGTTGTGGATTCTTAGGCTTATTGCATATGGATGTGTTTAAGCAGCGTCTTGAGCAGGAGTATAACGCCGTTATCATTACCACGTCGCCGACCGTTCCGTATCGCGTAAAGCTTACGAACGGTGAAGAGATGATTGTTGATAATCCGGCTAACTTTCCTGATGTGGTGAAAATTGAAGAGGTGTATGAGCCTTATATTAACGCAACAATTGTTACCCCACAAAAATATTTGGGGAGTCTGATGGAGTTGTGTCAGGACCGTCGTGGTGAACAGATCAGTATGAATTTCTTGGATGAGCAACGCACCGTGCTTCGTTATCACTTACCACTCAATGAAATTGTGACCGACTTCTACGATAAATTAAAATCACTAACCGCAGGGTATGCGAGTTTTGATTATGAAGAAAGTGATTATCGCCCATCGGACTTAGTAAAAATGAATATTTTGCTGAACGGTGATCCGGTAGATGCATTGTCTATCATTGTACATAAAGATAAAGCACTGTTTTTAGGACGTAAATTAGTAGAGCGGTTACGAAAAGTAATCCCACGGCAGATGTATGATGTTGCGATTCAAGCGGCGATCGGTGCAAAAGTTATTGCACGAGAAAGCGTTTCTGCGTTGCGTAAGAATGTTACCGCTAAATGTTATGGTGGTGATATTTCACGTAAACGTAAATTGTTAGAAAAACAAAAAGAGGGTAAAAAGAAGATGAAGCAGGTTGGTAATATTGAGTTGCCACAGGAAGCCTTCTTGACCATCTTAAAGGATGAAGAGTAAGGATTATTTATGACAAGACGTAAGGGATATTATTCGATCTCGGTGGTGGCCAAGATGTTTGAAGTGCATCAACAAACTATTCGCATGTACGAAAAAGAGGGGTTAATTACCCCTAAGCGTTCTGAGGGTAATACGCGGATGTTTTCTGAAGAGGATGTTGATCGTCTTGATGAAATTATTAATCTTACCCACAAAATGGGTGTTAATCTTGCCGGTGTTGAAGTTATTCTTAAACTGCAGAAAAAAATTAAGAAGATGCAGGATGAGATCAATGCTACCTTTAACCAGATGTCTGGGCAGCTTGAAGAGCAAACGGAAGTGTATAAACATGACGTGCGTAAACAGGCAGAACGACTGATCCAGATTAAGCAGGAACCTTCTGGGGTTACGCAAGATCAGGAAGCGAATGATATTCGTTGGGATGTTGAGTACGATGAAAACAAGGAGTCTTAGAATGTTTTTTAATCAAGCAAAAACCGCTATCTTACTTGCTTCGTTGAGTGGGCTTTTGATGTTAATGGGAAGTTGGATTGGTGGGCATACTGGTGTTCTCATGATGTTTATGTTTGCCATATTGATTAACTTTTTTACTTATTTTTATTCAGACAAGTTGGTGTTAGCCATGTATGGTGCACAACCACTTGATGAGCAAAAATTTAGTAATCTGTATGATATTATGCGTGAGCTTTGTCATGAAGCACGTTTACCGATGCCAAAGTTATGGTACATTGCAACGCCGATGGCGAATGCGTTTGCAACGGGAAGAAATCCAACACATGCCTCAGTTGCGGTTACGCAGGGAATTTTGGATTTATTAGATGAACATGAACTGCGTGGCGTGTTAGCTCATGAAATTTCACATATTAAAAATCGTGATATTTTGGTTGGTACGGTTGCGGCTACATTGGCGACTGCCATTAGTTATTTAGCGAACATGCTTCAGTGGGCGGTTATTTTTGGGATTGGCAGTCGCAATGGTGAACGTGATCGCTCGAGTGGCTTTGGTGCATTGATTGCGGCCATCATCATGCCAATTGCGGCCACGTTGATTCAGTTGGCGATCTCTCGCTCTCGTGAGTATCTTGCTGATGAGACGGGGGCGCATACCTGTCATGATCCGCTTGCGTTAGCGTCTGCGCTTGAAAAGTTACACCGTGGCGCGCAGCGAAAACCAGTTGAACCACCAAGTCCAGCACATGCAACGGCAGCAAGTCTTTTCATTGTGTATCCGTTCAGTGGTAAGGGGTTAGCGAGCATGTTTTCAACTCATCCGCCTATGGAGAAAAGAGTAGAACGTTTACGTGCGATGGCGCGGTAACGTTTGCGTGTATAAAGCAAGAAGGCATCGAGAATTTTTACGTTCTCGATGCCTTCTTTTGAGTGTGGGATGTCTGATGTTTTTGAGTAGAGTCCGACACATCTGAGCCTGGCAAGAAAGAGCGAATGTCTCTAACCCATCCTGCTTGAAGGCTTTCAATACTTAATCTCATTAGTCCAACGCATAAACTAATTATTAGGTACAATTTTTTGTTAATCATGTTAGATCCTAATTATTTAATATTTTGACTAATAATTGTTCTAATTGCTTTTTGGCATGCTGGTCTAAGCCGATCTGGGGCTCCACCATTGTTATAGATTCTTATTATTGATTCAAGGTGTTCCATCGCTTGTTCAGGTTGCATGTCGTTTACTTTTGTTAGGAATTGTCGCATGTTTCCGACACTGCCTGCAGCTCTAATTTTATCAACGCTAATTGTTTGTTGAAGTGCTCGAATATATAATCCAATTGTTGCAACGACAATTGGGGCTCCTTTAGTAAGAGCTAGTTGTAGCGGTGTTTTGGTGCTCGTGTCAGTCATGATCTTGATCTGGATGGGGTTGTTGATTGAAGGGTCGGTAATGAGCGATTTGATGGCGCCTAAGATAACTAGCAATTTTGTGAAATTTTCTGGATTTTGAAGGGTTACTTGTGATGGTTTGGCTTGGTCTGGAATATCTGTAAAACTAGCTCTTGCGCTGTTAAATTTTCCTTGTAAAAAATCTAAAGGGCCAGCTTGAGCTTTATCAATACTTAGTCCTAGTAAACCTAGACAAAGATTAACTACTATAATTGTGTAAAGCTTATTGTTCTTCATGACTTTCCCCTTACTTTAATTAACATATATATTTCATATTGTAATTATATATGTTTTTAGATTTTAAAATAAAGAGCTTTGTTCTTTTAAATGTAATAATTTAAATAAAAGGCCTGTTTATAGTGAATTTTCACTATAAACAGGCCTTTTATTTTTTTAACAGTACGACTTTTACTTGAGGGTTTAGCGCCTTTGAGCTCCCGATATAATTTGGCCTATAACGCTATCTATGGTTTTATTGATCTTATCCCTTAAGGTATCTGGATTAGTATTTGTATCATATTGTTTTGATATCGTATCAAAGTGTTGCTGAGCTTGATCTTCTGACATTTGATTAGTTTTAGTAAGAAAGTCGCTCATTAATCCGGCGCCTATTTTTTGTTGACCCGTTGCTGCGATGGCTTCTTTATTTATGATTAGTCCTGTAGAACGCATAAATAAGGCTACATTTGCAACAGCACGGGGTGTTCCTTTTTCTATCGCTATTTTGAGAGGAGTTTTACCAGCTTTGTTTGATTGTGTGAGTATCTTGTCATTTTTTAACTGAGTACCATATTGCGTTAAAGTGTGTAAAACGATTAATGGACTTTTAGAGACAAGCGCTTCATGGAGAGGAGTGTTTCCTGTATTAGGGTGTGCTGTTGTCACAAGGTCAGGATTCTCCGTGAGTGTGCTTTTGTAGCTGGCTAAATTGCCTTGTGCTGCTTTAAATAACCCTTCAACCGTGTTTGGGTTTGCTTGCTGAGAGGTTGGAGTCGGTGTCTCAGCAGGTTCTTCTGCAGGCTCAGGAGCTGGTCTAGGGGTTTTTGTAGCTTTGATGGGTTCTGGGGTTGGTGTCTCAATAGGGTCTTCTGCAGGTTCAGGATCTGATTTAGGGGCCTTTGTAGTTTTTGGTTCTGGGGTTGGTGTCTCAATAGGGTCTTCTGCAGGTTCAGGATCTGATTTAGGGGCCTTTGTAGTTTTTGGTTCTGGAGCTGGTGTTTCAGCAGGTTCTTCTTCGGGGGCTGCAGTTTGCTTAGGAGCTGATCTAGGAGTTGTTTTGGCTTTGATAGGTTCTGGGGCTGGCACATCAGAAGGTTCTTCTTCGGGGGCTGCAGTTTGCTTAGGAGCTGATCTAGGAGTTGTTTTGGCTTTGATAGGTTCTGGGGCTGGCACATCAGAAGGTTCTTCTTCGGGGGCTGCAGTTTGCTTAGGAGCTGATCTAGGGGTTGTTTTGGCTTTGATAGGTTCTGGATCAGGTGTTGGTGTATCCGCAGCAGGGTCTTCTGCAGGTGTTGCAGCTTCTTCAGTTGTCGCTGGTTCTTCAGTTGTCGCTGGTTCTTCAGTTGTCGCTGGTTCTTCAGTTGTCGCTGGT
>CAYHBO010000051.1:0-901 GCA_964354855.1 uncultured Pseudomonadota bacterium | reverse complement strand
TCTTCAGCTGTTATATCTCCTCCAGCTGCTAATGTTGCGGCTTCTTCATTTGCTTTAAGTTCATCTACTTTGAAATTGGTTATAAAATCTTGAACTTCTTTGATTCCTGAAGTGATTGCAGGGTCTGTATTGTATGATTTTTTACAGAATGCTTTTATGGTATTAAGGGTGATCGTAAGTTTCTGTACAATGATAGGGACATCTGCTGCTGAAATATAAGCTTTTGTTGTTGTTTTTGCTCCTTTGATTTTTGGATCGGTACTGGTTACTGCATTAAGCTTGCTGAGCCACTTCATGAATGTGGCAAATAATGTGAACTTAGCTGGAATAGCACTTGGTTTAACGCTTATTTTTCCGACTTTAGTTACAACTTTAAGGATTGCAGCGTTAAGAGATTCGATTTCTTTTTCAACCCCGGCTTGATTTCTGACAAGTGGGCCACCTAATCCGCGGAGACCCGTGGATGCTGAGATGGCATCTTCTATGCTTGCCACAAATGATAGTGCTTGATCACCCGCTTTAAAAGTTAGAATGAATTGGTTAAATGTGGTGAGCTCTGCCGATTTTTTTGTATCCCCACCTAGTTTGGTTATAAAAGTAGATAGTTCAGTGGAAAAAGTTGTGAGTAATTTTTTAGTTGCGTCAATAGCTTTATTATCGAGAAAAGCAGCCCTTGAAGGGACTCTTGATTTTACGGTAGTTGTTTTATTATTTAATGTTTTTTCCATGGAGGTTAGTGCCTTAAAGAGATCTTTCATATCAGGGGCTGATGTTGGTTTAGTGGTGCTTGCTGGAATTTGGGTAATGATCTGTTGAGCAGCCGCGTTAAGCTTGATTAATCCATCTGAGATGTCCTTAGCATTTGAGGTGAGTGTACCAAAACTAGCTCCACTGATGGCCT
>CAYHBO010000050.1:4892-9775 GCA_964354855.1 uncultured Pseudomonadota bacterium | reverse complement strand
ACACCGACAACTGAACCGGTTGATGATAGAAATATGTTTCAGAAAGCTGATTATTATGCAGATGAGCTTGTTATTGAAGGTAAGATCTTCGAAGATTACATGTTAACGATTAACTGTGGTGAAGGTGGCTCTGGAAACATAACAAAAAAACTCGAACCGGGCACAATAACACTTAAATTAAGCAGTACAGACCTCTATGCTTCAAGATCAGAAGAGACTGAGGAATTCAGTGTTTTAAGCTTTCTCACAGCGGGCATAAACGACTTTACAAAAAAACAGTGGCCATTAGCAGCAAAAGCCTTAAAGAAGGCCATGGTAGTTATTAAAGATGGAGAAATAGAAGAACCCCTCTCAAGTGGCTTCAATTGTTTACTACGGATATGGACTATTTTAGAATCAAATCTTGATGCAAATACAAAAAGCATGGAGTTTTTAACGCTCATCAGTCGCTATAAAAAGACACTTCAACATGCAGGAATGAAAGATGCAGTAAAAGAATCAAAAGGCGAAATTCAAGAGATCATTGAAGAAATTTTAAGTTCAATCATGAACGACCAAAAAAACGGCATCCAAAAGAGTCTTGACGATAAAGGATTTGGCTGGGTCTGGGATTTTTTTAAAACTGATCACACAATAGAACTATCTGAAACCGATAAAGCTACTCTTGCAAAAACTAATGTTGATATGACTGAAAAAGCTCCCATTGCCACAAAATTAGCATTGAAAGCTATATGGAACATGCTCGATAAAGTTGCAAAACAACATGCCACATTAATGCAATCTAATGGAGCATATAAGGATAAATGGAATAAGAATAACGACAAGAGTAAAAAAATGTTTAGCTTCCTCGAAAATAAAGAAGGAAAAGAAGCGTATCAAGCACTTAATAACAAACTTAAAGAAATGACAAACAGTTATGCCGCTCCAAAAGGGAAAATAACTCTTGAACAAAAAATAGCTCATATAGAAAAAATTCTTGAGCTCAGAAATAAGATAGAAATTATTTACTTAGAAGAGATAGCAAGGATTAATGGCTTCACCTCTGTTGATGCAAATGAAACAATTAATAAACTCAAAATCAACCTTGCTAAAGATGAAAGCCGGGTAAAAGAACTTAATGTCGAGTTAAAAGATCTGTTAAAGAATATAAAGCCTATAACTGACATAAAAAACGAGATCGCGGCTTTAAACCAAAAAATCGCACAGCAACATATCACCATTAATGAGACAAGAGGAAAAAATCCAGCTGGGAAGGAACTATACAAAGATTATCAAGATGCTCTTAGAAAACTAGAAGCAGAAATGGAGCCTGAAGATACAAAACTTAATGATCTCCTTGCAAAAATGCGTGCAAAGACCTTTAAGATAGCACATCTAGATACTGATAAGGCCCTCAATAAGCTGAATGCCGAAGTAAACGTCATTCTTGATAATCCATACCCAACAATTCTTACCCAAAAAAGTCTATTCGAAGACTTAAAGGAAAAACTTGCAGATAAGACATTCGCTACACAACGTGATGAATTTAAAGCAGCCATCGTAAAAATCAAAGCCGATACTGGATGCGATAGCGAATTTATCAATCTTGGATTTAAGTTTCTTGGGTTAACCGCAAAACCTAAAAAATAAATTAAATGGCATAAGAGCGCTGAGAAACTTCTCAACGCTCTTATGCCATAACCTAAAATGGGGGGACTTATAATGAATAAATTTTTATCATTTTTTATCTTAGCAATGATTACCATCTCTCCTATCTATGCAGAACAAGCATCTCTAACCGCTATCAATGATTGTAACCATGCATACAAAAGAATCATTACTCAAATTAAAAAGACCGAACCCTACAGCACAAAGCTCAAACAAAACTTACAAGACCTAATTCTGCTCTACTATCAAACAATAATGCCCACCTACGATCAAGACACTGTAGAACGAGTCACTAATACATTAAATCAACTCATGAATTGGCAAAAAGAACTCTCTGAAATAACATACGCAAACAAAGTTACCATACTCGTAGCTACAAAACTCATTGCAAAGCAAATTAATGAGACTCAGCATAAAGAATCTACATCAGAACAACCGTTCCTCTCATGTCCTATGTGGATAAAAAATCTTAGAAATAGTCTGATTCAAAAAAGCAGAAACTTCTTATTTAAATACTTAAGTAAAACGCACCAAGACATGATTAATGACATCATTAATGAAATTATTTATGAACGTTTTGTTGATCAAGAAGTCGATGACGTATTTAAAAAAACTCAAGCACAAAAGGACTTTACAAGAAAATCAAACGACATCAATGTTTCAAATGCCGATGATTATAAGACCCCGAACCTACGCGTTGATGATAGCATAGCAACATTAACTCAAGCCATTACTACCAGTAATTTTTATGATGAAGAATATAAAAATGAGTTAATCGAATTAACTAACCTCTATGACAAAAAATTAAAAGATTTTATCAACAGAGCTCAAGAATCAATCTTAAGTGAACAGGGAATAAGCTCTTTAGAGCAACTAGGAATCTGGCAGAACATGCTAACAGAATTAGTAAAAACCAATAATAATCCAAAACTCATGCAAAAAATAAAAGAAACTGCTGAGCAGTTCTCACAAACCATCATCCCTCAATACTCAAAGGGATACCTCAAAGAAATTATAAAATTTATCATCCCTTTAGACTCTGTTACTCCTCGTGCTTTTTTTGCACATGTAACACTACATCAAGCAAAATATGTAGCCCGAGAGAAAGCCAATAAACTCGAAAAAGCATTAACCCCATCACAAGAAACGCCAATTGTTAAAGTTGAACAAAAAGTCGGGCATACAGATCTTCATAAAGCAGTCACAAAAGAAGACGTTGAAACATGTATCATACGAGGAGATGATGTTAACGCACTTACCGCACTAAACATCTCCCCGTTACATATGGCGGTTGAAAACGAACGTTTAAATGTCATTGAGGCTCTGTTAAAAAATCCAAAAATTAACGTTAATCTACAAAACAAAAATGGAAATACCCCGTTATATCGAGCCGCTGAACTCGGGCATCAAGAAATTGTTATGGCTCTTCTCGCCGCCAAAGCAAACGCTACCATAAAGAACACGCTTGGATATCTGCCGGTAGATGTAGCAAAGACAGACGAGATAAAAGCACTGCTTACCATAAAAACAAAACCGAAAAAGCGCACAAAGTAAACACAGCTATACAAATGTTTATAAGTCTGTGGTAGAGTTAGTTTTCTTCATAACAAAAGAATAACCTCTCTTACCTTCAAAAGATTAACCGATGATATATCATCTATCCCAACTTTTTGATCCCACAACCAACCCCTTTGCAAACTTACTTCATTATGTCAGCGTACGCGCCATCATAGCCTTTTTAAGTTCAATTATTTTCGCCTTTATCTTTGGCGATTGGGCCATTGGCATTCTCCAAAAAAAATTCCGCTCAAAAGTTCGTGAATGGACCCCTGAAAATCATCAGCAAAAAAATAATACCCCAACCATGGGTGGCCTTTTTATTTTAGGGCTTGTTCTTTTAAACGCTTTTTTATGGTGCAACCTGAGCAACCCTAAAGTCTGGATTTTCTTACTTGGCATCACCAGCTTTGGAACCATTGGGTTTCTTGATGACTGGGCAAAAATAAAACAACACAAAGGCATCTCAGCACGTAAAAAATTTCTCTTACAAATAGCTACCGCAACAATCATCATGATTCTTTGGTACATGATCTGTCCAATCGATACTCGTCTATGTATCCCATTCTTTAAAAATGTCATGCCACAACTTGGCTTATTCATTATCCCTTGGGGCGTATTTATTATCGTTGCTACCAGTAATGCCGTTAATTTAACCGATGGTCTTGATGGATTGGCAACCGGTCCGCTTATTTTTAATTTTGCCTCGTTTGCCTGGATCGCCTATCTCGCGGGACATGTAAGCTTTTCTCACTACCTTTATATCCCCTTCGCAGGAAGCGCTGAGTTGGCCGTCTTAGGAACCATTTTCGTTGGCACACTGTTAGGTTTTTTATGGTATAACACCCATCCAGCAGAAGTTTTCATGGGAGATGTTGGATCTCTTTCACTTGGCGCAGGGCTTGCGCTTTTAGCACTATTCGCACGACAAGAATTATTACTGCTCATTGCAGGAGGAATATTTGTCCTTGAAACGGTATCCGTTATTTTACAAGTCTTTTCATTCAAATGTTTCGGTAAACGAATTTTCCGCATGGCACCGATCCATCACCACTTTGAATTGATGGGCTGGAAAGAAACCAAAGTAACCGTTCGGTTCTGGATTATTTCAATCATTCTCTGTGTTCTTACCTTTTTAACATTAAAAATTCGCTAAAAAACACCGACCTTGACAAAGAAGATTGCCATTGTTCAAAATGGTTCAAGATTTGAATAGATTATATCTTTAAAAAAATCGTCTGAGGTTGAAATGAATAAAAATAATTTTAATTTATTATTAATAACCTGTTTATTCATACCTTTTCAGGGATTTGCCGCAGGCGCAACAGGTCCAACCGGACCTAGAGGAGTAACGGGGCCCGCTGGCGCAACTGGCCCAACAGGAAATAAAGGCATAACAGGATCTAGAGGGGCAACTGGCCAAACAGGGAATAGCGGCATAACAGGATCAGCAGGAATTACCGGCCCAAGAGGCCTTGCTGGAGGCTCAACCGGCGTTACAGGAGCAAGAGGCGCAACAGGCCCGACTGGAACAAGCGGCGCAACTGGAGCAACAGGCCCGATTGGAATAACCGGCGTTACCGGAGCAAAAGGCGCAACTGGATCGACTGGGGCAGGCGTTACAGGAGCAAAAGGCGCAACTGGATCGACTGGGGCAGGCGTTACAGGAGCAAGAGGAG
>CAYHBO010000050.1:0-4792 GCA_964354855.1 uncultured Pseudomonadota bacterium | reverse complement strand
AGGTGCAACAGGTGCAACAGGCCCAACAGGCGCAGGTCAGGTTCCTGCATTAGGATATGTATTCAATCTAAGTGACCAAGAAGTAGGACCGGGACAAGCTGTCATATTTGACTCTAATGGTGCTTTAATTCAAGTCACACATCATGCAACAGGTGCAACAGGTCCAACAGGCCCTGCAAATATTGCAATACAACGTGCCGGCCTGTATGCCATTGATTTCTATACGGTAAGTGAAGCAACTCCAATAAACTTGTTTGAAATTCAAGTAAACGGAGATTCTACATCACCAGCTGTTGTCTATGGTGCAGCAAACGGTCTCAACACAGGTCGAGCTTTCTTAAATTTACGTGCAAACGACATTGTTTCAATTGTAAATTTAAGCAAAGACACAACGATTATTTTAGGAGTTAGCCAATCTGGTGAAGGCCAAGTATCATCACCTACACCAACGATTAATGCTGCTGTAACGATTCAATTAATTGCACCATTAACAATGTAACAACATAACGCACAAAAAAAGGCATCGCATCTTTAAAAGATACGATGCCTTTTTTTTATCTAAACAATCTTTTTCTAAACAATTTGTGGAACTGGATGTTCTTTTGCCCAAGCATCAAGATCAATAAGATAGCGTAAAACATGCTCAAGTTGAGAAAGCCGAATAGAATTTGGCCCATCTGAAAGCGCCCGTTCAGGCTCTTCATGAACTTCCATAAACACCCCCGCTATTCCTTGCACCACGGCAGTAGCCGCAATCGGCGGAACAAATGTACGATTACCCCCAGTTGAGTTGCCATTGCTTCCTGGCTGCTGAACCGCATGAGTAGCATCCATTACAACCGGAAAACCAAAACTTTTCAAAATAGGGAAATTCCGTGGGTCAACAATCAAGTTTTGATACCCAAAACTCACGCCTCGTTCACAAAGCCACACATGGGGATTACCAGTTTCAGTAATTTTCCCTGCTGCATGTTCCATGTTTTCAGCAACCATGAACTGACCCTTTTTTAGATGAACCGGCTTTTTTGTTTTACCAGCAGCCACCAGTAAATCAGTTTGCCGACATAACATAGCAGGAATTTGAATAACATCAGCAACATCAGCTACTGCTGCAACCTGATACGTTTCATGAACATCGGTAATAACAGGAAGTTCAAGTTGTTCTTTAACTTTAGAAAGAATATTTAAGCCAGACTCTATTCCAACACTACGATAACTACCTGAAGCAAGTCGATTTGCCTTATCAAATGATGCCTTAAAGATAAGATTTACCCCAAGTTTTTCCGTCATTTTTTTAAGCTGTTCAGCAATCATCAACGTATGTGTCTCATTCTCCATTGAACATGGACCCAAGATAAAAAAAAGCTTATCTTGATTACTTACCTTAAAAAGCCAGTCATGACGTTGTAATGAGCTACTCATTTTTCCTCTTCTTGGCCCGCATTAATTGGCTTTGTATGCCAATTTTGCCGTTTACAAATCTCATCAAGCATGCCATTAACAAACTTATATGCATCTTTTTCAGCATACTGTTTAGAAAGCTCTACCGCTTCGTTAATGATAATCGAACGTATAGCATTTGGCTGCTGAAGCTCCCATAACGCCATGCGTAAAATAAGATGTGTACACGTTCCAAGACGTTCAATTTTCCAATTTTTAAGACAGGGCTTAATAATCTCATCAAGCAATATACGATCATTAATAGCTCCTTGTGCAAGTATCATCGCAAATGTTTCTATAGATAATGCTAACCCATAACTCTGCAATAACATATCCGCAGCTTCATCGAGCCCAATCGTATAATCAAAACGATCGATAATATACACAAGATGAAAAGCAACCGTACGCTCATCACGCCTGTTCTTTATACTCAGCGTAAAATCGACTTCTTCTTCATGTAATTCATGCTTAACTTGATCGAGTGTTTCTTCAATTGATTCTGTTCTTTTATTCATGTTATTTTTCGATGCGTTCAATGTACTTGTCTTCACGCGTATCAATTTTAATTTTATCACCTTCGTTAAGAAATAACGGAACGTTAACGACAACGCCAGTTTCTAGTGTTGCCTGCTTACTACCGCCTTGTGCTGTATCACCCTTAACACCAGGAACCGTATTAGTAATTGTCAAAACCATATGGACTGGTGGTTCAACGTTAATAGGCTTACCCTTAAAGCTCAGTACCATAAAATCTTCACCCTCTTTAAGGTAGCTCACCGCTGCACCCAATTGGTCCTTATCAAACTCAACTTGATCAAATGTAAGCTTATTCATAAAATGGAAAAGGCCATCAGCTTCATATAAAAATGACATCTTGCTTGTTTCAAGGTCAGGTTGTTCAAGTTTTTCACTGCTACGAAAAGTTTCTTCTAAAACTCTACCGTTAATAAGATTTTTCATCTTAGTACGCATGTAGGTACCACCCTTACCAGGCTTAACGGACTGATATTCTAAAATAAGCCACGGCTCATCTTTCCATAAAATTTTTGTTGATCCTTTTCGAAAATCTGAAGGTAAGAGCATCAATCAATTCCTTTCTAGCACACATGGATAAAATACTTAGTTTAAAATAAAGATAAAATCTAGCATAAATAAAGGGATTCTGTCACTTACTACATTAAAATTTTTTTAACCGCAAGGTCGATGATCCCCTCCAAATTATTCTCTTCTTGCTGATTAAATGGTTCAAGAACATAATTTCCAACATCTTCCTTGCGCTCTGGGCGCCCAATACCAATACGAAGCCGCCAAAACCCGGTGCCAATCCGTTCAATGATAGACCTTAACCCATTGTGTCCCTTGGCGCTTCCATCAAACTTAGTTCCAATATAGCCAAATGGCTTTTCTAGCTCATCATGGATCACCAGTATTTCATCCGGTTTAATCCCTTTTTTGGTTAGCCATGGGATCACTTGCCCAGAATTATTCATAAACGTTAATGGCTTAATCAAATAGATAGGTTGCATTTCAGCACCAGTAACCTGATCAGTAAGCCTAACTTGAGCATATTCCATATCATTAGTGCTCTGCAAACTTACTCCTGCATAAGATTCAAATTCATCAACAACCCTAAACCCTATATTATGCCGCGTTTTATGATATTTCGCCCCAGGATTTCCAAGCCCAATAATCACACGAATCGTTTCTTTATTAAAAATAGGCTCTTTTTTTTGCATAAAATTATACCCTTTCATAACTGATGGAAAAGAAAACAGTATATTATGCCACAAAATAACCGTATAACCGCATAGAAACCTCATTTAAATTATCTTTTTTTGATGTTTTTCAAATTGAAATAAACTGTTGCATTTTGTTATAAAAAAATAGTAGAGTAATAACTAAGGTATAAATAATCAAGAACATCAAACATCTGGAGCCAAAAATAAGAAATAAAAAGCATAGAAGTTAGGCGATGAAATGTTTCAATCGCTTTTGTTTAACCAAGAAGAAGGAGAAGTATTATTATGATGAAGAAATATATTAAGATAGCTTTAGTACTTAACGCTCTTGCCCTATGTGTAAGTGGTGTAGTAGTCGCAGGAGAGTCTGAGGCAACAAATAATCCTAAACCAGGCAGTTCGAAAGCAACAGTCGGTTCGAAAGCAACATTCGGTTCGAAAGCACCAGTCAATGGTGTAGATTCTAAACAATGGAAAAGAATCACCAAGCTTGAAAAGTTGCAAGCATACACTCTAAGCCAACTAAAAAGAATGGCGAAAAAAGTTGGCTTTGAAATGGATCCTTACGACAAAGCAAAAGCATCAGCAGGAGCAGTGAAAAGATATCAAGAGAAATCTGCAAAGAAAAAAGCAAAAGTTGCAGCTAAAAAAGTAACAGCTTCAAAAGCTGAGTAAATAAACGTACTTCGTTAATAAAAAATAGAGCACATAAGCTTGGGTTATCCAGGAAGATGTGCTCTTATTTTTTTGAGGCGAATAAAAATAATATTTTTGAAGAACAGAAGAACCCGGCTGACAAATACATCAACCGGGTTCTTTTAATTTTATAGTCCTTCTGAAGCAAAACGTTCAGAAAATGGCATAGTCTACGGAAAAATCTGGATAGAGTTGTTTTATTTTTGAAAGCATTTTTAAGCTAGGGTTACATTTCCCAGCTTCAAGACGTTGATAACTATAAATTTTATCAAAACCCATTTTTTCAGCTGCCTCTCGTTGCGTTAATCCATTTTTCATCCTTAGATGCTTAACAAGAAGTGAAAACGACAATTTGGGATCCAGCGGAACTTCAACAATATTTTTAGACTTTTTAACAGTATGATCAGGTAAAGAAATTAACTCTTTAGAATCAGCTGGCTCATCAACATAAAGGTTTAACGCCTCTTGCATATGTAAGAATAAAGTTACTTCAGTTTCTGCTTGAGTAACACAACCTGGAAATTCGATGCATTCAGCCCAAAAGCCTTGATCTTCTTTATGAACTTTAAAGTGATATTTCATTTAAATCTCCTATTTCTTTGGCAATAGTTTTCTCAGAGCATGCTCTAACCCAGTTGATAAACTCTTATGGTTAGGAATTATCACGGTAGGGGAGCCATTCTTTTTAAGTTTTATATGACTACCTTTTCCACCGAAAACTATGACATAACCAGCTTTTTGAAAGAGCTTACACATATCTTTACCGCTTATCGGCACCGCACTCTCCAAAATCAAAAGCTTAATTAAATACTAAACCCATGATACCAAATATAATTGGCAACAATCAAGTATTTTAAAGCAAAACCTACTTTTCTACCTGCACGATTAATTTTAAATGATTTCTATTTGTATTTTAT
>CAYHBO010000049.1:0-9885 GCA_964354855.1 uncultured Pseudomonadota bacterium | reverse complement strand
AACAACAATACTTCCAATACAAAAAATCACTATTACTCGTAAAAAATTCTTCATACAAAAACCTATTTTCTCATTTTTACAATGGCAAAGTTTCAACACTCAACCAACCCAACAATAACCTCTCTTTTTTTATTCAAAAACCTCTCTTTTTTTATTCAAAATTATTTAACAACTCATATCTTTACGCATAACACAATCTTCCCTAGCTTGCAATTTCGGATAAAACCTTGACTAAAGATTCCCGAATGATACCGTTTCTTTATGCGTAAAAGGTGCAGTCATCAACTAAAAAGAAATAGGATAGGATAGGATAAGATGAAGAGTAACAACATTCCTGTCATGATTCTTGCAGGCGGCTTAGGAACACGCCTACGCGAAGAAACTGAGTTTCGCCCAAAACCAATGGTCCCCATCGGAGGAAAACCAATTCTTTGGCACATCATGAAAATTTATGCCCACTACGGCTTTCGCCGATTCATTATTTGCCTTGGTTACAAAGGAGAAATGATTAAAGACTATTTTTTAACCTATCACTTACAAGGCATTGATTTTACGCTTCACACCAAAACAAATATCATCGTTGAACACCAATCAAATGATGATAACTGGGAAATCACCCTAGTGGATACCGGATTTGATTGTCTTACCGGAGGACGCATTGCACGAGCTTCACGATACATTGATACCGATACTTTTTTATTAACTTATGGAGACGGCTTATCAAATATCGATATAAACCAACTACTCACATTTCACCATTCCCACGATAAACTCATTACACTTACCGGAATTCAACCAACATCACGCTTTGGATACCTTGATATTGTTGACAACCAAGTAACTTCTTTCTCAGAGAAAAAACGACTCAATGATGAGTGGATTAACGGCGGTTTTTTTGTCATCAATAAAAAATTTCTCCCGTACTTATCAACCAATGCTGACTGTATTTTTGAACAACAACCATTACGGTCAGTTGCACAGAATGGTCAACTTATGATGTATAAGCACAACGGCTTTTGGCAATGCATGGACACTTTACGTGAACAAGAACAGCTCGAAGAACTTTGGAAAACATCAGCTCCATGGAAAGTTTGGCAAGATAAGCAAAAAGAATTCAAACCATCTGAACGCATTCATGAAAGCAACTTACCATATGAATAATTTCTGGCACCGACGCCGCGTACTGGTCACCGGTGCTACCGGACTGCTTGGCCCTTGGCTCGTACAAGAACTTTTAGCACAACAGGCTCATATCCATGTTATCGTACGAGACATGGTCCCTGATTCGCTTTTTTTTCAACTAAAACTTAATGAACAAGTCACCGTCATCCAAGGTGATCTACTTGATTATCAACTGCTGTTACGAGTCCTCAATGAGTTTGATATCGAAACCGTATTTCATCTAGGCGCGCAAGCAATTGTTGGCTATGCAAATCGATCACCACTCTCAACGTTTAAATCAAATATTGAAGGAACCTGGAATTTACTTGAAGCATGCCGCTTATCTCCCTGGGTAAAACGTATCATCGTCGCCTCAAGTGATAAAGCTTACGGCGAACAAGCAACGTTACCCTACAAAGAAGATACCCCGCTACAAGGCAAGCATCCCTACGATGTCTCCAAAAGTTGTACCGATCTCATTGCTCAATCATATTTTCACACCTATCAGTTACCGGTCTGTGTTACACGCTGTGGAAATTTTTTTGGCGGCGGTGATTTACATACCAACCGTATTATTCCGGGAACTATCGCCAAAGTATTGCAGGGACATCAACCAATCATCAGATCAAATGGGTTATTCATCCGCGATTATATTTATATTAAAGATGTGGTACATGCTTACCTCACGCTGGCTGAACAAATGAACCGCAATGACATTGTTGGACAATGTTTTAATTTTAGTACTGATAAACCGTTCACTGTCATACAAATCGTACAAGAAATACTTACACTCATGAAGGCACAGCATCTGGAATCGATCATCGAAAACAGAGCAACCAATGAAATTCCAGCACAACATTTATGCTCAGATAAAGCACGCAACTTACTTAAGTGGCAACCAACATATGGCGTTACTAAAGGATTAGAAGAAACCATCGCATGGTATAGGGAGTATGAGACCCGATCAATAATTAGTAATAAACATGCTAACGATTTAATAAACACTACACGTCATCCTCGCGTATGCGGGGATCCAGGCCTGCTTTAAAAATACTTACTCTAAAAACTTAGTTATAAAAAAAAATTAAAAAAAGAAGACTGGATCCCCGCATGCGCGAGGATGACGTAAGAACCTCTCACCCGCTCGTCCTGAGGAGCCCGAAGGGCGTCTCGAAGGATAAAAGCGGGTACAAAAATAAAACCTGGAATCCCCCATGACCAAAAAGCTCTCCATCATCATCGCCTGTTATAACGAAGAAAAAAACATTCCCGTCATGTATGAACGAATCATAAAAGCCATGCACCCAATGCCCGCATACGACATTGAAATCATGTATGTTGATAATGCCAGCACCGATCATTCTTTAAATGCATATCAAAAACTGATACAACTTGATGCGCGTGTCCAAGTAATACGTATGTCTCGCAATTTTGGCAACAGCCAACCAAGTCTTATGGCCGGCATGCACCAAGCATCAGGTGATGCCATTATCCTTATGTGTGGCGGATTACAAGATCCGCCAGAAG
This sequence comes from uncultured Pseudomonadota bacterium, assembly GCA_964354855.1. Taxonomy (GTDB): domain Bacteria; phylum Babelota; class Babeliae; order Babelales; family RVW-14; genus CAYHBO01. The sequence continues at coordinate 7,197 of CAYHBO010000049.1, read as the reverse complement.
TCATTCCATCATTTATCTCGCAATGGGAACAAGGTTTTCAAGTCGTCTATGGCATTGCAAAAAAGCGTAACGATAATAGTTTTATTCGCCGCCTAGGTTATAAAGCTTTTTATCGTATTTTTAAAATGCTTTCATACTTAGATATCCCGCTTGATTCCGGAGATTTCAGTCTCATTGATCGTAAAGTTGTTAACGTCATCAAACAACTTCCTGAAAAAGATATTTACTTACGAGGCTTACGCACCTGGGTTGGTTTTAAGCAGATAGGAGTCGAATACGAACGTGCAAATCGCCTCCACGGAAAATCAAGTAATAGCTTTTTGGCTAATTTTTGGTGGGCAAAAAAAGCAATCATTAATTTTTCTTACAAACCATTAGAATACATATCACGACTTGCAATGGTCGCTGTTTGCGTCACCGGGATCGCAGCCATAATTTACCTATACTGGCATTTTCAGTACGGCGCACCACGAGGGTTTTCTACGCTACTTATGGTAATGTTTATGTTTGGATCATTACAACTTCTCGTCCTTGCGATCATTGGTGAATATCTTATTCGGATTTTCCATGAGGTAAAAAATAGACCGGTCTATATCATTCAAGAAATTCTCAACCAAGAAACCATAAAGAAAATAATGCATACTCCCGCTCAGATAAGCAGCCTTAAAGAAAACGAAAAACAGGAACATTTATGAGTACGTATCTCATTACTGGCGGTACCGGTTTTATAGGATCAAATCTTACTCGTGCATTGCTTAAAAAATATCCAGACGATACCATTCACCTCATAACACAACCAAAATCAAACACATGGCGATTAGATGACATTGCACATAAATTTTTTATTCATGAGATTGATCTCATTGATTTCATTAACATCACCAGTCTTATTCAACGCATAAAACCTACTCATATTTTTCATCTTGCTGCCTTTGGCGGCATGCCGCTCGAACAAAATCAAGCTATGATTTTTCGCATCAACCTAGATGCCACCATTAATTTACTAAACGCCTGCAAGCAAGTTGGCTTTGATTGTTTCATCAACACTGGAAGCTCCTCTGAGTATGGGAAAAAAAATACTGCAATGCATGAAAACGATCTTCTTGAACCCATCAGTGACTATGGCGTTGCAAAAGCGGCCACTACTCAATTTTGCTTAAAAGAAGCAAAATTGAATAAGCTTGCCATTTACACGGTACGCCCTTTTTCCGTTTATGGGCCTTATGAAGCAGCAACCCGCCTCATACCTACCATCATTAGTAATGCGCTTACCAATAAACCAATTAATTTATCTACACCTCAAAGCGTGCGTGATTTTATTTATATCGATGATCTCATTAATCTTTACCTGACCATAGCTCATAAAAAATCTCGTCAGGCACATGTTTTCAATGCCGGAACCGGAGTCCAATCATCAATAAAAGATGTTGTCGAATCGATCCAAAAAATCTTAGGCAAAGAGCTTAACATCACCTGGGGATCACAACAATCACGAGCATGGGAACCAACAAGCTGGCAAGCAGATATTACCCGCGCAAAAGAAGTATTAAACTGGCACCTGTCAAAAAATCTTCATACAGGACTTATTGCAACCATCATGTGGTTTGAACAACATCTCCATCTGTATCAAGAACAGGCACTTCCGATGGCAATGCGGGTGTAACTTCTGCCAATAAATCAGCAAACATCAATTTATATTCATCAGATAGACAATTAGTTGCTTGGATGCCAAAATTATATATTTTAATACCATTATCATTCTTTACGGTAGACCCATTACTAAATGCTAACGACTCATCAATATTCGTTGGAATAGCCAACGTAAAATTCAACTCAGGAAAAAGACGTTTTATCGCCGTATGTAAATTTTTTGCATGTTGCATAACCCAACTCTGCTCAACTCTATCGGGATTAATAGTTAAGCATCGTACAAAGAAAACTTTCCCTTTAAAATCCTTTAAATTTTCAAAGCGAGAAACTCTCCGTGCATATTTTTCTTTAAATATTCTTATAAATTCTTTTTTTCTATATTCAGTCACCAATTTATCAGTGTATGGCCAATCATGAATAAATCTAAAATCATAATGCGTATTATTCAACTCAAAGCCCTCTATGGCAAACACCTCCGCATTAAGAAAATGCTTAAATTTTTCATCAAAACATTGTATTAACGAATCATTATTGAATGTAATGGCCCAATCAAATGGAAACGCACCATCACGCAACCCATTAGCCTTAAATCCTAATGCAGGCCAACAAGCACAGCCCAAAGAAACAAAAATATAGGGCTTTTCATATTTTGGATCACCATTAAATGCATACGTTTGCAAACGATCAATATCATCATCAAACATTAATGCACATTGATGGTGTAAATTATGTGCATCATAAAAAGCAAAAATTCTAACACAAAATGTCATAAGAAATAGTAAACCAAGTAACCAATAATTTTTTTTCATAAAAACTCTTTCATAAAAAATAGTTAAACTTTACGATTCAGATCTTATTCCAGTTTAAATACTCGTTCTTATAAAAAAAATATTCTTGTAATATTATCTTGTAAATGCAGTAATCAATTATAATCATTAAAATCTGTGAGTATCGTGACCACAATCCTTGAAACCATCCATAATAAAGCTCAGTACAGCCGACAGCTCATCGTAAATGCACTCACCAGAACAAAAAACTCTCACCTTGGCTGCTCTTTTTCCATCATCGATATTTTAACCGTTCTTTACCACTGTGTTCTTGATCTTGAAAAAATAAGAACAAAAAGCCCTGATCGTGATTATTTTATTTTAAGTAAAGGCCATGCCGCTTCAGCTCTGTATGCAGCACTTGCCGTTGCAAATATTTTTGATGAAAAACTATTAGAAACTTATCACCTTAACGGCGTGCCGTTTGCCGGTCACCCCATCAAAGATAGTCTCCCCGGCATCGAAGCCAGCACCGGATCTTTGGGTCATGGGTTATCACTTGGTGTAGGACTTGCTCTTGCCGCAAAAAACGATGAAAAGCCCAACAAAATTTATGTACTTATTGGCGATGGTGAATGCCAAGAAGGCGCAATCTGGGAAGCTATCACCATGGCCGCACGCTTAAAGCTTACCAACCTTACCGTCATCGTAGATTACAACAATCTTCAAGGGCTTGATAACACTGATGACATCATGCCAGGATCATTTACCGAAAAATTTAAAGCATTCTGTTGCACCGTTACCGAAATTGATGGTCATAACTATACACAGATCATCGATGCTCTAGAAAAAAGTAAAACCGTAGAAACACCTCACATTATTATTGCTCGTACCTCCAAAGGCAAAGGAGTCTCGTTCATTGAAAACAAACTTGAATGGCATTACCGCTCCTTTAACCCTGAGCAATTCTCACAAGCAAGCGAGGAACTTAAGCAGTCATGAGAAATACGTTTATGCAATTGCTTATCGAACAAGCCACTCAAAACGAAAACATTTATCTCATCGTTGGCGATGTTGGGTTCTCAGTGATCGAGAAGTTTCAGGCTCAATTTCCTAAACGTTATCTCAATGCCGGGATTGCAGAACAAAACATGATCGGCGTAGCCGCAGGACTTGCCATGGCAGGAAAACAGGTGGTGGTTTATACGATCATTCCATTTCTTGTGATGCGTTGTTTTGAACAAATCCGCGTTGATTTATGCTATCAAAACTTACCGGTAAAACTGGTCGGTGTTGGCAGCGGCTTTAGCTACGGTACCGCAGCAGCAAGCCATCATGCGCTGGAAGATATCGCCATCATGAGAAGTCTACCCGGTATGACCGTTATGGCTCCGGGAAGCAAGTATGAAACAGCTCAGCTTACCCCACAACTTTTTAACCTTACCGGCCCATCATACCTGCGCTTAGGCAATAACGAAGAACTAGTTACTTATCCAGAAAACATCTCGGCAACCATTGGCAAAGCACTTGAAATCATCCCAGCACAAGAATACCTTATCATCGCAACCGGTAATGCCCTTGACCTTGGATTCCAGGTTGCACAAAAACTTCGAGCAGACGGTCTTGATGTTGGCCTGGTCAGTATGCACACTATAAAACCACTCGATAGCGATTTTTTACTAAGCAAGTCACATGAACTTAAAGGCATTTTCACCCTAGAAGAACACAATGTCATTGGCGGCCTTGGTGAAGCGGTTGCTCGTTATATTGCAGAACATTTTACACAAAAAATCATTTTTAAAGCTTTCGGCGTCAACGATTTTTACTTTCATGAAGCCGGCTCCCGCGCTTATCTTAATGAGAAAGCTGGACTAAATGTTGATTTTATCAGTAACGAAATTGTAAGGTTATTACAGATGAATAAACCTTTAGACAAATTGCCGCTACAAGCCAATCTTCACTAAGAAAGCAATTATGCAATTTTTAGCCCTATTTTTATTAACTATTATTTTTATACCATCAAACACAAGTACTATGCATAGCAAACACTCAGCATCACCATCTTCTTCTCACACCCCAGCTTCTGCGACACAAAGATCTGAATCTCCACAACAAAAATTTTCGGCTCCCAGGTCTCAGGAAGAAGCAATCGCTTTTATAAAGCAAAAAAGAGAAGAACATGCCATTGCTGAACTAGAGAAAGAGATGCAAAATTTACATCTAGATGAAACAGAGATAAGAAAAAATATCGACGCATCAAATGAAAGAAGAATGGAACGATTAAAACTAAGTGCAGAAGAAGAAAGAAAAGATTTTAGACGTAAAGCAGCAGAACGCATTTCAGCTCAAAAAAAAATCATGAATGAAGAAGAACAAAAACGAACTGAATTAATGGTTGAAGAAGAACAAGCATTAGAAAAGTTTCGTTTTTTATTACAGTACATAAATGAATTAAACCAAGAACGTAAGAAATTTATTGAATTTCAAGAAGCCTCTAAAATACGAGAAAGAACATTAACTGAACAAGCCGCAACCGCAACTGAAAAAGCCTATGCCGCCGAATTACAAGCTGAAGAAGCCTTAAGAATGTTTCAAAACATGCAAAAAACCCACAGAACAATTGAACTCACTGCAAAGGCAGTCTGGCATATCTACGATAAAGCTCCAAAAGTTCTTGGAGTTCTTGGAATGGCTGCAAGTATTACCTCGGAAGATCACCTAACAAAATTAGTTGGAGATTCTGCTAAAACAGTACATCAAATGGCCGGCTATGTAGGAGCTATGATTGCCACCATTGATTTTCTGATTAAAAATCATAGACGAATACAAGCTAAATTATCTGATATAAAAACAAAAATGGGGCAAATTAAATCGAACATGGAGGAATCTTGCAAAGAACTTCATTCAATCGCATCTCGATTCGCATCAAAATCTGGTCGCATTATGAAAAAATTTAATACTCGATTTAGAAAAGAACTCTGTACGCTGCCTGGCTTTTCTGATTCAGATGATAACAGTGATTCAGATGACGATGACAATTAATTCAAAAAGGCAAGCAGCATTGTGGGCTTACATGCTGTCGCATAAGCTCAACCATATCGAAATAACAATGTTCATCAGCAATATCTACCGGCAATCTTTTTTGCAGATCTTCTAATAATAAATCAGCTCTTTCTGAAAGAAGTAACCGAGCACCTTCAATAAAATTCATAGAAGATGCATGATGCAGCGGCGTATATCCACAACTATTTTTCTGATTTACATTAATACCTGGAACGGCTAACAAAATTATTATCATATTGAGATCATGGGTCTGTAAAGCCTTATGTAAGAGCGTGTCTCCATCATATAAACAATTTACATACACAGGAAGTCGCTGACAAAAAGCTGATACTGAATCATGAAAACCAAGCCTAACTAATGTACCAAGGTTTTGTACTCGTGGCTCCATACCATACACAAACTCGTTGGAAATAAGAAAACTGGTTAGTAACAAGATAAACCATCGAGAATATTTTCTTTGCGTCATCATAGAAACGTTCCCCCCAATCAAAAAAGTTTTATTACTTTTTCTTGTCACCATAAGCTCATTTTGTCATCTTAAAAAGAATCAAACCAAATATAATCGAAAGAAAGCTATGAATAAAACAAAAACTCTATCACTAACCCTGTTTCTATCAAGTTTCTTTATGTTATTTATCGGTTGCTTTCGTGGAACCGAAACGGAGAATTTTGACTTGAAAACACTTCGCAACCTAGAAGAAATTTACCCCATTGTGATTCTTGGTAGCGGCGTTGCCGGGCTTACGGCTGCAAATTACCTCGCTCAAGCAAATATCCCAACCATCATCATCGAAGGTGAAACCCCAGGGGGAGCCCTCATGCAATCACACTCAGTACGCAACTGGCCAGGGGTTAAAGATCTTCCTGGAAAAGATATTATCGACTCACTACGCCAACAGGCTAAAGGCAGCGGGGTCAGAATCATTGAAGGAAAAGCAATCAAAATTGACCTGAAAGCATGGCCGTTTACGATCGAAACAGAATCCATGACACGCGCCATTCCAAGTGAAATCAAAACACTGTCTTGCATTATCGCAACAGGAGCAACGCCAAACTACCTAGGCATTCCTGGAGAAACCGGAGATAACGGTTACTGGGGACGTGGCGTTACCAACTGTGCCGTCTGTGATGGCCCATTGTACAAAGACCTCAATGTTGCCATTGTTGGAGGTGGTGATGCGGCTATCGCAGAAGCTTCTTATCTTTCAAGCATCGCAAAGCACGTTACCATTTTTGTTCGCGGTGATATGTTTAGAGCAAAAGATACAAAGAAACGTGATGAAGTTTTGGCGCTACCAAACGTTGCAGTTACTTTTAACACAAAAATTACAGAAGTCATTGGTGATGGCAGTATGGTCACTGAAATAAAAACACTTAACACCAAAACGAATAAAACAAAAAAAGTTAATACTGATGGCGTCTTTCTTGCCATTGGTTCACAACCAAACACCAGTATGTTTAAAGAACAACTAACGCTTGATGCTCTTGGCCATGTTGTCTTAAAAAATGATCAGCAAACGTCACGCAAAGGAGTCTTTGCAGCAGGAGATGTGTGTGACCCGGTATTCCGCCAAGCGGTAACTTCGGCTGGACAAGGCTGCAAAGCAGCCCTGCAAGCACAAAAGTTTTTAGATGATTTGGGATTTAAGACAAGAAAGTAAAAAAATGAACAACCTCGCAGCAAGCTGGCGAGGTATCTATCTTAGATGATCATTTG
>CAYHBO010000048.1:0-9902 GCA_964354855.1 uncultured Pseudomonadota bacterium | reverse complement strand
TAAGAAGCCCCTATTAATGATAATCCAGCTATTAAAAAACTTTTACGTATAATATCTAAAGTAAATAACATAACATCTTTCACTGAAAAGATTAGTGCCGGTTGCAGGTTAAATTTCCACAACCGGCGACTTATTTATTACGCAGGCAATAAGCTTTTTGTTAACGGTATATATCGTGGAGCTGAACGAATAAAATCTGCATAGACATCTGTAGCACGTGCATTAACGTGGCCTTCATTTAATGGAGAATCATTATTCCATATGTATAATATTTCAGGAATAAATCTGCTATGAGATCCCGCCATTTCTAACATAGGAAACATAATGACTAGATCTGAAACAAATGGGTAGAATTTTCCATTATGCATACAGTCTTCGCGTTTAATTTGTTGTGCAAGCCATCCATAATATGTTCTTAGATGCGAAGTTATCCAAGGATGATCCCTAAAAGAATTGGTTTTAATAATTTCATCAGGAAGTTGATACGAACAATGACCTCTTGTTGGTATAAGCTGAGTATAGTCACCATAAGTCAACCATATATCAGGGTCATGGTACGTTTGGTTTACTATTTTTAAAACGTTGTTATGAGCAAGTTGATCATCGGCTTCAACCATAACAATAATTTCTTCTGGCTTACAAAGTTGAATAGCATTATAAATATTTTCAGCAGATCCACATCGTATTTCATTTTTGATTAAAGTAACTCTGTCGGTCCAGCCTTTTTCTTTAAGATATTCTCGAACCAGATCAGCGGTGCCGTCTGGTGAGTCAGCATCAACATAAATAAGGCGATAATTTTTGTAATCTTGAGTTAACGTTGAATCAAGGTTTCCCTTGTAGTATTGTTTGTTATTATAACCAACCGATATTATAGCAATCGGCTTTTCAACAACCGGTTTAGCCGCATTAATCGTTTTGTTATAGATATTTAAATTATAATAAAGATGTGATGCTGCTGAATCATGTCGTAACGCTTCTTCAGTCGCAGTTTTTCCGCCCTCATAGTCGCCAGCATACCAAGCAGAAATACTTACTAAATTATAGCGAGCAAAGTCATACATATCTTTTTCTACGTAGTAAATATCTTTTGCCGGCAATGGTATTTCAAGTGCACGTTTTGCATACAAATAGCATAGATTGAGTTCATTTGTTTTCCAATAGTGAGATGCAATTCGAATTAGTGGTTCAATGCGTGAAGGTCTCAATGAAAAAGCTTTATGATAAGCACTCAAAGCCTTTTCCCAATTACCCAAAGCTTCGTATGAATTTCCTACGCGATATTGCGCAACATAAACCTCTTCATCCCAACCGTTCATTTCAACTCTTTTTTTATACCATGTAAGAGCATCTTCTAATTGGTTTAATTCAGTATAGGTTTGCCCAATAAAGAAGGCTGCACGTGTTTCATTTGGGGTTTCATTATATTTTTTAAGCAATAGCTCAAGATCTCGAGCTAGCCGTTTACCACTTTTTTCAATCCCACGGCTTGTTGGTCTATATTCGAATGACACTGTCTTTGGCAAATCTGCCTGTAAATTACCAATCGTATACTCATGTACTGGATAATCAAAATATGCCTTAGATTGCGCTTTTATAAGACGATGCATCATGAAAAACGACTTGCATGGTGTTATTAAGCGGATACCATACATATCTCCGGTATCGTTTTGATGGTCCTGACAAAATTTTAATAGTTCATCAACGTTATTCATATACCATTCAGCATCTGGCATTAAAAAGAACCCAGCCTGTGGAAATGCTTCGTTTGCAAGTTGTAATGCTCGATTGCGTGAAACCGAAAAATCAATAAATGGTTCTTGCTTAATAACAGATTTAAGATTGTTTTTAGCAAAATATTCTTGCGTAACTTGAATCGTTTTATCTGTTGATCCAGTATCAAAAACCAAGAAATTCTTTATTCCAGCTTTAACGTAAGGGTCTAATGTTGCACAAATAACCGGTTCTTCATCTTTAACCATAATTACCACCGCAAGCAAGGGATCTTTATCTTGCTTTGGTTGATTTGGTGTAGATGCTAGTGGTTGAAAAAGAAAAGATAAACTAAAAAGAAGAGTAAACTGCTTAAAACCAGTAATTTTCTTCATAGCAAACACTCCTAAAATTTATTATTTTTTTCTGTTGATATAATAAGCAAGATTTTTTTTAGCAGTTTCATATTGCCATTCATCGCTACCAAGGATCGCAAGTTCTGCTGCCTTCTCCCCAATTTCATATTCTTTAATGTACCAAGCTGCACGAGTAAGTAGCTCATAGCGTTCATACTCATATGATTTTCGTTCAACAAATAATTTGTCATTGACCGGATAAGCAATTTCTGCAGCCTTTGATGCAAATAAGAAGCCGGTTGAAAAATTGTCTTTGTTAACATAATAATTAGCTATTTTTATAAGAGGTTCAGCTCGATGTGGACTCATAGAAAATGCTGCAAGGTAGGTAAATATTGCTTTATCCCATTGATTGCATCGCGCATAAACATTTCCTAAGCGGTATTGTGCTTGGAATGCTTCTTCATACCATCTTCCCATTTCTGCGCGTTTTTGATAATAAATAGCCGCATTATCTGTGTCTCCTAAACAATCATACGTCTGTGCCAAATAAAATACCGTACGCTCATTATCTGGATCTTTTTGATGTTCATTAAGAAGAAGAACAAGATCACGTTTCCAACGTTCCTGAGATTTTTCTTGTCCTAGTTTGGTCGAATTCCATGCAAAATAAATATCATTAGGAACTGATTCTCCTAAACTTTTTACGGCAAGATATTCATGCACCGGTTGAGAAAAGTGAGCGCCTGATTTACATCTAATGAGCCGAGGATTTGGATAATCAAGGTTACTCCAGTTAAGAATACGCATATCATGAGCATCCTCTTTGTCATATTTATGTTTTTCACAAAATTGTACTAATCCTTGAGGGTTTTGAAGGATCCACTCTGCATCAGCCATAACCATGAAACATGCGTTAGGAAAGGTTTCTCGAACAATATTCAATGCACGATTACGAGAAGCAGAAAAATCAATAAATGGTTCTTCTCGAATAACTCCATGGGTAATTTGATTTTCTTCAAAAAATGCTTTGGTTGTTGCAATGGTATCATCGGTAGATCCGGTATCAAGTACAACAAAATGTTTTACGCCAGCATCAGCATAAGGTTGTAATGTTGCTTTCATAACGGTTGCTTCATTCTTTACCATAATTACAGCAACAAGCAATGGATCGTATTTTGGCTTGGGCACTTCAAGCGTTTTTTTATTAGTCGAAAGGGCTGATAAAAGATCGCTTATTTTTGAATCTTGCGTTGAATTTTGAGTGGTAAAACTTGGATCAGGGCTTGCAACTAATAGAGATGAAATAAATAGAAATAACGATAACACCTTAAAAATCTTCATAACGTCCTTCCTTGCTACTATCCTTTAAAACTTCATTGCATGGAATCGTATCAGATTTTTAAAAAAAGAAGAGATTTGCTAAAGATTTTTAAAAAAAATTGTAAAAAAAAAGTAAGTCGCAGAGAATCTGCTAACCTTTTACTGGATTGACCTTGAGCATAAACGCGTTATTAAATGTATTCCAGGCGTCTATCTTGACCTTAAGACATACAGAATATCGTTCAAACTCTTTAGAAAAGTGAAGCGTAAAAAACGCCTCATCATATGAAATACCAAATTTTGATTTTAAAGCATTCATGAGATCATCATCTTGAGATCCTGCAAAAGATTCTTTAATAAAAAAGTGATATAACTCAGGCTTGTTTACCTTACCAAAAAAATAATCTGCTCTTTCTTGCACTACAACTTGCCAGCCATTCTGTATTAAATTCATACGCTCAGAAAAGGCCTCTTGTACGGCTTTCACTGAAATCATTTCACGCCCACATTTAAGAAGAGATATTCCATGCTGCTGAGCAGGAAATGATGATACAACCCACCAACCAACCGCTAATTTCATTCTTGCTTGCAGACTCAAGATGCTAATTATTTTACGATAGGAGTTGTCTGTCACTGGCAAAAATTGCGCTATTTCATCACCAACAGTTCCTGTTCCCTGAAACTCTGATTGAAGCAATAACGTCTCAACCAACCCAGTAGCATGCAAAATAACTTCATCTATGTTTTTTGGCTTTGAAGCTTCTACTTTAACCCAATTTTGGTATGCAGGATTAGTCTCGCCAGTACCAGACCCTCCAAGCTGCATAGCAACAATATGATTAGTCAAAATAATGGCGCTTAAAAGAAAAAGAGAAAGAGTTTTCATTTTTTATTTTCCAGAATCTAAGGGTTCATTTTTAGAAGAACTTCATTCATTAATTTATAATGTTCAGATGCTTTTTTTGCTGTAAAATCGGCAATTTCTTCTTTATAAATGTATGATGTTTTATTGCGAAATTTGATCATAGAAATAATTGCTTCTGCTTGAATCGCATCAATCAATTTAATTTTCATGGCATGTCTAACAACATCACTTGGTGATGTTGTATCCATAATTACATTTTTCTCTTGCTCAAGATACAACTTCATATACTTCCATAAATGATCCGTACAGTATTCAAAACTCTGAATAACTTGAGCCCTCAAAGCAATTACAACATCTTCTTCGTACTCAAAAGACACATGCAGATCTTCTTTTTTGTTATAAACAAAAATTGCTCAATCTAACATTGTAAGCATCTGACACAAAATATCATATTTTTCTTTTACGGATTCCATAAAATTAAATCTTTTTCGTCAGAACCACTATCATGATAACCCTTAGCACGAGACCCAAAAAGATAGATTTTTGCAGTTGGTAAATACTTTTGTAAAATATCTATCAACATTTGTTTATGTCGCTCTGCTAAAATCTAACCCAAAACGCTTTCAATTTTTGCTTTTAACGCATCTTTACTCATCGATCCACTCTCTTTACTCACCATCTTGCCATCTTTCACAAATACAAAAGTCGGAATCGAAGAGATGTTGAATTGCACCGCTAGATCGCGTTCTTCATCAATATTTAACTTTACGATTTTAAATTGACCCGCTAATTCTGTTGCCAGCGCATCCACCACCGGGGACATCTGCTTACATGGTCCACACCACGTAGCAAAAACATCGATAACTACGGGGATTTTTGATTCTTCGACTTCGGTTTTAAAGTTGGCACTGGTAATGAGTAAAGCCATCATAAGCCTTTCTAATTTTCATACGTTATAAACAATTTACAAGACCCTAAGCGTAACAAGAACGATCTGTTTGTCCATGAACAAAAACCCCATAAAACAAACATTATATACTTTTTATCCGGTCGACTACGGTGAAATCAAGAAGTATAAAAAATACTAAACTTCCATGGTAAATATCGACCATCTTACCGTTTACCAATTTACGTATTTACTGATTTATGAAAAGTCCGGTGTAAAAAGAAAAAACTTATTTATTGATTTCCGTAAATCACCATTACTACTTTGATTTTATAAAGAAGATATTTTTGCTTTATAAGAATTTTTTTAAGAGAGCAACATTAATATGGACACGTCATCCTCGCGAACGCGGTGATCCAGTCTTACTTAAGAATAAATAAAAAAGACCTGGATCCCTGCCTTCGCAGGGATGACGTAGGGGAAAATTATAAGGAGTACGTAATGAGAAAAATTGCTATAGCTAACCATAAGGGAGGGGTAGGTAAAAGTACCACTGTTATCAATCTTGGCGCAGGGTTGGTACGACTTGGAAAAAAAGTACTCATCATCGACACTGATCCTCAGGGACATACCACCACCGGCCTTGGGATTGAACCAAGAAATTTATTAACCACCGGAGAGCTTCTTCTTGTTGATGAAATTACCTGTGCCGATGTTATTCAAAAAACCTACATTGAAAATCTTGATATCATCCCAAGCGACTTGCGCGTATCAACCGCTGAGCTTAAGCTTTCTTCAATGACCGCAAAAGAGTTTAGACTGCGCAACAAACTTCGCACCGTCACCAACTATGACATCATTCTTTTTGATTGTCCTCCAACGTTTGGATCATTGCCATTAAACGTTTTTAATGCGGCAGATGAAATTATTCTTCCAATTCAACTCGGTTATTTTTCTTTTGAAGGCGTATCTTCATTTATTGATACTATCAACGTACTCAATCGAGAAATGGGGCCGGTCATTAATCATAAAATAAAGATCTCAGGAGCCTTGGTAAATTTTTTCGATCCACGGACCAACATGGCACGCACCATTTTACAAGACATTAAAAGTATTTTCGGCGATTTAGTATTTAAAGCCATGATCCCACAAAATGTAAAGCTCAACGAAGCCCAAGCACATGGCAAAGCAATCTTTGATTATGATAATCAATGTAAAGGGGCGGTAGCCTATATGGATCTAGCTAAAGAATTTTTAGAAAGGACGAGTCATGAGTAATTCATCAAAGATGGGTAATGTTTCACGAGCCGCTGGTGATATCAGAAAAAAGCTTGAGCTTTCATTTATGCAAAACAATGAAGAACAAGAAAACCATAATGTAACAAATACCAATAACCATAGTTATGGAAAACACGAATTAAAAAATAAAGAGACGGTTAAAGCAAGTACCAATACCCATATTTCAACAACACTCAATAAAGATATGGAGTCTGGAAACCGATACAAAAAGGTAACGCCACGATCTCTTGGCGCTGTAAAAGCAAAAGCGACCTTTTGTCTGGATACCATAGCACTTGAACAGTTAAATGCGGTATATATTAAAAGATTGAGTACGCATCAAAAATCTGATCGGTCTTCACTCATTTGTGAGGCGATATCATTGCTATTCGAGCAAGAAAAGTAATCTACACGTTTGCGAAGTGGTGAGTAGGGGTACCCCTACTCACCACCTCCAGATTTCAGATTTTTGCCTAAGACCACATTGATGAAATCTTCTTAATTCCTGATCGCCATTTCCAAATTACCTGCTCAGCAAAACGCTTAACGAGAGGCTTTGTTCGTAAAACTTCTGGATGTTTAGCAATAATCTGCGCATGAAGATCCAAAAATAATTCTCCGGTTCTACTCACATCTTTAAATGATTTTGTTATCGTCTTACCAAGATTATTTTTTTTACGATCGTAAAAAATCCCATCCCATTTTTTAAGATAGTTATCGGTGTCCTGTTTATGTTTTTCATAATTTGTCTTACGCACTGCCATATTAGCGTGGGGATAATGTTCAACATAAGAATCAGGCGCATCAATCACCTCATACCCTTGCTGCCACATTTTTAAGCACAAATCACCATCTCCGTTATAAAAAAAGAATGTTTCTTCATCAATATAACCAACAGCATCTAATGCTTTTTTTACGTACAACCCATGATTCACATACATTTTTTCCCCAAGCGTGTACCCCACGTGATAGTCATCTTCTTTGGACCAGTCACGAAAGTAAAATGCCACTGCACCGATATTAGACCCTTTGGATATTTCCTGGTCTGCTCGTTTGATACCATTTGCCAACGCACCAGGAACCATTAAACAATCATCGCTCAGCATGCACACATACGTTCCTTGCGCAGCTTTAAACCCAAGATTCATAAAATATCCCCATGACCGACGTGTGATTGGCTTCCCCTGCCACTCTCCACGGTTATGGTGTAGGATGGTTACAATATCTTTTTGCTCACACAACCAGGCCAGGGAGCCATCAGTTGATCCACCATCAACCACAATAATCTCATGAGGGATATCGGCCACTTCATCACGAATATTTTTAATGGTAAGCGGTAGAAACTCGATACGATTGTATGACCCAAGAACAATGGAAACAATAGGCTTTGGCTTCATTAAATCTCCCTTTAACGTCGTACATACGCGCGCTGATCTCCCCAGCACCGACGTATGGCACTAAACTCATCAATGATCGATACAACTTCTTGCACATAATCACGTGAGGTCCATTGTAGCGCTCGCTCTTTCCCCGCTGCAATAAAATCATTTCGTTTCTGAGAATTTTCAAGAATCAGCGTAATCTTTTGCATAAGATCGTGCTCATCAGTTGGGTTAAAAAAGAGCGCTGCATCACCAAGTTGCTCACGCATGCCATCAGCATCGGCACAGATCACCGGACACCCAAGCGCAAACGCTTCAAGCGGGGGAATATTATTAGGACCAAAGAATGATGGGAATACTAATGCCACCGTATGTTGATAAAGCGATATTAATTCTTCACGACTCACAAAACCTAAAAAGTGTACTCGATTAATAACGCCAAGACTAAGTGCCTGCTCTTGTACATATGCTAAATTGCCCTTATCAGAGCCGGTAAAGACAACATCGATATTATTTTTTAAGAGTGCCAACGCACGTAATATTACCATATGGTTTTTGTGAGGCCAAAACTGCGCAGGATAAAAAAAATAGGGGTTCTGGATCGAAGTTATGCTTTTATGCATAATGCTTTGCTGCAGAGCAAATTCTGGGGTAGGCAACTCAAGCATTTTAACCCGTTCAGCAGGTACGCGATAAAAATCGACCACTTCTTTTTTTGCAGTCTCATTTCCAGTCAAAACGTAAGCGGCCCGCGGGATAACTGAAGCGTATAATTTTTCACGCCCTTCAAACTGATTCTGTTCTACACTTACCTCAGGGAAGAAGCTTTGTTTACGATGTTGTAAATCCCAAATGGTGTAGAGATACGGTATTTTAACAAACTCATACCCGGGCGTCATAAACCAGATTAGATCGATTTGATTATCTAAGACGGCTTTATTTAAAAGTGTCTTGAACTTTCTTTTGATTAAAATTTTTTTGAACCATGAGTATGGTTTAAGCCATAATATTTTTTGCCACTGAAAAATAGGTACAAAAAATATATGTTTTGTGTGAAAGATATCAACGGGCTTCTCGCCATAATAAAAAATATAAAACTCATGCTGAGTCGGAACCGAAGTAAGCACTTGCAATAACGATTGCTGAAACGTATGCCCACCACCAGCTTCAGGCTGCAGCGGCCCCCAGCCAAGATAAATACCGACCTTCATCGTTTACGTCCAACCACGCAAACATCTCGAGAGCTTATAGAAGGTTCTTTACCGGTAAGCCAAGCTTCAAACGTCAATAGCTCTATCCCAAACTCATCAAACAACGCTAAAATTTCTGGCTTAAAGAAGTAGCGCATCTCGTGAGTTTCTTTAATCGTTAACAAATTATGCATCTGCTTATCTTCAACAAGTAACGAAAAGTTAATACTAACACTGTTGGTATCTATGTTGAGCTCAGGCTCAGTAATTCTCGTAAGATTAATAGCCTCACGCTTCACACGTTTTACTCGCGTCTCAGGTTTTTCTGTAAGCACCGCCGGTCCATACCAAAAATCAATTACGATAAGCCCACCAGGTTTTAGATGCTTAGTAATCGTTTGAAAAAAAGATTTAACATCATGATTCGAAACTTGATAACTCATCACATGAAAAAGGCTCACAACCACATCAAACGTTTTTGTTAACTCAATCTTTCGAGCGTCACCTTGAGAAAAGCTAACGCGTGCACCAAGATATTGGTCTGCTTCTATTGTTTTACCTGCATGATGAAGCATCTCAGTACTCAAGTCTACGCCATGAACCGTGTATCCAAGATGGGCTAATGCACAAGCATGCTTACCAGTACCACAGCCAAGATCAAGCATGGTCCTTGCTTGTGGAGCGTACTGCTTGATTAACTCATCTACATAAGCTGCTTCTTGGTTATAATTTTTTTCGTGATACAAAAGGTCGTAGTACGAAGCGTAGGTTTGAAACGTAGTCATGTAAGCCTCTTGATAACATCAATAACATACTCCTGTTGCTCTCGCGTAAGCGCAACGCCACTTGGCAAGTAAAATCCATTCCGAGCAATATACTCAGCGTTCGGATATCGCTCCCCCTGAAACA
>CAYHBO010000047.1:0-10188 GCA_964354855.1 uncultured Pseudomonadota bacterium | reverse complement strand
ATCATAAAAATTTCTTTTCTTTTATCAATCTTAATTTGAAGGTATCAAGCTATACTTCTCAATTCAACCCCAACAGATGCTATGCAGGATCCCCGAATTGATCCAGCTCACTATCGTTATGCTCGAACCCATCAACAGCTGAATGGACGCACCTCGCCATTAGACAAACAAGAAGAGTCAGATCTAAAAAAGCAGCAGGCCTCAGCTCTAGTAGAAATGGTAGAAGTACGCGACCCCCACAATGAAATAACGCCAAATAAACAACAGGCATGCGATTTACCACCTCCAACTGAACCTCGTCAACTAGCAGCCGGAGAGTTTTATCCACCACACGTCACAAGAACGAACCCAAGCTTGACTCCTGAACAAATACAGAAAATAAGACAAACACTTCGCCAGCAAGACGAGGATAATAGCGGTGTTGAAAGTGATGGTGAACAAGCACACCTAGTTCCTATAACAGTTGAAAGTCAAGAACCAACACCCGAAGTTTCGTATCATCAAAATGTTATTCAACAAGGTCCTTATAGCATCACTGTTCCAAACACTGATGCGCAAACCGGAATTGTTACGATACGTAAGTGCTATAAAGCATTAAGTTGGAAAGAATGTTTTTTTGATTGTTTTTGCGGCGAAGAAGAAGACACTGTCAGTGAGAAAAAACATTTAACTGAATTACTCGCGACTTATACAGCCCTTTATGAAATTCATGAAATTACCTGCAGAGGAATCTCTTCTTCTGAACTCTCCATCATTTTACAGCACTGTAAAAATCTTAAGAGCATCGACTTTGCTACTTCACCATACGGAATAATGGACGACCGCTGCCTCATACTCCTTAAAGAACATTCTCCCAATATAAAACGCATGAACCTCAATCATGCAAACGTTAGCAGAGGACGACTTGCAAAACTTACTTTTAACTTCAAAGAATTAACATGGCTGAGTCTTCATTCTCAGTATGAGTTAATAAACGAAGACCTGAACGATTTGGCATTGTATGGAAACAAACTCGAGTACCTTGATTTAAGTAAATGCTCCAACGTAACCAAAAGAAGCATAATAACGGTAATACGTACATGCAAGAAATTAAAACACCTTAAAGTTCCTTCTTGTCAGTTTCTATCATATGGAGAAGAGGTTACAGACATTGCACAAACTGCAGGGATGAGCCATGATTTACGCTCTCTAGACCTATCAGAGCTTATTCTACCAAAACATTATCTTATAAAATTAGTAGAGTTCTTTCCCTTAGGAATCACCCTCACCGTCAGATCCCCAATTCCAGCTCAAGAACAAACAAAAGAAGAACAGGAACTAATTCTTAAAGAAATAGCAAAAGAAAAAAATGTTACGCTTATTTTTGCGCCGAAACGATTCTCATAACAGATTCATACAACTTATCTGGCGTTAGCTGGTACATACAGTCACCAGCTTCGCCATGTGTTTTTTGATAATAGTGATCACACAAAATTTGTATCACATGCTCTCGATTTTCTTGAAGCAAGAATGGCCCATGCCGCTTGGCATTAGTCGGACCGAATAACCCAATCGATTTCACCCCCAGCAAATCAGCCAAGTGCAATAATCCAGTATCAGGGGCAATGATCACCTCTGTTTTTTGCATAAGATACGCCATCGCTAATAAATTAAACGTCGGGAGCAGATGCACCGAAAGATGCTCTTGCTTAACCAGCGTTGATAACTGTTGCGCCATCCCATTAAAATTACTTCCCACAAGAACAATCGCTACTTCAGAAACACTATTAAGCTTCTTAATAAGCTCAAGCCAATGTTCTATGGGCCAGTGCTTTGAATCCCAGGTTGTATTTGGCGCAAGCAATACAAATCGCTTCAGATTATTTTCCTGTATCCAGGTATCAACTAATTTTTTATCTTGAGAACTCGTTGTTAAAACCTGAGAGCCATTGAGTTCTTTAATCAATGGACAAATACGAGATCCAAATAAATCGGTTGCAACCAATGATGCAAGATCCAAATTTTTTTGAATAATGTTTTCGTACAAAGGCGTAGTATGATGTTGCGTAAAAATGGTTGAAAATCTAGACCGAGCATGTTCAGCACTAAACCCGTACTTTCGTCCACTCAGTGAAGCAAAAAGGAGCGATGTTTTTTCTAACCCTTGAAAATCAATAATGGCGTCCCATCGAGTTTGACGTAAAGATTCAATAATTTTCTTTGTCTTATTAAAATTCCCCCAACGCAAAAAATTATCTGGCAACATAAAAAGCTGATCTACAAATGGCTGATTAACCAACAAAGAAGCAGCTTTTTCTTGAACCACCCACCCAATCTTCACGTCAGCATTAATCTTCTTAAGTAATAAAATTGCCGGGATGGTATGAATCACATCACCAATGGCAGAAACACGTACAACAAGTATGTTCACAGGAATCTACGATATAAAAAGTTGTTTATCTTAAAACTCAAAATTGCACTATACCACAAGAATAAAACATTAGTTAGTTAGAGGCTCGAATCAACCGTAAAATATACCCACACGATAAAATAATCATCAGTGATTCTATTGGCAGGCGCATACGTGCATAACCGCCAGCCAATGCTATTACAAGAAACAGTACAATAAATGGCAACGTATTACACAAAACTTCACGATAACCAGAACACCATCTAAAGCCGGTCAAAATAAAACCCGCAAACCCAAGAAGTATCACTAAAAAATAAATTATCTCTAAATAAACGATCAGTCGCAGCCACCAGTTTTGTGTCTCAGGAAACACATAGCGCTTAACCATCCCATATAATCCATGCCCTTGATCAAAGTAGGCTACCTGCTTTCTACCAGACTCAAGAAACAGAAGTTCCGCTGAGTACAACGAAAACGAAGCCCGAAACATATCGGTCAACCAACACCTTAACGTCACCCATGGCCGTATCAAAAAATATTTGATCGCTAAACGTTCATGAATTTTACACGCTTCAATTTCAGGAATTGTTTCTCCCAACTCCTTTTCACATTCAACAATCGTTGCCCGCACCTGCTTTTCTAAACCATTACGCGCCTCCTGATAACTCACCCCATGCACCTGCATAGCAACGCGGGCTGCTGAAAGATACAAAAAATGGCCTCCCGGCAAAGTATGAAAAAAAAGTACTCCCGTTAACAAATAGTTTCGTATAAGCCAACAGGACACAACAGCAAACCAAGATCCAACCAAGACGATACTCTGCTTTAAGCGCGTTGCCCATGGGATACGAGAAAGCAGCAGCACCAAGACCGCAACGACAATTAAGTAATGCCCAACTGGACGTACAAGTGATGCTAGACCTAGGAATATGCCCGCGGCGATGTGGATCCAAACTTTATTTTTTTTAATTGCTCGAACAAAACACAACAAAAAACACAGAAATAACAGAATAAAAAGCGTTTCGGTCATAAAAAATCCGCCATACAACACAAGCCCCAAGTGAAAGACGCTTACCAAGCAACAAATCTGCGCAAGAACAAACTGTCCAGGAAACAAGCTAAGTGAGAGTAGAAAAATAAAAAGCGGGATAAATGATGCTAAAAAAACCTGCACCCACAATGCCGCCAGCTTTGATTCCCCAAAAAACTTATAACAGCCGGCTAAAAAAATCGGATACCCGGGAACTCGATAAAAATGTGACGTCCCATCACCATTAGTAATCCCCTGACCATTGACAATACGCGTTGCCACCTGATGATAAGTGTGAGAATCAACTTGCCAATAACGTTCTTCATGGCTCAAATACCCACAAAACACCATGGCACGAACGGCGAAAGCCAAGATAAAAAGTAGCGATAGAAAGCTAGTTATTTTCATAAGATATCCTAAGAGTTTCAGTATCATTAGTGTCAGACAAAAAATACCTTGTTTTTCATTCTTATTAAAGTTTTTAACGCTAATTTACGTCATCCTCGCGAAAGCGGAGATCCAGGCCTTATTTACTTTTACTGACGTTATAAAAACTTTTCTAAAAAAAGTATAAAAATTTTAAAACCCTTGAATTTAAATTAATTAATTAGTTACAATTAGAAATAATAAACAATTAAAGGTCTTAGTACCAAAAAAGTTCTCGCGCCTTTTTACGGCGTTATTTAATTTTCCAGTACGTCATCCTCGCGTATGCGGGGATCCAGATCTTTTTAATAAAAAATTAAAGGAATAACTTAAGAAAGAAGTAAGGCCTGGATCCCCGCATACGCGAGGATGACGTAAATAAATATTAGAATCTTTAATAAGACTTTAAAATTAGAAATCTCTGGAGAAAATATGAAACTGATAAATATTCTAATCCTATTTTCAATAGCCATAACCACTCTGCCTACAAACGTTCTTTTTGCAGGCGAAAAAGAAGATCACAAACACGGAGCCAAACAAACTTTAGACCCCAAAAAAGGCATAATAAGAAGAAGAGCACAAGCTGAAAAATTAAGAGCTCAAAAGAGATCTGAAGTGCTCGAAGCACAAAGAAATAGTAGAAGCGAAAATTATCAGGGAATTCCTGATGAAGATAGATCTGCAGGAAATGCATTAGTCAATGTCATCCAACGACGCCACATGCAACAGGCTAATTTTCAACAAGAACTTAACGATCATGCTGTAAGAAAAAATATAACGATCAATCCAAACAGAAGAACCCAAAGAATTTCTGATACTCCACTCAAAGTAGTTGATCTTCAAGGCATAGGACTCACGCAACAAGGCTACCCGACCTATGACACCATACGAGACCTTGTAAGTGAATATTGGCCGGCTTTAGGAAAGATCGGCATTAAAAAATTAGCCGGCGGTGCAAATACCGGCATCATCTATGGCATTTCTAATGAACAAGGAAAATTCATTTTTGTTTTCAAAATTAGTACGGTAAACACAGAAAAAAATCATCAGGCATGGGAAAATCTTGCCGCCATTCAAGCGAGCAGAATTGGACGTCTCTCGCCAGGACTCAAAACTAATGCCAACGCACCCATCATAACACCCGTCGAAAGATTTTTTAGATATTTTAACGGAAAGCACCAACGTTGCGTCATTGAGGTAACTCATGCAGCACAAGGTGATTACATTAATAAAATATTGGATGGCATTGTTGTTCTATCCCCCTATGAACGTCAATTATACGGATCATTTATAGGCAAAGCTCTCGGAATTTTACATAGTTCATTTATCACCAATACCGAGCAAAGACCAGAACAATGGCTTACGGTAAACCACGGAGACTTTCACGCAAACAATGTTTTTATTAAATATTTTTCTAAAAATTTTTGTCGCGTTTATCTCATTGACAATGAAACAATCCGTCAATCACTTGACGAACTACAACCCATCGATTGGGATATCATCGAATTCATGTTTCTTCCTATTTTGTACTGGCAACATTTAACGGCACAAAAAATTTCTGATGAACAATGGAGTAATAATCTTGATTTTTATACCGCATTTCTCAACGGCTACCTTGAAGCCTACCCCGAAGAACGACGAAAAGAACTTAGCTTATATCTCAAAATTCTCGTTAATTCTTGGTTTCAGATCGCGATTGATTGCATCGAAGAAATGCAAACACAGGGTAGGGTCAATTTAAATAACCATAGATTTAAACCATTTACTAACTCAGATGCTAAATCAGCAACCTGGGAAGGATATGTTGGATTCATTAAAGCAAACATTAATGAATCTCACTCTATGATTGCTCGCCTAAAAGAAGGTCAGAAAAAGATTCTTGGCGCTGCTCCCACGCCCATGCCGATACGATAATTTCTTTTAAATCGGTATAATTTGGGGTCCAGCCAAGAACCTGGTTGGCAAGCTGTGCATTGGCTACGAGTATAGGGCAATCACCCATACGTCGATCCACATAGATAACGGTTGCCTGTTTACCACAAACCTCTTGTGCCATCTGAATTACTTGTTTCACGGTATATCCAGAACCCGTCCCTAAGTTAATGGGAATATGCACGGGTTCATGCGTTTGTTCAAGATATTCAAGTGCTGCAACGTGCGCCTGCGCGATATCAGACACATGAATATAATCACGCACACAAGTTCCATCAAATGTCTCGTAATCGTTGCCAAAAACCGTAATTGGCTTCCCAGACTTAATCGCCCGCAATACTAATGGGATCAAATGGGTTTCCGGTTGGTGCTGTTCACCGAGTCCAAGCTCTGGAGTAGCACCTGATGCATTAAAATATCGTAGAGCAATAGAAGACAATCCATACGCTTGTGCGTAATCCTGCAAAGCCCATTCAACCATAAGTTTATTTCGCCCATACGGACTTACTGGATTTTTTGGATGTTTCTCATCAAGCGGAGTATACACCGGCGCACCATACACGGCACATGAAGAAGAAAAAACAATTTTCTTTACCTGATACGCAAGCATCATATCAAGAAGCACCAGTGTCTTAGTGACATTATTATCATAGAATTTTTGTGGAAATTTTACCGACTCGCCAACTTCAATAAACGCGGCAAAATGCATAACTGCTTCGATCTGGTAACTGGTAAAAATGTGCACAAGTATTTCCCGGTCTGCAAAATCTGCACGAATCACCGTAGCCCATGGCATAGCAACCGTCTGTTTATGTAAAAAATTATCCAGCACAATAACCTGGTACCCCTGCTGTACAAGCTGATAAGCAGTATGACTACCAATGTACCCAGCACCGCCGGTAACTAAAATAGTTTTTTGCATGAGAAACACTTTCTTTGAACCCAGAAAATAACCTAGAAGATAATTAGAAACCAGTAATAATTTTTAACCATCATAACCATTCTCTTGTGTGTCTTACCATAATCAGATTAAAATATCCCTGCATTTCGACCATGAAACCTCAAAAATATCCCTGAATTTTAACCATGGAGATACCGGATGAAACGTCTAGCTCTACTATGTTTGATTCTATATTTTTTCACCCCAAATAGCACACATGCAGTAAGAACAAAAGAACCTACAGGTGTAACAAAAAAACAACCAAAACAAGCTAAAAAAGAACTCTTTGATCAAGCAAAAAAAGATTCAGCCCGAAAATTACAAGAACCGCTGAGCAAAGAAACCAAACGCATGCTCGAGAATAAATTATCAACCCCCCTCAAACAAATCTTTACACGACGTAAAGCTCAGAAAAAAGCTTACCAAGAAGCGTTAAAAAAACATGTGCTAAGAAGAAAAAAAGCAACAAAGAAACCTACCAAAAAAATAATAACAACCGTAAGAAATCCAACCGAAATTATTCCATTAACCAACCTTTCTCAAACAGAAGAAGGCGTTCCAACCGAACGGGAAATAAAAGAACTGATAAAAAAACACTGGCCAGATCTTGGCAAAATCTCTATAAAACCACTCACGGAAGGTGCTAGCTCAAAAGCTGTGTGTGCAATCACCGATACCCAAGGCAAATCCATACTCGTCGTTAAAATCAGTGAAAAAAAGGGAACACAAAAAACACACCCTTGGCAAAACCTTAAAGTCATTCAAGAAAGTTGGATCGGCTCATTCCGCCCAGGGCTAGAAAAAAACAAAGAAGCTCCAATTTTAACACCCTTAGAAGGATTATTCAGCTACATTGACAACACAACAAAAAAAGAATGTATCATCGAAGTAGCTCACGTTGCACAAGGCAATTCTATAGAAAACTTACTCTCCATTAAAAGTTCTAAAACCCCAAAAGAGCTTTCAGAACTTGGCACTAAAGTCGGCAAAGCAATCGGCATACTCCATGCATCATTTATGCTTAACGCCAGTAAAAGCCCTGAACATTGGCGCACCATAATCCACGGAGATCTTCACGCAGAAAATATATTTATTAAAAATACCTACAATCAAGAATACAAAACATGGATAAATCGTATCTATCTTATTGACAATGAAACCATGCGACTTTCATATGACCATCCACAAAAAATTGATTGGGATATACTGGCCTTTTTCTTCCATCCTCTTTTGTTATGGGAGCATCTTCATCACACAACAATCCCCGACAAAATTTGGGAGAGAAATCTCTCTTTTTACCGTGCATTTTTAGATGGCTACCTACAAGCCTATCCAAAAGAACGACAAGCAGAGCTCTCTCAATACATAAAAAAAACTATTTTTACGTGGACCACCGCAGCACAAAACTGCATTGATATGATAGAAAAGAATCAGAAATTAACCGTAGAAAGCCCAATCACCAAAGTAATTTGGCAAGAATTCTCAGAAAAAGGTAAACACGGCACCTATGGATTATGGAAAGGCTTTATCACTTTCATAAAAGAAAACAAAGACAACCTGACCCGTATAAAAAAACGCTTACAGAGCTTTGAGAAAAGCTTGGAATAAAACCCCTGACATAATAACATGGTCCCATGGACAACAATATGAACTCACGATACCCTAAAAACCTGTTCATTTTGCTAGGAGACCTCTTTATGAAGCAAATTTTAATTGGCATAAGCGACTACAAAACACTTATCGATAAAAATACTTTTTACATCGACAAAACTCTTCTGATTAAAGAAATTCAAGAAGCAGGCGCCGGAGTCATTCTCTTCCCTCGTCCACGACGCTTTGGCAAAACCCTCAACCTTTCCATGCTCCAGTATTTTTATGAACGTACTCCACAAAACCATATGTATCTTTTTGAGAACACCGCCATCTGGCAAGAAGAACACTATCGTAAACATCAAGGCATCTATCCCGTAATTTCCGTTACCTTTAAAGATGTAAAGCTTGATTCTTGGGAAAATGCTTACGCAAAACTTCAAGACATTATTAGTGCCGAATTTAAACGGCATAAAGACATTCTTACGCATGAGCTTATTGATGAACTTGATCGTAAGAAATATCAATCCATCATGGATAAAACGGCCAACGAATCGGTCTTTAGCTCAAGTTTACATTGGTTGTGCGAACTACTCTTTAATGTTTACGGACAAAAAACCATCGTACTCATCGACGAATATGATGCTCCCATCCATACTGCTTACCTTAATGATTTTTATAAACCAATGCTTAATTTCATACGCCCGCTCCTTTCCGGCGTACTTAAAGACAATAATTTTCTTGAACGTGGTGTATTAACCGGCATCTTACGCGTCGCTAAAGAAAGTATCTTCTCCGGTCTCAACAACCTCAAAGTTTGTACATTACTCAGTGAACAATTTTCAAGTGCTTTCGGCTTCACACAAGACGAAGTTGATCAAGCACTGCAAGACTACAAGTTAACCGAACATCGCAATGACATAAAAGAATGGTATAACGGCTATCACAGTGGTTTAATAACGGTATATAACCCTTGGTCAATCATCAATTGTTTACAAGAACGTGGAAATTTACAAACCTACTGGCTTAACACAAGTGATAACGCTCTCGTAAAACAAGAGATTGCAGCATGCAGTGAAGAGGTTTACGCCGCGCTACAAGCACTCTTAGAAAACCAATCGGCCATACAACCGCTTGATGATGGCATCACCATGACCGATCTTACGTTAGAAACATCCATGGACGTGAGTAGAAAAGAACATGCCGTTTGGAACCTACTCTTCTATGCCGGCTACATAACCTACAGCTCTTATAAGTACATTGATGGTAAACATTTTTGTGAACTTAAAATCCCTAACCTTGAAGTACGCGCACTCTATAAAAATCTTGTTACCGAATCGGTTGGCAGAGCAACTTCCAGTAGTGAAATCGCAGAACTACGCATCGCACTCATGGAAGGAGATGCTGAAGAGTTTAAGATAAAACTTAATAACTTTGTCTTACGGAGCATAAGTTCTCATGACCTCTATCTCAATGAGTGTGAACGCAATCTTCATCTGTTTATCCTAGGGATTTTAGTCTTATTTGAAGATCTATACGCCGTCAGATCAAACCGTGAATCTGGTTATGGTCGTTATGACATCATGCTCATGCCCAAAAAAGCCGATTATGCTGGTTGGATTATTGAACTCAAAAAAGTTCGTCAAAGTAGAAAAGAAACACTTGAAATTGCCACTGATATTGCTTTGGTACAAATAAAAGCTAAACAGTATGCAACCGAACTTCGTACTCATAACGTTTCCACCATTATCGCTGTTGGTGTTGCGGTTGAAGGCAAGAAGCTTTTAATCAAACATGAGATGGTGTAAGACTAAGGCCTTCTCCTTACGTCATACTCGCGAACGCGGGTATCCAGGTTCAACCAAAAATTCTCAAAACTAT
>CAYHBO010000046.1:0-10314 GCA_964354855.1 uncultured Pseudomonadota bacterium | reverse complement strand
ATTAAAAAAAGTACCAACCTGTACCAACGATGGGATTGTTGGTGTAACATTAATCTCATACCAACGAGCTCCATTGCGTGTACGTTGACTGCTCATACTCACACCAACATTATTCATGCCAAGATTATGCACTGTCCACAGATGGCCATTCCGTACATGTGCACACATAAGACGGTCATCTACACTATTAAGCCGACCAACCGACCCACCAGTATTTCCTTTATGATTCACCAAGATTGGGGGGGGAAGTCGACGGCACGGAAATAAAAATGTTACTTGATAATGACGGCGTCGAACCGGGGTTTAACACCCGCCGTAACACCAAGCGACCAAAAAAAGCATTATCAATACCAATAAAATAACCTACCGTAGAATTTGTATCAAAATTATCAACCCCCTGCGGGGTATAAAGCCCAGCACCATTGGAATCAATAAGATTATTAAACATAGTAAATTGAATTGGCCCTACACCCAAAATCGACTCTTTATTAACCACAAAAATTTTTTTATCGCCACTGTTGCAAAACGCATTTCCACCGATGTATAAAGCAAAACGATCAACCCCTAAGGTTGGATAATCATGAAAGCAACCATCCCCCCCAAGAAAGAAAAAGAAGCGCCACACGGTAGATAAAGAAATAACCGGGCCATCACTTACCGCAATAACAATGCGATTATTTGAATTTTCAACATTAATTGCAACTACTTCCCAACGCTGTGCATGACGATCATACCGAATACGTGGGTCGCTAATATCAGAACCATTTCTTACAGAATTAAAAAAATTATTTAGTGAAGCATTTAACATCCCATCCGCAATACCGGTATTTTTATTAAACGTTTTGATAAGACCATTAATCGCTAACGTAAATTGCTGCGGCCCAATCGCACCCATGCTATCTGGCGGAAGAAAATGAGCATTATTAATCGTTGCTGCCGTAAAATTTAACCCAACTGTTTGTGGTTTCTGTATCGTCTTATTATGACTATATACATCTTGATTATATTCAATATTCAATTTTAATGAATCAGGGTGCTGTGGCAATAAATGTCGCTCAGGATTAACATGGTGCACGAGACTACTTAATGGTTTTTTTTCTACATCACGAAGCAAAAGTTCTCGTTGCATAATCTCCGCATTAAATTCTTCAACGGCCGATTCACCAAAACAAGTTTCTCCTGACGAATACGCCTCTTGAGCAGACAAAACATTAAAACTAAATAACAAAAAAAAGCTTAATAAAAACCCATACATAAAAAATCCCTTGGTTAAAATTCAAATATCGTTGATGGTACGGCGATAAAAAACAAACATTCAAGAGTTTTAAATTATCATGATATAATGCAGTTTTTATTCGATATAAAAAAATTAACAAAGGAACAGTTTTATGAATAATACTTACGCATTTCTTGATCAAAAATACCCATTCACCTTACCTACAATGCCTTACGACTATGCTGCATTAGAACCATACATCGATGCACGCACCATGGAAATTCATCACACAAAGCATCATCAGGCATACATTGATAATGTTAACAAAGCTCTTGAACAGCATCCTGAATTTCAACAAAAAACAATGGGCGAACTGCTGATATCTCTGGCAACACTTCCTACATCGATACGTACCGCAGTACAAAATAATGCTGGTGGACACAAAAATCACTCAATGTTTTGGATGCTCATGACCCCGGAAAAACAAGAACCTTCAAGCATACTGGCAATAGAGCTTGAAAAAAGCTTTGGATCATTTAAAGATTTTCAGGATAAATTCAACACCGCAGCAAAATCACGATTTGGCAGCGGCTGGGCATGGCTTTCCGTTGATGCAGAAAAGAAATTAATTGTAACTTCAACCGCTAACCAAGATTCTCCAATTTCAGAAGGGCTTACTCCCATTCTTGGATTAGATGTCTGGGAACACGCGTACTACCTTAAGTATCAAAACAAACGAGTTGATTACATTGATGCTTGGTGGCATGTGATCAACTGGCAACAGGTTGATGAATGGTTTAAGAATTTGACTAAATAATTTATTCTAAGGTAAGTAACGAATCCCACTTAACTACAGGCTTAACAAGTTCTCTCATGAAAAAGGTATCCCAGTCTTCACCAATGGTAAAAAGATTGCATCCCATATTTTCTATATTGCAACAAGAAATACCGTCTTCCTCTGGGTACTCTAAAATTTCTAAAAATATTTGTGATGGAAGAAACTGAAATAATTCTATCATATTCTCCATGAAAGCATCTTGATTCTGTTTAGGTGGATATCGCCATTCAATTTCTTGATTAAACTTTGGCCAAAAAGTATTAATATGCGCACTGTTTCCACTAGCAAGAAAAACACAATCAGGATTCCGTATTTTCAAAATCGATGCGGTAAAAATCACATCAGCCGCATAAGCACCACTTTCAAAATAAGGGAATATAATGTAGGTTTTTGGTTTAATAATAGTAAGATGTTGGTCAAGATAACCATATTGTTGTAGTTTCTTGATCATTGCGATCAATGCATGTATGTCACCATTTAAGTCTCGCACTAAAACAACTTCTGCGCCGATCGGTACCGTTACTCGTTCAAGATTTTTTTCGTGATATTCAGTAATTGACGTTACGACAGAACAAAAATCTTTGTAGGTAGCAAACGGAAACAAATACTTATTAGGTATTAATTGCTGCTGATTTAACCATGGAACTATGCGTGAAAAATACTTTTGCATATTAAAAGTATTTTCCACAACCTCTCTTCCCGGCGCCTGTTGCTGCTGAAATGCAAAAATCTCCTCTTCATTCATACTACTCGTTCGACTCTTATATTCAACAGTTGAAGGTGCTCGTTGAGAGGGGCTATTACTTAATCCCGAAACATCTAAAGAAAAACGCTTCGCTTGTTCAGCAACCCATTTTTCAACATCCCGATCAGACATCGTACTTGATCCTCGCGAATACTCAGACGGCGCACGATTCATAGACAAACACTGATCTAAACTCATCAGAGCCAATATAAACAACATAATTTTATTAACTATCATTCTTATTCCCTATGTTAAAACACACTTTTTAAGTTTTTTTTAATTCTATTAATCAAATAGATTTAATTTATGGGGTTAATATCTTAACATGAAATAATTACGATAACAAGGACCTATTTTCTAATAGTCATCAATATATATGGTTATTTGTAAAAAATATTAAACATTCTGGAAACTCTCCTTGAATCATCATTTTTTATCCGCTATAATGCTCAATATTTTCAATGAATTTTGCATGACCATAAGGAGCAATTATGTCGATTACCTACCAACCGAGTAATAGAAAAAGAAAGCGTAAACACGGCTTTAGAAAGCGTATGAGAACGAAAGATGGTCAAGATATCATCAAGCGTCGTCGTGCCAAAGGCCGCAAACGCTTAACCGTCTAAAAAGTATGTATTCGCCTTGTGAGATAAAATTCCCAGGCGAATACCTCAAGAAATTCATGATAGAATTCAAAAACATTTTCAGTTTCTCCCGTAAAGAAGTTTCCTATACATTTGCTCATGGGAAAACTTTTTCACGCCATAGGTCATTAAAGCTAATCACTGCGCCTTTAATGTTTAAACCAGAAACCGAACCCCAGCACGCAAAGCTGTTGATTGTAACTTCACGTAAAATCGGCAAGGCACATGATCGAAATCTTCTCAGGCGACGTGTTAAAGAGATTTTCTATGGAAACCAGTTTCATCTAAAAAATATGTCAGCGTTTGTTCTGTTCACCTATGCAGGATCAACAACCATGTCCTATGACGAACTTAAAACGTTCTTTATCTCAGCTTTTACAAAATTTGACAAACATGAAGCTCAGTAAACGCTGCCTCATTGCATTGATGGACCTCATTAGGCCACAATTCGGTTTTCAAGACGTTTGCTGCATTTACCCAATCTCATGTACCGACTACGCAAAAGAACTTATTGCCACTACTCCTTGGTATCATTATGGACCACACATCACCTTACGCTTATTATCCTGTAACCCAATAACCGTAATCATTAAATCGATTGTACAAAGAATAAGATTTAGATAAAACTAACCAAGAAAGAACTATCATGACAACACCAATCACTCATACTGCTCGACCACAAGAACCAATCGCACCGTTTCCTTACATCATAGAAGAAGTCATCTACGGCACCAAAATTCCTGGCATAAAGCTTGCAGGAAGCCTGACATTGCCAGAAGGCGATGGACCGTTCCCAGCCGTAGTACTCATCTCCGGCATGGGACCAAAAGACCGTGACGCCTCTATGTGTGGACACAAACCATTCGGCGTACTTGCTGATCATCTCACCAAACACGGCATTGCGGTGTTACGTTTTGATAAACGCGGCGTTGGTCAATCAACCGGCACCTATGACATGTCGCTTACGAGTAAAGACTTTGCTGAAGATGTGCTCGTCGGTGTTAATTTTTTAAGAAAACACAAAGCCATTGATGCCAAGAAAATTGGGCTTATTGGCTCAAGCGAAGGCGGTATGATCGCCCCCATGGTTGCAACAGAAAGCAAAGACATTGCTTTCATCGTACTTATGGCAGGGGTTATTGAAACAAACACGCGCTTAGCGGTCAAGCAAGCAGCAGCTCAAATGCGTGCTGATGGCGCATCTGAAGCGTTACTCTCTCGCGATTTCATCATCCGCTCACAAGTATTTGATATCATCAGACTGGTAGACAAACCTAAATTAGCAAAACAGCAATGCATGGACGCAATGGCAACATACTTAAAAACATTACCTAAAGAAGAAACGACAGCATCAGAACATGTTCACTTTGCCTTTACCGAAAGCAAAGCTGAAATGATGGTCGATATGTTTAACTCACCATGGTACCGCTTCTTTTTCAGCCATAACCCTGTAGAAGTACTTAAAAAAATCACCGTTCCAGTACTTGCGCTTAACGGCTCACTCGATCATATCGTCCCATGCCGTCGATCATTATCATTGATCGCAAAAACACTCATTAAAGCAGGCAACAGACGTGTAACAACTATTGAAATGCCAAAAATGAACCATCAGTTCCAAACGTGTAAAACCGGTGCTATAAAAGAGTATGCTGAAATTGAAGAAACGATTGCGCCACATGTTTTAGAGGTGATTGGTCAATGGATTCATGAACAGACGACTGAAAAACAGAGTTAATAAGACTGGATCCCCGCATCCGCGAGGATGACGTAGAAAGAAACAGAATTTAAAAAACGCGATACTGACTTGTTAACGTTGTTACAGCTTATTTACGTCATCCTCGCGAACGCGGGGATCCAGGCCTTACCAATTAAAGCAACAGGTATAAAAACTTAAAGAAGTAAGAAGCCCTGGATCCCTGCTTTCGCAGGGACGACGTAGGAAAAAAAATCATGCGTAAGCATTAGAACACCAAAAAAACCTAAAAAGAATAAAGCTAAAGCCTAAAGGAGACCGCCATGACAACACACTATCTCAAAATTTTTAAGAACCTACTCATCACCGACTTGATTATCTATAAAGAAGTGTTTATGAGTAAACTAATCGATTACACCATCCAGATAAGCATTTTAAACACCATTACAACATACGTCATGCCAGCTTTCGGGTTATCACAAACATACGGTCTTTTCGAATTCGCCGGGTTACTTTCCGTCATTGGCATGTGGGAAATTTATCCGGACGTCGCACAACTTCTCATGGACTTAGAAGGCAACTCACACACTTCCTACCAACTTACGTTACCATTGCCTGCATGGCTCCTCTGGCTAAAAACAGCGACATTCATCACCATAAAATCAATTACGTTATCACTTTTAACACTTCCCATTGGAAAAATAATCTTATGGAATCGATTTGATCTATCAGCCATCAACTTCGTACAGCTATTCATTTTGGTCACGGTAGCAAGCTTTTTCTACAGCGTTCTTACCTTATGGGCGGTCAGTACCATCAAGCATATGGGGCTACTCGGCAAGCTTTGGAATCGCTATCTCTTCCCTATGTGGTTTTTAGGTTGTTTTCAATTTTCTTGGACCGTAGTTCATAAACTCTTTCCAACCTTAAGCTACGTTGTACTTATAAATCCAATCACCTTTGCAACCGAAGCTTCACGCGCCGCCATCATAGGGCAAGCCAACTTTATCCCTTTCTGGTACTGCATAGCCGCACTCATTGGATTTAGTGCCGTACTCTGGTGGTATACGATAGAACAACTACGAAGACGTTTGGATGTTGTTTAAAAAGACCGTCACTCCGCATTAAGCCACACATACCATCTTCCAATAAAGCTTTGTGCACGATCATTTCTTGAAAAAAGAAATATTATTTGTTAGTTTGAAAGCTTGTTAAAAAATTCTCACATTAGGATAATTATGATGAAAACATCAAAGATAATTTCGGTTGGTTTTGCTATGTTTGCCATGCTTTTTGGTGCAGGCAACATTGTATACCCGCTCATGCTAGGACGTGACATTGGTAATCAACTTTGGTTCGGACTTGCCGGCTTTTGCATTACAGCAGTATTTATCCCACTCATTGGGCTTGTTGCCGTTATGCTTTGTGACGGAAATTATGAAAAATTTTTGGAGAAAATGGGGCGCATTCCAGGCTTTCTCACCGCCCTCTTTTGCATGCTACTTCTCGGCCCCTTGATTTTCACCCCACGCTGCATCACCATCTCACACGCATCAATTAACATTTATCTCCCAAATTTCACCCTATTTTATTACAGTATTTTTACTGCTGTTTTAATTTTCTTATGCACCATCAAACATAACCGTGTACTTGATTTACTCGGGTATGTTCTCGGACCCTTAAAGTTTCTTTTGCTTTTCACCGCAATCATCGCAGGATTATTTCATCCACAACCGTTCATGGATTTTGGCATCACCAGTTTTAACGGATTCAAAACAGGCCTCATGTCCGGCTACTGGACAGGTGATTTGCTTGCAACCATCTTCTTTTCAGGATTAATTTATGGCGGCTTAAAGAAAAGCATGAGCAACCCAAACGATTATCGAGAACTCGCCATGTTAGGTCTTAAAGCAGGTTCCATTGGGGCTCTTCTTTTAGGATTAGTTTATGCGGGGTTCTGCGTCATCGCAGCCTTCAATGGTACGGCAATTCAAGGCATTGCCGACAATCAAATTTTCAGTAACCTTGTTCCGCTCCTTCTTGGGCCTATCGGTGGCCTTCTTGCGAACATAACCGTTGCAATTGCTTGCTTAACGACCGCTATCGCGCTTACCACCGTTGTTTCAAGCTTCTTTCAACATCATATCTTCAAGGGCCGTATTGGTTATGTAGGGTCTCTCTTCATCACTATCGTTTCTACAACGTTCATGTCCAACCTTGGATTTGCCGGCATTATGAATTTTGCAATTCCAATCATCTTCACGATTTATCCAGCTTTAGTTGTCTTGGCAATTGCAAGCAGCTTACAAGTACTTTTTGGGTTCAGATGGATACGCTTCCCAGTAGTTGCAACTCTATGCATTACAGTCATCATTAATCAGTGGACTTGCTTAGAAACATTCTTTTTATCATTGATCAAATAAGATGTTAAAAGCTTCCCAAATTCTATCAATCGGCTTTGCTATTTTTTGTATGTTCTTTGGAGCTGGCAACGTTGCCATGCCCATGATCCTTGGCCGCAATATTGGTGATCAGATTTTATTTGGAATCTTAGGATTTCTGCTTGTTGGCGTTATCATTCCTCTTCTTGGACTTGTTTCAATCATGCTGTGTGATGGCGATTACAAAAAACTCCTTGGCCGCATGGGAAACATCCCCGGACAAATAGCAGCCTTTGCGTGCATCATGATGATGGGCCCATTGTTAGGAACTTCCCGCTGCATCATCATTGCACATGCCTCCGTCAACTTATACACTCCTGCGTTTACGCTTTTTCTCTTTAGTCTGTTTGCCAATGCAATCATTTATTTACTCGCGTTTCGCCAAAGCAGCATCATTGATATTTTGGGAAAATTTCTCGGCCCCTTAAAACTTTTCTTACTCCTCGCCGTCATTGGCGCGGGCCTCTGTTCACCTGCACCGTTCATGCATTCAAACTTCACCGTGTGGGAAAGTTTACTGCAAGGCGCAAACCAAGGCATGCAAACGGGAGACCTTCTCGGCAGCATCTTCTTTTCTAGTCTTATCGTCATCGGCATCAAAAAAGCACTCGGCAACAATTTTAATTACAAAAGACTGGCGATAACTGGCATCAAAGCTGGTAGCATTGGCGCTCTTTGTTTGGGATTGGTTTACACAGGATTTTGTTTGGTTTCAGCTTTTTACGGTAAAGAAATGGCACTTGTTGAACGGGTAAACATCTTCAGTACGTTGGCTGACTTGGTGCTTGGCAACATCGGCGGATTATTCGCCAACATCACCGTTGCAATTGCTTGTCTTACCACCGCCATCGCACTTACTTCAGTTTTTGCAAGTTACCTGAGTAAAGATTTGTTACGTGAAAAAATTTCATACCACAGCGCACTGATCATCACGGTTCTAGCAACCATTATTGCATCAAATTTAGGCTTTAATAAAATAACCGATTACATTGCTGGTCCGGTATTTATGCTTCTTTATCCACCATTAATCACCCTGTCTCTAGTCAACATTGCCCATGTGCTTTGGGGCTTCAAATGGATTAAAGAACCTATTTTTCTAACGTTTATAATCAATTTTTTGTATCAGTACCATGGATACGCTCAAACAATCATCGGAAAGATGTTTTAGAACACTCTATGAATCAAAGCTATGAAGCTTCCCGACAAACTCATAGACCTCAGACCGGTGAGCAATAATACCAACATCAATCATTCTTTTATCAGAATCAATTTTATAAACAATTCTATAATCACCACACCTAAGCCGCTCGAGATGCTTATATCCTTTAAGCTTTTTTATATCCAAAGCTTCAACATGATCTTTAATCATTTTTATTTTTTCAATGATATGACCAACAAACTCTCTAGGAATTTTTTCTAACTCTTTTCGAGCGGTATGGTTAAAGAAAATGTCATAATCACTAAAAAAATGTATATTCACGATTTCCCCAATAAATCTCGCTCAATCTGTTCAAGGGTATGACGCTCTTCATCTTCATTAGCATCTCCTGAAAAAATAGATTCCGCTAACGCACCTAAATGGGCATCTTCTAATTCTTCGATCAATTTTTTAAATAAACCAATTTCTAAAATAACCGCAGTCTTTTGACCATCACTATCGGTTATGTATTGAAAAAGAATTTGCTCTGCAACACCATGCTTCACGGACTCCCCTTTTTTTATAAATAATAACTATTATATAATATTAATCAAAAATGCGTTAGGAAACAATAAATCTATTGTTACGCAAAATAAGACCATTCCTACGACAATATCACTAACCCTCTATTTAAAAAGCGCCAATACTCAAATAAAACATATTTATAAATAAATAAAAAACATGTCATTAGACAGAAATACAAGAAATCTTTTCATACTGAAACAGTAATTAACTCTTTTTAGGCAAAAACCTACCAATTAAAACCCACTTGCTTTTATCGTTATATTTATTATAATTATTTATACTTGTAATAAATACACAACTTAATCTTAAATGGAAGGTTTTACCATGAACACATCAAACACAAAAAGAATCTTAGCCGGTATGTTGCTTGCTACGATCTCAAGCTCAATACTTTTGGCTCCGCCAAAGAATAAAAAACATCGTAAAGAAAAAGCTCCTGCTCCTGTAGCCGCAAGCTTAACAGCAGAACAAACACAATCTTTAGCAACAAGCGAAGCAGAAGCTCGACAAGCTTTACTCCATGCAGAATTCGAAGCACTAAAAACACTCGATATACGATATAAACAAGCAGCTAAATACGAAAAACATCTAGCAACTCAAAGAGAATCTCAAGCTATTCCAAAACCTGAAGCCCAAGCTGCACGGTCAACAGCAATGGTTCCAGTCCTAGAAACTCCTACAGCACAATCTAGACCAACGCAAGAATCAGCATCAACACACAATCAAGAAAGTTTAGAAACACTTTCAACAGACCTCGTAAGAGTAAAGTCAGATTTAGCATCACAACAAATGATCTTCGACATGGCAAAAGCTGAACAGATGGGAGATGAAACCGTTTATAAAATAGCCCAACAAATTGAAGATCTTAATGCCGAAAAAGCCAAGATTGAAGCTCAGGTTGCAGCATTAACAAAGAAATTGCCTAACACCCAAGCAGCTTCTTCAAGACCTACTCCTAAACCAGCACAAAAAAGAAATCGTGAAGAAGATTTAAACGGTCTCATCACACAGCTA
>CAYHBO010000045.1:1772-10886 GCA_964354855.1 uncultured Pseudomonadota bacterium | reverse complement strand
TATTTAGGTCTCCTGATTCTAAAGCAATAATAAAAAGCTTTTTGTAGTTCTGAACCCATAATGTTTTGACAGGCATAAGATATTTTTTTTCATAACATTGCTTTGCTAAGTTGATTAATCGTACATCATAAATAGCACCGTAACTAATAAGCATGAATATGAGGTCTAAGGATTCTGACTGTAGTGCAATGTCTAAAGGAGATAATGCATAATCATCTGTTTTGTTGATGTTGTAGTTATTGACGACAATTATATTCTTTACTTTAGTTGCAACCGCTATTGGTATGCGATTAAGGGGGTCTCCAGCTGCAATTATGCTATTTAATTTTTCTACCAGCTTTTTGCCGTGGCTTATTTCATCATCAAAAGATATGAGCTTTTGCATACTCCATACGTTTGGTGATAGAACGAAAATAGTTATGTTTACAAAAATAGTTAGGCGCATTATTCCCCCCGGAATGAGTTGTAAATAATATAAATTGTTTGATTTTAGAATTGTTTGTTTGTTTTCTAAAGGAGCTGTTCGTCCTGATAGAGGCCTTCTTGGGTCGAGTGAAGGGAAACGACGGCAATCATTTTATAAATTCCTTCACGCATTCTCATCATTAAACCGTGCTAAGACTTTTTTAACCACCTCGATTGCTATTACATTAACACAAACAATGCCGAAAATAGTTAATAACTGTATTGATGTTGGTGGAACAAATTTAAGCATGCTTTGTCCCAATGATGTGAAAGGTAATGCAATACTGATTATTGCTGAAAAAGCCATAAACATGCCCATGACTAATGATGGTGGAGAGGCTTTAAAGATGAGTGCCTTTGTTCTGAGGGTGAGAAATAATACAAATCCGGTAATGATGCAGTAAATAAACCAGTTTGATTGAATGACATTTGCTGGGGTATAGTAAACAGTGGCGAGAAAGATAAAGTCAAAGATCGTGCAGGTAATGCCAAAGGTGATTGCGGTGAGGAGTAATTTTTTGAATTGATAATTTTTTGGTTGGCGAAGTTCGACAGAATCAACTTGATCGGTTGCAATAAACATCATTGGGATATCAGCGAGCAGATTCACAAAAAGTAATTGTAGTGGGAGCATCGGGAGATGGTCAAGGAGGAGCGAAGCAATGGAAAGTGTGTAAAAATTACTGAAATTTGACGTGAGAATGAAGAGTAAATATTTCATGGTGTTAGTAAATACACGTCGCCCAATCATGATACCATCGATGATGACGCCTAAGTTGTTTTCCAAAATGATAATGTCTGCGGCAGCTTTGGCAACATCGGTAGCATTATTGACTGCAATGCCAACGGTTGCCGCTTTTAAGACTTTTGCATCGTTCATGCCTTCACCAAGAAAACAGACATCGCATTCCTCTTGTAAAATGCTAACGATATCACATTTTTGTTCCGGTGTTACTCGAGCAAAAATGGTGCAGCGCATAGCAGCTTCCTGTTTTTCAGGTTTAGAGAGTGCTTCAAAGGCTGGGCCGGTGATGACAGAATCATCATCTGATGGTAACCCAACTTGTCGTGCGACCGCTTTGGTTACTTCAGGGCTATCACCGGATAATATTTTTATTTTTATACCGATGGTTTGTGCGCGTTTGATGGATGATGCGGCGGTATCTTTTAGCGTGTCTGAGAAGGCGATTAAGCCAAGCATTTCTAGATCATGTTCTTCAACCGGAACTTCATCAGTGGTAGCAGGAAGTATTTTGTGAGCAATTGCGAGAATTCGGTTGCCATCATGTTCATGACTGGTAATCCACTGTTGATATTGGGTTTTTTCTTGTTCAGAGAGATGCTGGCATCGCTTACTAATTTCTTCATAGGCTCCGCGGACAGAAAGAACTTTTTTGTTGTTTTCTTGGAGTAGCGATACCGCTCTTTTTCGTAAAGGATCAAAAGGAATGCGGGCAATAAATTTCATGGTTTCACGGTAATTAATCTCATTGGTGATACAGTAATTTTCTAGAGCAAGATCAAAGGGTTCATGTGATGGTTCGTTGGTTTCCATGGAGGTTGAACAGAGAGCACCATGTTGTGCAATCATAATTTCTGATGCTTGGTTATACGAGGTGATGGCTGCGATGGTCAGTTCATTGGTGGTTATGGTGCCAGTTTTATCAGTACATAGAACTTCGATGCTGCCAAGATCATTAATGGAGGATAGTTTTTTAACGACGACCTGTTTTTTTGCGAGTAACCGAGCGCCAATGGAAAGTGAGAAGCTAATTACAACGTTAAGTGCTTCAGGAATAATGGTAATGGCTAGTGTGATTGAAAAGATGAGCATTTGCCATAAATTGATTTCAGAGCCTTTAATGATCAGATGAATACAAAAAATAAAAGAAATAACGATTAAGACAAAAGCGATAATGAAGAAGGTGAGATTTTCAACGCCTTGAGCAAAAGCATTTTTACGTGAAGGTGTTTCAGGTGGTTGTGCCATACTTCCTAGCGTGCTGTGGCCGCCTGTTTTAATGACAATACCGATTCCTTTACCACTGGTGACGGTGGTTCCAGAAAACCCGATATTGACCGCTTTAAAAAGCGAAGGCGTTTCTTCTAACACATGAGAACTTTTATGCATTGGATTGCTTTCGCCGGTGAGTGCTGATTCATCAACCATAAGATTTTCTGATTCCAAAAAACGTATATCTGCTGCAAGGAGTGTGCCTGCTTCGATCAATATAATGTCTCCTGGAACCAGTTCTTCACTCGTGACTTCTAAGTTATGACCATTACGCAGGACGTGGACATGAAATGAGACCAGCTTATTCAGGAGCATGACCGTTTTTTCGGCAAAATATTCTTGGTAAATGCCGAGGGAAACCGAAACAGATGCTAAAAAACAGATCATGATACTGGTGAGATATTCTTGCAGGAAAAAAGAGATAATCGCGCTAATAATCATTAAATACAATAACGGATCTTTTGCTTGTCGTTTTAAAATGCCGAGAAAAGAGGTGTGATGGTTTTGATTGTGTTGAATGGCATTGTTGCCATACTGTTGCAATCCTTCTTTGACTTGTTTGGTTGAAAGACCATGAGCCACGGAGGATTTATATTCTTCAATGATAGTTGAGGCAGGTAAAATTGCGTAGTCTGCAAACGTTTTCATAACGATCCTTTTTTAAACCAGTTTTTTATAGTAGAAGATGCTTCTTGATGATTTACCATTGGTTGATGGTATCCGTTAATTGATTTTTTCCAGAGTGCGTGAATTTCTTTACTTGGTATTGTTTCAAGTTCTTTAACCCATTTTTTTATATAGATAGCATCAGGATCAAATTTTTTCTGTTGTAACCAGGGATTAAAAATACGGAAATATGGTTGAGCATCACATCCTGTTGATGCTACCCATTGCCAGTTCCCATTGTTAACAGCTGGATCATAATCTACGAGCTTTGTTGCAAAATATTTTTCTCCCCAACGCCAATCAATGCCGAGGTCTTTAGTAAGAAATGATCCTGTGATCATGCGAACGCGATTATGCATGAATCCGGTTTCATTAAGTTCTCGCATGCCTGCATCAATGATTGGGAATCCTGTTGAGCCATCACACCAGTGTTTAAAATTTTTTTTATCATGGGACCATGGAATGGCATTATATTGTTGTTTAAATGCGTTTCCAAATACATGAGGGAACCACCAGGCAATGGTTGTATAAAAGTCGCGCCAATAAAGTTGGCGAACGAGTGAGTGTTGTTGTCCAAAGTTTTTTACGAGCGCATGATAAACTTCGCGAATAGATACCGTCCCAAATTTTATATGTGCCGAAAGATTGGTTGTTTCTTGTGATGGGATATCTCGAATTTTATCATAATTCTTATACTTTTTTATGTTATGTATGATCAATAGGCCTGCTTCTCTGCCTCCCAGTATTGATAGTTTTTTACTAGGATTCCAGGTGAGTTCTTTGGGAATATTCTTTATTATACTATCAATTTGATCAGTAAAAAAATTAGCAGCCTTAGATGTATTCGTTGGTTTTACGATCCACTTTATTGTGTGCTTAAAAAATGGTGTAAAGACGGTGTAAGGCTTGCCATCTTTTTTTGTAATGGTCTCAGGAGGGTTAAGGAGAAGGTCGTGGCTTTGATGAAAATCTAGGTTGTTTTCTTTGCATGTTTGTTCTATCTCAAGATCACGTTTTTTACTGAATGGCGTGTAGTCTTGGTTGACATAAACGGCTTCGATTTGGGTTTTTTTTAATAAGACTTTAATTATGTCTGTTGGATTTCCGTAAAAGCGATACAGTTTTGCGTTATGTTCTTTGAGTTGTTCATTAAGATCATCAAGTGATTCAATCATAAATTGAATGGCATTGTCACTACGATAATCATGTTGAACAATTTGTCGTGGATCAAAAATAAAGCATGGAATAACGGATTCAGCTTCTTGATAAGTTTTGATCAATCCCGTGTTATCACACAATCGTAAATCACGACGAAAAATAAATAGAACTTTTTTATATTTTTTAGGCATGGACTATTTCCCCTATTTGATTAAAGGAAATTATGTCCTAATTGATGATAGAAATACAAGAGTTGACTATTTTGTGTTAGGTCAAAGAATAATTTGAGCTGCAATAAAGCAACTTAAAGCGACACAAGAAGCTATGAAACGTCGATATGGAAGCCTTGGAAAATTTGCCATAAACGCTATACCAGCAGCTGCTCCGAATATACATCCTAAAAGCGCGCCTTTGATACTTGCATTGCTCATAGCGTCAGCTTGAGCACAGATCATGGCGCAGTCATAAGGGAACCAGCCAGTTATGCAGCTTTCATAGCATCCAGCATTGGTTCTTTGTGGTGTAAAAGCTAATACAAGACTTAAAACTAACCAACGAAGTATTTTCATGATGCTTTTTTCTCTGTTTTGGATTTTTTAAAAGTTAACAATATATGGTGCTCAGTAACCATTCAGTTATTTTTGTACCTATGATCGCACCTGGAATAACTAATAACCTCCCAAGTACAAGCAGTTTTGTATAGAGGCCGTTATCTATTTGGTCCTTAGTGATTTTATGAGCTTTTTTATTTGCAATAATAAGTGGCAGCATTAATCCTGCAACACATCCAAAAATGCTGCCATAGTTTGCGT
The DNA here is from genome assembly GCA_964354855.1 of uncultured Pseudomonadota bacterium. Lineage (GTDB taxonomy): Bacteria > Babelota > Babeliae > Babelales > RVW-14 > CAYHBO01. The sequence goes on along the minus strand of CAYHBO010000045.1, from coordinate 5,771 downwards.
TTTGCTTAAAAGCCCATGAGTTACAAGTAACTGGTGGGCTGGTATGTGTTTCTTGCGGGACGAGTGAGATCAAAAGACTTAAAGCTAACCAACGAAAAAGCTTCATTCCGGCTCCCAAAAAATATACTGATTTTTGTGTCAAAAAATATGAGCGAATGGTAGCAGGAGATTATTGAGAAAGCAAGAAGTCGCGAGGGTTATGTAAGAGATTAATGGTTTCTCTAGATTTCAGGTTACTTGTTGGAATAGCATATTTCTTGTATTTGATTTTTTAAGACTGTTACTCATGGAGATTTACACCAAAAGAATGTACTCGTTAAAGTAATTTCAACCAATTCAAAATGATATTCTCTATTTTATTTTTAATTGGGTCCTGGCATGGAAAAATGTTCTCATTAGTGATAACAAGAATTGGTTTAAGTTTTGATTTATTCGACGATATTATTGATACATCAATAGGTTTCTATGGACCTCATGTAACGAAAAAAGGTATTGATGTGATTGAAAAAGTCGGGTTTGATTTTATGCCAAGTTTGGGAGATCAGGCAAGTACCACTACAAATCGCGAAAAAATTGCAAAAAGATTAGATCAACTGCGTAGTGCTTTAAAGGGGAAGGTTATGGTTTCTTCTTTGGATGAAGAGATAGATCATAAAGAGGTTGATCCTGAAGATGCCTTTTTTAATTCTTAGGTTTAATTTTCTTAACTAGCTCATCAAACGCAGGTAACTGTGACCCCATTCGATCTTCATCATACTTTTTAATAAACGCATCGAATGATTTTTGATCGTGTACAACAAGGCCATGTTCCTTGGTGAGCGTTGCAGCACAAATTGAGCCTTGTGCAAAATCCCATGTCCAGTAGAAGTTGAGTTCATCAGCATACTCAAAATAAGTTGGCAAACGCTCAGGGAACATTTTACCTTTGTTGATCACATCTTCAGTGCATGACTGGATAAAGAGCTGAACTTTGGCGCGATGATCAAGCGCATTTACCCGAGTTTCATCATTGGCGTAACAAAGCAGTAAAATAATTTTGTAGTTATACCGTTTTAAATTTTGGTAGAGAAATTTGACCGCTGGACTGGTGGAAGTGGTACCATGTGCGATGTTATAATTGTTGGTACCGGCTTCATTGAGTAAGCTGCTGGAAATGTAGTTAGAACCATCACGCCACTTGTTGTAAGCATTGAGAAGTACTTCCTGAAATGAAGCGGTCTTGCTGGCCATGTAAAAAGTGAGTGATTGATAGTAGGTATTGATCATAAACTTTAATGAGCGAGGGTCTGGGTCTACGTAAACAAAATTTTGCTTATCAGCTAAGTACGTTTCGAGAATGGTTGATTTACATGCTCCTGGTCCGCCACAGGTAGCTACGTAGGTAGGGGTTCCAATAGTTGGGGTTGTTTTATAAAAGCATATTTCACGGATGTTACGCAGATCTTTAATGATGAGATCTTTCTCTTCTTGCACATACGTTTTGTTAAGAAAATTATCTACGATGTCTCGTGGCACGAGTGGTTCAGGAAGTTTGATCGATTGCTTTTGTGTTGCACAGGTTGCACTGATGGCACAGACTAAGGCAAGGGCTAACGATTTTTTGAGAAGATGGTTAATGGTCGGTTGGGATTTCATGAGTAAAGGCTCTGTGTTTAGGGGTTGGTTAAGAGAGTAATCTTACTAAAAATATTATGGAACGCAAGATCCTACTGAATTATAAAGGCTTTATAGGATTTTTGGGATTTTACTCAGTCTATTGAGTAAAAAGTTTTATGAGCTGTTTTTTGATAAAAAAGGCCACTTTTTTATTGGCTAATCTTCGTTGCCATTTTTTAACGTGATCATGGCACCGGCAAGAATTGTTACGGTGCCGGCTATTTGTAAGATGCTCATGCTTTCACCTAAGAGTAATACACCAAAGATAACGACAAAAACCGGTTCTAAAACCGAGAGTAGTGAAGCTTTTGCGGTACTGATATATTTTAAGCTTTCAAGAAAAAACAAGATTGGGACTGCAGAGCAGATGATCCCCATGCCGACAATATTTACCCAGACATTGAAGCTAGTCGGGATCGTAAAACTTTGAGTGAACAGGGCTATTGTTATGCTCGTGGCCATGCAGCCAAGTGAAACCATAAGCGTTGAAAGTAACGGATCAAGCCGGCTTTTTTTGCTGGCGATGCCGTAGCAGGCATAGAAAAATGCTGAGACTAAACCCAAGCAAATCCCAATGATGTCAAATTTAAATTCACTGATATCAACAAGTAACACCATTCCAACCAGGATAAGTGCCAGAGCTGCATAATAACTTTTAGGAATTTTGGTTCGATAAAGTATCCAGTTGATGATCATGATCATTGCAGGGAATGTAAAAAAGATGACCATGCCTAGGCCGGTGCCGATCGATTTACTGGCGGTAAAATAAATCATAGTGGATAGGCTGTAGAGGGCGGCGCCGTAGAAGAATACTTTTAATAATTCAGAACCATTACATGCAATTTTTTTGCGTTGCACCACCAACACTATCCCTATCACCATACTTGCAACAAGAAAGCGCCAAAACAGCATGGTAGAAACGGATAAGTTTGCGTTGATGATGCTCATGCCGTAGTAACCAACCAGGCCAAAGAAGAGGCCGGAGGTTATGGCGTAGAGAGCGCCTTTGTTTTCTGGGGTAAGAAGGGTCATGGTTTCTTTCGATTCTGAGATTTTTTCTATTCTTTTGACTAGATCCTGAAACAAGTTCAGGATGACAATCAGGTTTAGTTTACTGTTTTTGCTTTGTTTCCACAAAACTATAAAGGAGAAGACGTATGAATATCAAACTTCAAAAAAACATTGGGTGTTATGATCGATTGATTAGGCTTACCATTGCAATAGGCTTACTCGTTGCTGCCTACTGGTACTGGAGTTTGCTTTTGTTGGTCATGGCATTGTTCACGTTTTTTGAGACGTTCATGAGTTGGTGTCTTTTTTATCAGTTGCTTGGCAAAAGTAGTTGTCCGATTGATCTGAAGAAGTAAGACCAAAAAAATTCTTGGCATGTTTCAATACCTCCTCAAACTCTTCATTATTCGGAGTTGCCTCTGTGGCCCCGACGATAAACGTGCCTCCAATGACGCCAATCTGATCAGTAACGCCATCAGAGTACTTTTTAGGGTACAGATAAAAACGGTATTTAATTTTCTGTCCATTTTTTTCAACCGTGTCATTCGGCACCAATAATCGTGATGAGCGTTTGCTTGGTAAGTTGGTGTGCATGCTCTGATGCGAGTAATAAATCAATTACATAGTGGGCCGATCCGGGAGCAAGCGTCCAGCCGATGCTGTGATTGAAGTGAATAAGAGTGTGAGGCTGAGTATGAGTAGATTGTATGTGTTCATGATAGGTTCCCTTTGGTTTTTAAGAAACAATGTAAATAGTTATTCGTTCTACTTATTGGCCGTCTGCCCCGATGGAACGAGCGTAGCGAGTGAGTAGAGGGGAATGAGTGAGTAGCGTGGGATGACAGCTTACTGAAAGATTCAGTTTAATCAGACTTTTAGGATTAAACTATTTTTTGGTTCTTTTATCGTCGCACCCCTCTACTCGGCCAAAGATGGCCTCCATCGGGGTGAACGGCATAATGTCCCGATCATCCTGAGTGTGTCGAAGGATGTGGTGAGGGATGCGAAGCATTGTCTCGAACTATGACGGATAGATCGGGGCGAACGGCATTGTGGTTGAAGATAATTTCTTTGCAAAAGAAAACCCCCGCAACGAGTTAACGCAGCGGGGGTATTTTATTTTATTTTCGATTTATTTTGTTGGCGGTTTTGGTTTTAGAAGGGACAAGATTTTTCTTCCATTTTGGCTGTCATACCGGTAAGTAGGTTGACTTGGAGAATCCGGGTTTTCTATTAAAAGGTCGTATGCTGTTTTATTGTCGTTATTTTTAAGGGTTACGTCAAACTTACATGTTTCTACTAAATACTCAATGATCTTTATTAGCTCCTGAT
>CAYHBO010000045.1:0-1672 GCA_964354855.1 uncultured Pseudomonadota bacterium | reverse complement strand
GCCATAGTATTGCGTACCTCGAGTGGAATTGCATCTACAAGGGCTTCGATATCTTTTTTAATGGTATTAAAATCTACATCTGATTTATTTTTTGCTAATATCGCAATGCGCACTGCACGGTGTAGGACGGTGTTCCCGTCTTTATCTATTTCTTTGTCTAATTTATTAGGTGAGGTTAATTTGTAGGCTTTAACTATTTCTAGCGCTGATTTTGCACTAGCTTCAGATAGATCTGTGCTGTCTTGAGCAATCATTAGAGCTGTTTCTTCTTTTTTATTTCTTTTGAAAATATCATCAGAGTTCATATGTTCTAGAATTAATTTTACAAGAGAAGGTTTTTTCTTAAGGACTGCTTTATGAAGCACGGTGTTGCCACTATCATCCTGTTCTGCAAGTTTCTTTTTAAAGGCAGTAACTGTTGCTGCGTCTGTGATGTAGCCAGGTAAATTCTGATAAATTTTAGCCCCATTGGTATCGTCGTCTATATTTTTATTAAGGAAGTCGATGTTGGATTGTACTTTTTTATGCTCAGCTTCTTCTTTTAGTTTACGTTCAACGTCTTCTTGTTCTTTATGCTTAAGGACAGCTTCTTCTTTTAGTTTACGTTCAGCGGCTTCTTGTTCTTTTTGTTGTTTAGCTCGAAGCTCGGCTGCTTCAGTCTGTTCTCTTTTTTTACGGTCAGTGTCAGCTTGTTCTCTTTGTCTACGATCAGTGTCTTCTTGTTCTTTATGATCAGCGTCTTCTTTTCGTTTACGTTCAGCATTACGGACAGTTTCTTCTTGTTTTTTAGCCTCTTGTATAGGTCTTTCTTTTTCTTCTTTTTCATTTTGTTTCTGAACGTCTGTTTTGAGCATCTCAAGAATTTCTTGTAAAAGTTTCTTTTCTTTGGCTAGATCATAGGCTGTTTGGTTATTTTTATTCTTTACGTTTAAGTATTTGGTCAAATTTACTTTATCTTTCATGCTATAAATAAGTTTTATTCTTTCACTATTTTGCGTTATAGCGGCTTGGTGTAATAGAGTATTATTTGTTTTTTCATCTATGGTTTTATCGTTATCCTGTCTATAGTTTCCGGCATGAAATCCTAGGATAGAACCTCGATAGTTTTTATCATGATGATCTTTAAAGCATTGTGTGATTAATAAGTTTACTAGTTCTTGTTTGCCTTTTTCTTGCGCAATCGAAATAGCCGTTTTATTCAAATATTTATTATTAGTAGATTTCTGTTTAAAAGAGAAGCTATCGGCACGTTTCTCAAAATCAGAAATTATCATTTTATCTATGAAACTTTTTGCCGCTTCGTCATTGTCTGCTTCAAGAGCTTGAAAAATATCTTTTGGTACACGATCATCTACTGTCTTTTTTAATGTACCTAATTGTTTATTAAGTCCGTCTACAGTTTGGTTAAGTGCCGTTAATTTTCCCTGTAGAGTTTTTAATTCGTCTTGTGGAGTTTTTGGGCTTGTTGTTGGCAGTGCCAGTAACAAAATACCTAACGCGTATTGCATAAGTTTCATAAACTTCTTACCTCTCAAAATTTGTTGAGTTTCGTAAACTTCTTGAACGTGGATTTGAGGTTACTATTTTTGTTGGGGTTGAAGGCAAGAGTTTTGGAATTTTTTGTTAAAACTCCATGAAAATGTCCTATTCGAACTCACTAGAAATGTCCGGT
>CAYHBO010000044.1:6775-11025 GCA_964354855.1 uncultured Pseudomonadota bacterium | reverse complement strand
TTAAGTATTATATTCATGATAACAAGTGATGTTAATAATGCAAATTGCATTAAAATAATGGGGATTTTATTGATTTTTGAGGGTAAAGAGAGAGCTTGTGAAAATTTTGGCTTAAAAATAGGGTGCTTGGAGAATAAAAAAGGGAGGCTGAATGCCTCCCTTAAGAATTAGGTTTGGTTATATTGGTAGTGGTTTACTTGTCTTCTTCGCATTCAGTGTCGATTGGACCCTGTTTGCTGTCATTACTGCTTGCTTGTTGTTCTTGTCCCGCTGGATTACCTGCTTGTTGTGCCTGTTGCGTTTGTTCGTAGATAAGCTTAGCAACTTCTTCAGATGCTTTCATGAGTTCATCAGTTGCCTTTTGAAGCTCTTCAGCGTTGTTTTCATGTTCTTTCATCGCTGCTTTTGCTGCTTCAATTGCTTGTTCAACTTTGCTGACTTCAGCCATTGGAAGCTTTTCTTTGTTTTCTTGTACGCTTTTCTCAATAGACATGATCATGCTGTCAAGATGGTTTCGTTTATCAACCGCTTCACGACGTTTTTTATCTTCAACTTCGTTTGCTGCAGCTTCTTGTACTAACTTATCAACTTCTTCTTTTGAAAGTCCTGATGAGTTAGAAATCGTGATACGTTGTTCTTTACCGGTACCTTTGTCTTTTGCTGATACGTTTACAATGCCGTTTGCATCGATATCAAAGGTGACTTCGATTTGAGGAACGCCGCGTGGTGCAGAGGCAAGACCATCGAGTTTGAATTGACCTAAGGTTTTGTTGTCCTTGGCGAATTCACGCTCACCTTGTACCACATGAATGTCGACTGCGGTCTGGTTGTTTTCTGCGGTTGAGAACACCTGTGATTTTTTGGTTGGGATAGTAGTGTTACGTTCGATTAATTTAGTGGCAACGCCGCCCATGGTTTCAATACCAAGAGATAGTGGGGTGACATCGAGTAAGAGTACATCAGTTACGTCGCCGGAGAGTACACCACCTTGAATGGCAGCGCCAACAGAAACCACTTCATCAGGGTTAACTGATTTATTAGGTTCTTTGCCGAAGAAGTCTTTAACCATTTGTTGAATTTTAGGAATTCTGATAGAACCACCGACGAGAATGACTTCATCGATACTACTTGCTTGTAGGTTAGCGTCAGCAAGTGCTTTTTTACATGGTTCGAACAACTTCTTGAAAATGTCGTCGCAAAGATTTTCAAATTTTGCACGGGATAGTTTAACTACTAAATGCTTAGGTCCTGTTGCATCAGCGGTGATATACGGCAGGTTAATTTCGGTTTCTAAAGCAGAAGAAAGTTCAATTTTTGCTTTTTCAGCCGCTTCTTTGAGCCGTTGCAAAGCCATTTTATCATTTTTGAGATCAACGCCTTGTTCTTTTTTGAACGCATCGATGAGATAGTTCATGATAACTTCGTCGATATTGTCACCACCGAGCATGGTATCACCATTGGTGGATTTAACTTCGACAACACCATCGCCAACTTCTAGAACGGATACGTCAAAAGTTCCGCCGCCAAAGTCGAACACAGCGATTATTTCGTTACTTTTTTTATCAAGACCATACGCAAGAGCCGCTGCTGTAGGTTCGTTAATGATACGTTTAATATCAAGGCCAGCAATTTTGCCAGCATTTTGAGTTGCTTGACGTTGTGCATCGTTGAAGTAAGCCGGTACGGTTACTACCGCTTCGGTTACTTTTTCGCCCAAGTAGTCTTCAGCTGCTTGTTTAAGCTTTTGAAGAACGGCTGCTGCAATTTCTTCAGGGGAGTATTGACGATCTTTTACTTCGATACAAGCATCGCCGTTTTTACCTTCTACTATGTTGTAAGGAACCATTTTACGGTCAGCGGCAGAGATATCGTTGAATTTTTTACCGATAAAACGTTTTGCTGAGAAAATAGTGTTTTCAGGATTAGTGACCGCTTGACGCTTTGCAATTGCACCGACTAGACGTTCACCGTCTTTGGTAAATGCAACGATGGATGGGGTGGTGTTAGCACCTTCTTGATTAGGGATAACTTTAGGTGTCCCACCTTCCATGAATGATACTACAGAGTTGGTTGTTCCTAGGTCTATTCCGATAATTTTTCTAGCCATAAATTCCCTCTTTAAGTTTAAATGTTTACTAAAATTATCTTAGTCTATCAATGTAGACTTGTCAATGTCGATGTAAGAAAATCTTAGTGTGGTTGGCTAAAGATTTTTAAGAACTACCGAGTCGAGTCTGATAATGCCTTAGTTGTATCAAACCGTCTACTAGTAGAAGTAAATCCAAGGTCTTAGAAAAAACACACCTCCTCCCGCCTGTTCCCGTGGGCTTGTGGGCTTGTGGGCTTTGGGGTTTTGTTATGGGGTGGTTTTTTATGGGGGATTTCTGAATGGGGTGCTCGAGGGTAGGGTGATGGAGCTTCTTTTATTGTAGGCGGGAGGAGGTGTGTTTTTTCCTTTAGAAGAAAGTATTTTTGACAAGTTATTTCAATTTGAATATTTTTATTGACTTAGAATGATAGATTTATGTAGCCTTAAGGGTAGTAATAATCTGAAATATATGACAATTAGGTAAATATAGGTAAATATTTTTTGTTCACTACTTATCGGAAGGGATAAGAATATGAAGATAATGAAAAAAGTTTTATTGCAGAGTTTTGTTTTATTTGTAGGGATACAAGGGTTAGATCTTAGTGCTGCAAGTTCTTCAGCTATAGCTGGTAAAGCCGGTGCTGCAAAAGCGGTTAAGGCTGCAGAAGATGCTTTTACTGCAGCTGGAAAAGCGCTTGGAAGCAATGCAAAAAAAATTGTAGCCTCTTTGGATGGTCTTAAAGCGGCGCTTGCAAAAATTACGGTCAATCGTAAGGAAGAATCTGCAACTATGCTTAAAACATTGGGAAGCAAATATCAAGAGTTTATTACCCAGTTTAGAAAGAAAGTAAGCGTTAAGGATAGCGCTAAGCGTTCATTGACCACTGCGTGGTTAGATCCAGCTGATACACTCCCTAAAGTTATAGCGGATCTTAACATTATTAGAACAGGGCTTGAAAAGTTCTCGGCAGATAAGGCGTTTCTTGCACCATTTGATACGTTTATGAAGGAGTATCAAGGATCTTCACAAGGCGGAGCCGCGAAGCAATATGTGAAAAATATGACTACGGCAATCAACGATGTAAGTTTTGGTACAATAAAACCATCGTTTGAGAGCGTGACTAAAGGTTTAACAGCTCTTAACGCAGCAGCGAAACAAGTAGATGATAATATAATCAAGAGTAAGGTAACTGCTACTGCCCCAGATGTAAAAGCCATGGATGGTTTATGGAAAGAGATCAAGAATTTTGAACAAATGTTAGACAAAAAGATAAGCATAGTTCAAGGCGGGGTAACTACTGCATTTCTTACTCCTCAAAACCTTGTTGCAGTAAAGAAGCAACTTACTACGTTTGCTAAAATTCTTAGTACGTTTTTAGAAAAAACCGGAATAAAAAAAGAAGGGTCACTTGAGCTTAAGGCATTTGATTCATTTATCAAAACCTTTAAGGCGGGTGAACAGTCTAATACGCTTGTAACACTTATGACCAAAAGTATTACCGATACAGAGGGTTCTTTTGGTAAGGTGACTGGTGCGTATAATGGAAAGACGCTTATGGAAAAGTTGAATAATATGAGTAAGAATCTTATTGCACAGTCGACTCATGAGAAAAATAAGAATATTACACAAAAGGATGCTCCTAAGGAATTTCCTATATTTGCATCGTTTGCGAAGATGATTGCCAAACTTGAGCATAAAGTGAGTATGACTAAAACCAGTAAAACTTCGGGAAAAATTGATTTAACCGAAACTGATCTTCCTCTTGTACAAGAAAAATTAACTATATGTTTACGTACTATAAAAGCAGCTCATGAAAAACTTTATAAAGGTTGTAAGGAGTCTGGAGCTTTCAAAAAAGCTGTTGAAGAAGCTGAAGCAGCTCTTGCGGAATTCAAAAAAGCTGAGCTTGCGGCTAATCAAGAAGCTGAAGCATTAGCTTCTGGAGCCGATGTTACAGCAGAAGAACCAGCAGCAGAAGAATCAGCAGCAGAAGAACCAGTATCAGAACCAGCAGAAGAACCAGCAGAAGAACCAGCAGCAGAAGAATCAGCAGCAGAAGAACCAGTATCAGAACCAGCAGAAGAACCAGCAGAAGAACCAGCAGCAGAAACTGAAGAAAAGGAAGCAGCTCCTGAGGGTGGTTATGTTAAACATCATAAT
>CAYHBO010000044.1:0-6675 GCA_964354855.1 uncultured Pseudomonadota bacterium | reverse complement strand
AGAAACTGAAGAAAAGGAAGCAGCTCCTGAGGGTGGTTATGTTAAACATCATAATAAGGAGATTTAAGATGATAGTAAAGAATTTTATACGTATTATTGGCCTTCTTATATTGGCGCAGCCTTTACAGGCGGCTGTAGATTTTAAAGTAAAAGCAGAAGTTGCTAAAATGATGAAGAGTGCTACTGAAGCATTTGTAACGGCTACAGATAATTTGGGAACTAACGCATCAAGTGTACTGAATGCGCTTATGGTTCTTAATACTTCGTTGGTTCCTAATGCAAAAGTTGTAAGAGATAAAAAATTGCAGGATTATTCGAAGGAGCTTATTAAGGAGCTCAAGAAGTCTTATCCTGTCTTTACGCAAACATTGCTAGGTAAAGCGAGCGGAAAACGTCAGGGGATGCTTTCTTCTGTTGCTTATTTGAATGCTGCTAACCTTCAGACTGCTGTGAAATATTTACAGAGTATAAGAAACTGCCTAAACGTTTTTTCATCTTCAGATACATTATTTATGAAGCCATTTGAAGACTTCTTAGTTACGTTTAGAGGTTCAGTTAAAGATGAGGCAATTGTTAAATATTTGAAAGATATGACACAGGTTATTGAAGATGCTTCTTTTGGAAATAGCGCATCAAGTGTTATTTCTGGACTAAAAGATCTTAATAATAACGCAAATCGTGTAGTTGCGCGGGCAGAGAAAGGTAATATTACTGCTTTATCATCTGAGCCGCGAAGCTTGGATATGAAAGAGTATACGGCATATGATATGGCATTTTCTGCGCTCATGAAAAAATTAGATGAAGGTACGAGTGCCGTAAAAGTGAGCGGTCCTGCGGGATTGTTAGTTGCGGTTCTCAAGCCTGATGATATTAAGAAGGTCCGAGCTGAACTTATGAAGCTTTCAAGTATTCTTCATGCATTTATGCCAAAGTTAGGATTTGTTGAAGATGAGGCGTGGTATGATGGGTTTAAAGTAAGGGTTGAGAATTTTAGAACATCTGATAGAGCAAGAGCGCTAGAAATTAAAATTAATGTACAATTAAATGATGCTATTGCTTCTCTTGGTAGTCTAAATCCATTTTCCGGGGTACGTAGCGAAAAAGCATTATTGAAGAAATTGGAATCTTTAGTTGAAGATTTATCGAATGTTGTTACTAACAAAAAAAATGCGGATATCAAAAAAGAAGCTGTTCCAGCTCATTTGATTGTATTAGCTACTTTTATATCGATGGTTAGAAAGCTTGAGAAAGAATGTAAAACAACTGAAAGCGGAAAAGGTTCTATTGATGTAAGTGAAACAGGTTTACCAATAGTACAAGCAGAGCTTCTTAAAGTGTTTAATGTTATAAAATTGGCTTATAAAAAAATCTATGAAATTGATCAATCTGCTAAATTTAAAGCTGAAGCAGATAATGCAAAACGAGCGGTAGTTAATTTTGATAAAGCTGAGCAACAGAGTCATGGATCAGTCCAACAAAGTCGTGATGAAGCAGCTGCTTTAGCGGCTGGTGAGGATATTACTGTAGCACCATCAAGACGACGAGTAAAAGTACGAACAGAAACAGCAAAAGAAAATCGGACTGGAGGTAGTAAAGAAAGCTTGCCTCCTTTACCAATACCACAATCAGTGTCAGTGATACATTCAGTGGATTGAGTATGTTCTTGATACAGAAGTAACTGAGCTAAAATTTGATTAGCAGCGAGAGCGATTTGATGAGCAGGAGGGTGATAACACACCCTCCTAAATATTTTACGGGATTAGAAAGTTTAAGAACGAGCTTCCATGAAAGATATGCGTATAGAATCATACAAATAAGTGTGATGCCTCGAATACTGAAAATACCAACAAGGGTAACGAGTGGTGGTAGTTGGTAGTAAAGTCCGATCATATAAAATAATAAAATTTCAATAAATCTTAATGAGCATAAAAATGCCATTGACTCTTCAAGAACATAAAAATATTCATACAGTGTGATAAATAAGTCTGAGAGTGTGATGAGAATGTATCCTCCAATCAGAAGAATTGTTGTTGGGTCATGACTCCCAATACTATGTATAGATTGTATGTAATGGCATAGTATTCCGGCGCCAATCATGATTCCAAAAATAACCATTAAAAATCGGGTGCTTAGTAAGGTGAAAGCTTCTTGTTTGATAAGAAGTGGTTGATCTTTAACGCGTGCAAGTAATGCATTTCCTGGGTGGCCAATGGCAGCTTTAATGATGGCTTGCATTGCCATGGCGATGGTACTGATTAAATAAAAGATCCCGGCACTTTTAAGACCAAACTTAACCGCGAATAGTGGTGTCAATATGTTTGTGGTGGAAAGATTGTTGCTCATGCGTACGAAGAAATTTGAGAAACGAAGCCTAAATATGCGTATGCAAGAAGGCTGGCATTCTTTTCCATCGGTAGGTAGTGTCTGATAAATCGTGTAGGTCTTATATACTAAAAACATTACGGCAAGCGTTGAATCAATTAAGAACAGGCTAAAAATAAGCATAGTGTCGAGAGGGATGCCTAACCATAGGTGTGAACCCCAGACTCCGATGAGATACGTAATAAACAAAATAAATTCTACAATAACAATGGAACGACTTTTAAAGGCAATATGCAGAAGTTGTCGGAAAAATGATCTGAAGGTTTCAAGGATAATGATGCCTATGATGATTGGAATAAGAGAACTGGGAATTAAATTTATTTTGGTTGTTAGTGTAAAGGCTAATAAAAATCCCCCAGCAAGAGAACATGATAAAGGGAGTAAGCTATAATTAAGAATAAATTTTTTGAAGCTTTTTTTATCGGTTGAAATAGATGAGAAAAATGGTGCAATACTGTAGGCAGTACCCATGTCAGCACACTTTGCCATTAAGTACATTGACGCAAAAATGGTTCCAATGAGTCCGTACGTTGTTTGACTTACCTGTTTTGCAAGAAAGATATTGTGAGCAATTCTTAGGACTTCATACAGGATGCTCCACCAAAGATTCCAGTGAAAACTTGCTTCAAAATGTTTTGTAAGTGGTTTGTTATTCGTATTTTCCATAGGGGCTTATTATAACAAGTGCTGTGAAAAATAGAAAATGGAATTAAAGTAGCGTGAAACGGTAAAGAATATGATAATTCCAATAATAAAACAGCTTACTAAGTAAGATTTTTTTGTTTTAAAGCTAGGTTTTATTTTCCAGGTATAGTGCGCATTGTATGCCATAAAGCTTAAGCTAGCGATGCGAATAAATGTAATACGCAGTAATAACTCCACCAGTGACTCGGCGGGAATTGATATAACAAAGATATAGTAAAATACATATTCACTTATTTTCATAAAGAAGAGCTTCTGAGAGGCTTCTTCAACGATGTAAAATTGATCATAAAGAATGACAAAGAATTCAGATATAAAGATAATCAGAAAAATAGCTACCAACAAAAGTGTTGTTTCAAGGTTGTTTTTTCCTTGGTAAAGCCTGATGAGACTATTCCCATTTATCCCCAATAAAATGACTATCGGTATAATAATTTTTATTATTTTTTCACTCAATACTAAAAAAGCTTTTTGTTTAGTGACTTCCGATTCATTCTTAATCTCGGCGAGCAAGGCATTTCCAGAATAACCGATTGAAATTTTAGTGATTGATTGGAGTGAGCTCATGACAGCTCCTACAAAATAAAATAAGCCTGTTTCATAGAAACCAAACTTAAATGCAAAAAGAGGGGTAATGAAATTACTAGAGAAAAGCTCTCTGCTTAATCTCAACAAGTAATTAAAAATACGTGCATGCCAGAATCGAGATGCGGTGTTCGTGGGAATGTCTTGTAGGGCATGGGGATCGAGATTTTGGTATACGTGGTAACTTAGTATGATAAAAATAAGTACCGCAAGTGATGATTCAACAAGATGCGCAATGAGCATTAAATCAAGAGTTATTTCCCAATTTCCCAATAAAAAGCCTGTCCAGATGCTTATGACATAGATCGAAAATGAAAATAACTCAATGGAGACCACCATCTTACTTTTAAAAGAAAAATGGAGAAGGTACCGTAGAAAAGCGCGTAATGTTTCTAATGCGATGAGCATCGGGATAATCATGACATAGTACAAACAGTATGATGATGGCAGAAACCATTGCAGGAAAATGTGTGTTGCACCGAATGATACCATTAAAATGGCTGGGATCATGGGCCCAATAAAGTAGTTTAAGTAAAAGTACTTAAAATTTTTTCTATTTTTTGTGATTAGCGTGAAAAACGGTGAAAGAGTATAGGTTGCCCCTGTATCGGCAAGTTTGGTTGAAAAATAAATGATAGAAAAGGTAGTTCCAATGAGTCCATACAAGGAAGAAGACAAATAGAACATTAAACTTATTTGATGAATTGTTTTAATGCATTCGTAAATAATACTGCCAAAGAAGTTCCATCTAAAGACATTGTGAAATTTTTCTTCAAGATTTTGTGGGAAAGCATTTTGATGCATTTTTCTATTTAACATTTAAATTAAATTTAAGACAAATTGTTTTTCAGAGATTTACTGGTGGTTGGCGAATTGAGAAATTTATGGTAGTATAACTAAGTGTCTTTGAGAAGCGATTTATTTTTTTGCTTATACATGGACCTGTTATCTTCTGTGCATTTCAATAGTGACTGTTATTCTTCTTACTAGAAACCGAAAAAGGGATTTCTATGTTCAAACAAGATGATAAAGTGGTTTACCCTGGATATGGCGTTGCTGTTGTTGAGGATATCATAGAAAAATTAGTTGGCGATGATACCATCCTCTTCTTCAAACTTTCATTTCTTTTTAAGGATATGACTATCTTAGTTCCTGCATATAATATCAAAACCATTGGTATTCGTTATCCAAGCGATAAAGCAACCATTGATCATGCGATTCAAGAGCTTGACAATAAACCTGAGCGACAGCTCGAGAGTATTGATTTTACGCCAAGTGGTTGGAATCGACGTCAGAAAAATTATCAGCTTAAGATTCAAAGCGGTATTTTACTTGAAATCGTAAAAATTTATCGTGATCTTATGTATGTTGCCAAACAAAAAGAATTATCATTTGGTGAACGAGCGTTGTTGCAGTCTACCGAAGAACTTATTCTTCAAGAAGTTCTTCTTGTGCGTGATGTGCAACGATCAGAAATTATTCAAGAGTTAAGAAGCCCTTTCAGAAAATTACACGTTGATGCTTCCGATAAGATTTATGGTCAAGAACAAACAACTCCCGCACCACTTTAAATATAAGACACCAGTTATTGTTGTTATCGGTCCTACTGCTGCTGGAAAAACAGACTTCTCATTTTCTTTAGCTGAAAAACTTTCAGCAGAGATTATTAATGCTGATGTAGGACAGTTCTATAAACCGTTTTCTGTGGGGGTTGCAAAGCCAGATTGGCAAAACGCTCCTGTTGCTTGTCATTTGTTCGACATCATTGATGATCCAGTAACACTTAATGTAGTTACTTTTAGAACACTTGTTTTTAAAAAAATTGATGAAATTATTGCGCGGGGTAACGTACCTATGCTGGTAGGTGGGTCACATTTTTATGTTAAATCGCTGTTCTATCCTCCCATTACTAATTATGACAACACTAAGTCTCAAGGAAAAATAATAGACGAACAAGAGAGTCTATGGAATCAATTAAATTCTATAGACTCAGTACGAGCTGCAAGCCTTCATCCTAATGATACGTATCGACTTGAACGAGCATTAGATCTTTGGCAAACAACAGGACAGCTGCCTTCTAGCTTAGAGCCTGTTTTTGTACAAGAGTTCCCTGTATTATTTGTTGTTGTGGATCCAGGTCGAGACCTACTTAGAGAGCGTATTGAGCAGCGTGCTATACAAATGATTAATCAAGATGGCTGGATTACAGAAGTTCAACAATTACTTGGGACTAAATGGGAATATTTTATGAAGTCGAAACGACTCATTGGGTATGATCTCATTGTTGACGCATTACTGGGCAAACAAGCAACTTCTTATGACGATCTTATTAAGCTTATACAGTATGAAACCTGGGATTACGCTAAACGACAACAAAAATTCATTCGTCGATTTCTTGAACATCTTAAAAAAGCAGAACCCCTACATAAAGGTTATGTAGAGGTTCTTACTATTTCTGGTAATTTACATGAATCTTTAGATCAAGCTATTTCTTCTTTCAATAATTTAATTAGTTAAGCTTTATTGTATTGCTTCTTCACCTTCTACACTTTGAATATCGTTATTTAAGTTTTCAGCGCCATCTACCGCTTCTTGCCCTGCGAAAGTTTCAGCGGCAGTCGCATTATCATTAATCTTTTGAGCGCCTTCATCAAGGTTTTTTTGTACTGCATCTTGAGCTTCTTGCGCTTCAGAGGTTAATGTGTCAATTGCAGTATCAGTTCCAGCGACTATTTCTTGAGTTCCTGCTTCTAAAGCCTGATTTTGAAGATCGTCTACATTACCGGTTGCGATATCGGTTGTTAATGTGTTTGCTTGATCTTCTGAGAATCCTGTTGAGTTTACTAATGCTTTTGTGCCTTCTTCTATACCACTGGTGATTGCAGCGGCTTCAACCTTTTCTAGATCACCGGTTTCGGCTGCTTGAGCAACCGTGGTTAATGCATCTGTTACATCAGTTGAAACACCAGCTGACTGTAGAGTTTCTGTTGCAGCTTTAGTCCCACT
>CAYHBO010000043.1:0-12740 GCA_964354855.1 uncultured Pseudomonadota bacterium | reverse complement strand
TAGAGTCTCATGATTATGATGGCGGTGAAAAAGCTGAATATTGCAAAACAAGTGAAGCGTTTTGTGATAAGGTCAAGACTGCGTTAGATAAACACTTTAGAGAGAAAAAAAAGTGTCTGGCTTATTGCCCTTACTTCTATCTAAAAACAAGCGATAAACAAAACGATGAAGAATTCGCTAGAGAGCGAAACAAAACAAGAGAGCTTATCGGCGAAATGTACCATGATTCTCTAGCCCGCCACTGCAAAGATAAACTTAACTGCACCTGTGAATTAGTCACTGATATAAAAATAGTTCCTTCAATAGTTCAGGAAACCATTCATCAGAGACGACGAGATGAAGGTTTTACCAAAGATCACCCAATGTACAAAATAACACCTATGACTCCTACTCCTCAGACTGCTACAGCAGAACCTGAAGTAACGTTGACTCCAAAGCAAACAGCTCTTATGAATGCAATAATCGAAGATGACTCCGAACAAGCATCACGTCTTGCTAAACAAATGAGCAAAGAAGACATTAATTTTATCATTCAAAGTGCACTGAGCATGGGCATAAAAAATAAAACCTTAACAACCATCACCACAAAGAAATAAATAAAAATCTAATCCGCGAAAGGCCTTTATGAACAATCTTAATAAACTTTTATCACTCACTTTACTGCTTATGCTAAACCAAGAAGGTTCTTTTGCCATGCACAAACGTGAACGAGAAGAACTTCATGCCAAATCAACCGTACACGGACTTCACTCATCTAGCGGTCTTTGCTACTTAGATTCAGTCTCTCAATGTCTTGCTGACATTCCCTTGACTGTTCCTAACCCCGATCAAAACTATCAAGCTTTATTGAAACAACTTAGAAGTGCCGGAGATAGTGCTGTTGACGGACGAGTTTTTGCACTAGAATTAACTTGTCGTATATGCCAAGCAGCAAGAGATCTTGCGATTGATTTTACTGACAGAGCTGGCATAAACGCGTTTTTAGCATATGTAAACCGTACTACCGGCAAATCGCCAGACATCCAACACGAAATCACAAAAGCACAAACTGCTAATCTACAAAAGCTCAAAGCACTCCATCACTCAAGAGAACTTGATGGGATAAAAGCAAAATTCTACATTCGTCAAATTGATATTGCTGAATTTTTACCTCCAATGCTTCGTTCAGTTCAACTAGAAAGAACCATCGAAACGTTAGCTGTTTTAGATCAAGAAGAGTTGAAAGATGCGCTGAAAAATAACCAAGCCCCAGTTCTTGCTCTAAGACCTGAAGTCGAAATGCCTTTTCACGCCATAACCGATCAATACACGCTCTCTGGAATAATTCTTCGTTCGGGGGGCAGTAGAGCCGGCCATTTCTATGCACTGTCTCAAACCCGCGTTGGCGAATGGTACCTCTACAATGGATCTCAAGACCCTAAAAGAGTTAGGCCGGAAACAATTAATGATATCAGCCAACAAAAACCATTTATATTTGATGAAAAAACCGAATGTAACCCTATAATGCTTTTTTACCAACGCAACACAGCGGCACAAGCCACCCGATCAAAACCATCATCTGCTACTACTGAAAAAACTGAAGAACCCTTTACACGCAACCAAGAAAGACTCATAAATGCTATACTTACTAATGGATCAGCTGAAGCTGCAAATCTTGTAAAAAGTATGTCACCAAACGAAGTAACTCTTGTTGTTAAAAAAGCAAAAGAAATGATAATAGATAACAAAACGTTACAAGAAATCAGTCGGTAGAGAGAATCGACTTCTACTCAAGCCCTAAAAACACTCTTTTTTCCACTTCAGGCATACAGAAGAATGTATAAGCAGGCATAATCGTTATCGTCTTTCCATCTTCAATAACCACTTGTTCTTCATAATCTCGCGTAAGAATAATCCCTTTATCAAGTTTCAACTCGGTCAGTCCTTGGAACAATGCTCTCAACTCACGCTTAAGCGTTTGTGGATCCTGAACATCCAGAGCTACTTGAATCAACGCCAGCTTAAGATTTTTTTTAGCTAAAAAATCAACCTCAAGGTTATTCTCAGTTTTATAATAATAAACCTCCAAGTCAGCACGACGTAATTCCAAAAATACTAAGTTTTCTAAAAGCCTTCCAAGATTTTCAGTAAAATGAAAAGCTGTCGAATTCACCTGCCCTGTATCAATCGAATATACTTTTTTGGGACTTTTAATCTGCTTCTTTAATGAAAAATCAAACGATTCAAGTTCAAACAACAAATATGAATCAGCAAATGCTCCGATATAGTCCTTGATCGCTTTATCCGATAAATCCAAAAGTCCTGAAAGCTTTGTATACGAAAACGGCTTGCCAATATTTGAAATAAGATACACAAACAACCGCTCCAATTCGACTGATTTTCTCAGTTGCAACCGCGGCGCAACGTCTTGGTAAAGAATCGTCTTTCCATAAGCATTAAGTATGTCATACGCAATGGATGGCAAAAGATTTAGCACAACACCAGGAAAGCCTCCGTACTTCAAAAATTGATCTATCAACGCTCGTAATTGTGGGCGATTATTTACCATGACAATAGTATCATCCGTCGCTATCCCTTGTGCCGCTGCAAGCTCTTTAAAAGAAAGAGGAAAAATCTCAATCGGCAAGGTACGTCCTGAAAGCAACGTCATAAGATCGGAAGAAACGAGTGCTGAATTTGACCCCGTCAAAATAAATTGAACGCTTTTCTGTTCATACAATGATTTTACAAAAACCGGCCATTCAAGGAAAAATTGTACCTCATCAAGCATCACATATATTTTCCCCTGTGGACTAGCAAGCTTCAGATAATCTTCATAAATTTTTTGTAAGTTCTCAACATCTTTGGCATAGGTCGCAAAATAGGGATGTTCAAGATTCAGGAAAAGAATGTTTTTAGGGTCAACCAGCATCTTAGTGATCAAGTAATTGATGGTTTGCTTAAGAAGCATACTCTTTCCCGCACGTCGCACGCCCAGAATAGAAATAATCATGCCAGATTCAAGATAGGAAATGAGTTTTGGAAAATAACTCCGTTCAACCCCTTGCTCATGCAACCTACCAGTCCAATGTTGATTTTGTTCAATAATAACGTCTTCAAACATCTCAAGCCCTTCTTGCCCGAATCATACTCCGAGATAAATACTGCTAATTCGAATTATAATCCGAACCAATAGGGAAATGCAAATAAATAAGAAAAAACTACTTATTCACCTGATACACCTTAAACGCATCATCACCATAATTCGTAACCGCTAAGTACTTTCCATCTGCCTTAAGACTCAACCCATGAGGGAAATCAAGTTGAGATTTTTCTGGATACATGTAAGTAATAGCTGACCCTATCAATCCAGTTACAGGATCAAACGGGTAGATAGCCAGCATACTGTTCTGTTGATCGGTTATCATTAACGCTCGATCATCATCTATAAACAAAACATCTTCGCAACAAAATGATGGTGAACCGTTGTCAGTAGAACAAATAAACTTACCCAAAGATCCATTGACAGCATTAAAGCCATAGACTTCAATAACCCCCTTCTTAGGATTACGTTGGTAGTCACCAACTCCGGCTGCATACACAACAACGGCAAACCGACCATCGTTGGTAAAGTTAATGCCTTTACAACACAGATCTCGTATGTCATTCGATTTTTTATAGACACGCATAAGCTCAATCGAACCAGCTTTTTTGACTACTTTATACAGTGAAATAGCAGCATCGCGGTTAAACCCAGCAGTTGCAAGATACTTCCCATCAGGAGAAAATCTAGCGCCATGCACCAAATAGCTGGTACCCAAAGCATAAATCGGTTTTGGATTAATCAAATGCGTCTTAAGATCAATACTATAAAAGCTTACACCGGCTTCAAAACCTCCAGCGCAAACCGCTAACCATGTACCATCTGGAGATACCACAAGATTTTCGACCTGAGTAAAAGTGGCACCCTGTGCATTATTAATCTCCTGCAAAGGCTCAAAGCTGATAGTCGCAGTATTAAAAGTATAAGTATTAATTTTTTGCCCATAAAAGTTAAGCGCTGCGATATAGTTATCATGAAACCAGGTAACACCGGTACAGGTTGAATAACGCTGTTTAGTTCCAGCATAAAGTTGATAGTATTTTTCTTTGCGGTTTAAAATTGAATCTGGTGTAAATACGCTACATACAGGGGTTTCGCTGATACTAAAAGCAACAAGAGACATGCTAAGTTGTAAGAAAAGTAATAAAAAGTAACCGCTCTTCATAAGACACCCTTTAGTAAAAAAAAGACTGGACCCTGAATCGAGTTCAGGGTGACAAAATAAGAAATAGTAAAATTAACCTAATTGTCATCCTGAACTTGATTCAGGATCTAGTCAAAAGAATAATCGTCACATTTAGAACAATGGATTTTCTTTAAACCCAATAAACTGACATTCAGCCTGGGGCACAATACCAAACGTCTCTTGAACGCGTTGCTGCATCATCCGAGCAAGTTGAATAACATCATTCGATGTCGCATTTGGTAATGTCACAAGCATATTCGCATGCTGATGTGAAACAACCGCATTGCCAAAACGCAGCACTCCTTTAACCCCAACTTTATCAAGATAGTAGCCAACATAGGGAATTTTTTTACCATTAATTTCTGGCACTTCAGATTCATAAAAAGCTCTAAAGAAACTGCCACAGGTATTTGACGTTGGATAACGACGATTGCGATGACGCACAATTTCATCACGACGTCCTCGTGCATAAGCAACCTGTAACGCATCTCCCAACTTCACCATGATCGTTGCATCAAGTAACATATGATTACCTGCTTGCAACTTTGATTGATTGTACCCAAACGCAAACCAAGATGGATCAACCTCTAAAATTTCACCTGATGTTTTATTAATCACCGTTGCACGTACTAAAAAATCACTCAGGAGATATTCGAAATAATGGATATTAATGTAGGTAGAACCACCAACAGTTCCTGGAATCCCACTAAAATCTTCAAGCCCAAAGAACCCATTCGCTAGACAATAATCGATCAAGTTCTGCACCACCACCCCAGCTCCTGCGGTTATGGTCTTGTGATCATGATCAATAACTAACTGCTTAAGTGCTGGCTGAATGACTAATCCATCAACGCCATCATCACTGATGAGCACATTAGCACCCTGCCCTAAAATAACAATAGGTAACTGCTTTTCAGCAGCAAACTGTAACGCTTGCTGCGCTTCCTGCGCATTAGTCGGCTGACAAAAGAAGGCCGCACAACCACCGGTTTTAAACCAGTTTTTGTCGGCCAACGTAACCTGTGATTCAATCTTCAAATGCGTATTACCTTAGTTGAGAATTTCTTCGTTATTTGGTTGCCAATTTTCTAAAATATGCTTAAACAAAATCTGCTTTGCGTGCTCTGGATTTAATGTTTTAGCAACACCGGTCTCAACTTCTCTTTGTAAATCGGCTTTAGCGCGCTGAATACTTACCTGCAATGTATTATCATTTAAACTATCTTCTTCAAGATTATTCAATGCAGGAAGAATTACCTCTTCAGCATCATGCTGGAGATTCAATCCATCTAAATTATTTGCTAAAGCTTCTTCCATATACGTCAAAAAATTAAGCACCGTTTTATGGAGATGATCAGAAACATCTTCATGTACAATATCATTCAATTTTTGAAGGTCATAAGCCAGCCCATCATTCATCGCCTGTTTAACGAGGGCATTGAGCTTCGACTTTTCATTTTTTAATAGCCATCCCATTAAGTAAATGAGTTCTATCGATAGTGAAAGACTTGAATTCATGGAAGTCCTTTCTACTAAAAACGTTATCGACTTAAAACCTCTATGCTTGGTAATGATAATACCACTATTATCACGCATAATACCCACCAGTATAGGTACTTTAATCAAATTTTGAAACGAAAGAATGTATTTTATGGCTTTTGTACTGATTTGCAATCTTTTTAATGAGTTAAGGGCGAGTTTCCCCGCCCCATTCAAGATACTTTATGAATTTATTTTTATCGTTTTTTTGAATATTTTTCTATTTCATCTTCAATTTCAATAATTCTATCACTAATTTTTCTTCGTTCTTCAGACGATGAAAGCTTATGAGAACCTATATTATTTGGCTCAAGCGCCTCTTTATCTCTTTTTCGCATATTCGCAAGTCGAGCAGTAAGGTCATCTTTCTCTGTAGTTAATATTTCTATCATATCTGCATAATGCCCCTGCATAGTTTTAGAGGCATGTTTAGAGTCAGTATCCATATTATCTCTAAAAACACTTAAATCTTTACGTTTGTTATCAGTATCTTGTCCTTGTTTTTTTCGTTCTTGAATTAATCTCATTCTTTCACGAGCTACCTCAGGATCCACCACTTTTTTTTGTGCCATTAAAACAAGCTGCTTATCAGAGACCATCAACAATAATGACAATAACCCTACTTTATACATCATTGAACTTTTCTTCATACCCAACCCTTTTTCTTTAAATCCCCTCCAAACATGTTCCATATTAAATATTTATTTGGGGTAAAAAATACTTAACTAATTACCATAATTACAAATTAGAATTAAATTTGTCAATAAACTAATGTAACAACAAACTAATGTTACAACATTTTCTCCAAAGTCATAAACCGAATAATCCCTTGCGCAATTCCATAGGTCAGAAGCTCCTGATAAGCTCCATCCAATAATAAAGCACCTTCATGGGGGCTTGTAAGAAACCCAACCTCTAAAATAGTCGATGGGATCATGTTATGCAGCAATACTTGCCATGCATTACATTTAAGACCACGGTTTTTAATAGTAATATTTTCTTTTTTAACATGGTTTATCGTATTACTAAGAATGACATGAGCTAAACGGTGAGATCTGTCAACATTATTGGTAAGGAAATTATTAAACTCCTCTTCACATTTCTCATGAGAAGAACGGTTACTAGAAGGATGTCCATAATCTGCTTGAGCTTTTTTCCCCTTATTAAGACACAATGCTTCCATGCCCTGTTGAGCAGCTCCTGCAGAATTAGCATGAATAGAAACAAACAGATCAGCATTTCCTCGTGCTGTTCGATTAGAGCGAAGTGATAGCGGCATAGTCTCATCAGTTGTTCTGGTTAAAAAACTTGTTATCCCACTTTTTGTAAGATGTTTTTGTATCTTACCAGTAAGCACCAAAGAGAGATCTTTCTCCATAACCCCCTTATGCCCAACAACGCCAAGGTCCATGCCCCCATGCCCGGCATCAAGTGCTACGCAAGGATTTTTTTTTTTCCAGGAACGTTATTCTCGGTAAACATAATGGTCCCAACCGTACTCCGATGTTCAATAGTATTCTTGAGTTCTGTTGGCAAAATATCAAGCAGAACACGGAATGATGGGTCATTGGGCCTTTTATTATGATCAACCGTCCACATAGAGGTCCAATCATTCTTAACCACCCTATTTTCTATCGTTATTGTTGAAGCAAAGGTAAGTATCAATGACATAACCGGAACTACACCACTATTTTCCGCTTTAACATTTACGTCTTGCAAAATGCCATAGTATTCATCTTTGTCTTTAAGCTTCTTAATTGTTTCTATTACCATATCTGCATTAAATACATTCGGACTCATTCCCTTAAACTGCACAATCAAACGATTTTTTTCATCTTTGGTCCTTTCAAAGGCTACTTCCTTGGCAAAATCAAATAGAATCTGTATTGAAAAACCATTATTAACAATTTCAACCTTGTTAAGCTGATTGAATTTTAGATCATCTGTTGTTACCGCACTAAAAATCGTAGAAGTAAAAGTTGGCAAACAAAAAACAATATTCACAAAAACAACTTTAATAAAGTTCATAAAAAATCCCCCTTGTTAAAATGCACGCTTTAATAGAAACTTTTTCAATATATTATTCTTATTTGTAATTTTATCATACAACGCAAAACGGAGACAACTCAATATTATTTTATTATCTACAATATTTCATCGATAAATACGCATTAATTTAAATAATAAATTCAAAGTGAATATAAAATATCGTCAAAGAGAAAAGAGGCTAAAATGACCGTTTTTTGATTCATTAAATAGATGTTAAGCTGCTATAAGTCTTTAATAACCAAGTCTTTAAAACTACAACCCTAACCTGATTGTCATCTTAGAGAAAGCTACAAAATAGATCTTTGTATAAATTTACCTTACGTCATCCTCGCGAATGCGAGGATCCAGGGCTTACTTACTTTTACTAACTTTCTAGACTTCTTAAAAAAAAGAAGCATAAAAAATTTTAAAAAAGAAAGAAGTCCTGGATCCCCGCATTCGCGAGGATGACGTGTCTGAACAATTTATAGCTTACTTTTCCTTAATTTGACGCCTATAAACGAAAGCTGGGACGACATACAAAGCATTAAAATTTAACCAAAAATTTGATATCAAAAGAAAAAACATTGGAATAAACCATGAACAAGCTTTTGCACTTTGCATTTACCCTTATTGCTCTCCTAACAACCAACGTTTGGACAGTAGTCAACACGCAACCTCAGGTACCCATCTGCCAACCCATCACCCATATCAATAATGCGGTAAACATATTTCCGCGATCACCTCAACAAATTACTACCTGGACAAGCACAATAAAAGACACAACACAGAAAGCACTCAAAGACATGCTTGCTATCCCGGCAAAAAAAAGGACCTTTGACAACACACTACGCGCATTTGACCGCATTAAAGGCAACATCAACGCCTTCCTTTATCTGATTACACTCATGATAAAAGTCAGTCCTGATAAAAACATCCGTGAAGCTAGCCAAAAAGCAAATAACAGCATCGCGCCTTTATTAATTGATATAGAAGGTAATAAAGCTCTTTATCAGGCAATACAAGATTATTACGTTCATCTGGGATCACATGAACAATTAAAACTGGAAGAACGCTATTTCTTAGAAGAAACCATAAAAAACTTCAAACAGAATGGCGCCCATCTTGATGCCAGACAATTTTCAACCATAACCAAACTCCGCAACAAAGCCGATGCACAAACAACCTTAAGTATTAATAAGCAACTTGAACGAGCTCTTTCAATCCCTAAAGCACACCTTATCTCCCTCAGTCAGCAAATTCTAAAAAAGCTTCCTGAAAAAAATAATACCTACCAGGTAACACTCAACCCTCAAAATTTTGACCAGCTCATAACGTACCGATCCATCATGGCCCTGTGCACTGTAGAACAAACACGAAAAGATTTATTTTACGCACTTAACACTCATAAACCATCCAACATAGACATGGCACTCAAAACATTTGCCCAAGATAAAAATAATCTTGCCAAACAACTCGGATATCAAAATTTTGCAGCACAAGAACTTGCATCTACCATGGCAAAAACACCGCAACGAGCAATCACGTTTCTTGAAACCACCATACAACAATGTGTTAAAAGCGGGCAGGAAGAGCTTGCTCTTCTAAAACGTCATTTACCTACAACAATTACTTTAGATAAACAAGGGAATCTTACTCCCTGGGACTATGAATACGTGAGACAAATGTACATAAGTAATACCTTTAACGTTCATGATAAAACCATTGCAGAATACCTACATCTCGATACCACTCTCAAAAATATGTTCAGTGTCTTTGGCACATTCTTCGGACTTACCTTTACCGAAGTCACACCTTTCTGGCGTTGGCATGAAACGGTACGCATGGTAGAGGTCCATGAAACTTCTTCTAAAAAATGTCTCGGTTACATTTACTGTGATCTCTTCTCACGAGAAGCAAAAATAACGAATAACTGTAGTCTTTCACTCGTTAACGCAGTCAACACATCCACCGGCTCATCTCAATCGGTCGGAATCGTCATCACAAACTTCAACCCCATAGATCATGCAAACAAACTTATCGAACATTATCAGGTAATATCATTATTTCACGAATTCGGACATGCTATCCATGCACTACTAGCACGACCAACATTGGCAAGTCACGGGGCACTTTTTTCAAAGCCTGATTTTCTAGAGTTTCCATCACAACTATTCGAGCAGTGGGCGTCACATGAATCAATACTTCCTATCATCAGTAGCCACCATAAAACAAAACAATCACTCAGCACAGAAATGGTTAACAATATTATTCGAGTACGTAAGTTCGCTGCATGGAAAAATCTCTTATTTCGCTGTATGCGTTCATTATTTACCCTCATATTGTTTACCGATACTGAAAAATACACAGACCCTTACCAACTGTGGGACGCCCTACAGAAAAAATATATCCCTGATGAATGCTTAAGAATGCCACTCTTTTGGTACTATGCTACACACAATGTAGCGTACGATGCGGTATATGGACCAAAACATTACGGATATGCCTGGTCACACCACTATGCCACTGAAATCTTCGACATCATCAAGAATGCTGGAATCTTAAACCCTGCAATGGGGAATAAACTCAGAAATGATATTTTTGCCCATGGATCAGGGAGTGACCCTGAGAAGCTTTTGCATAGTTTCTTGGGACGGTAATTTCACCTAGCCGCTCGTCCTGAGGAGGTGCGTAGCACCGTCTCGAAGGATATGAGCGATGAAGTCTACTCACTCAACAGCACCCTTAATAAACTAAAAAAACCATCAAATACTCGTTTGTCATCATCTTTAAAAGTCTTATGCAGTAAAGACATGCCTTGTTGAATTTCATCAAGATTAAACGTAGTCTGCGTCAATGAAAGAAAAAAATCAGCAATTGCCGCATCATTAATCAATAAATGATAAGTCATCAAGACATTATCGTTTCCCGAAGAATCTTTTGTTATCACAACACTCCAAAAACCAGCGGTCATACGATCATTCAACACACGTACCGTATCCACAACCAATCGCTTAACTGGCGTAAACCCTTTTTGAATAACCTGCATAACCCCATCAAGGTCAAACAAGCCCATAACAGCATCACGCACAACTACCCCATGCATTTTTGCCGGTTTCAAAACCCCATGTACCACACAAGCAACATTAACCGTCTTCTTTTTATGGACCAAAGCATCGGCAATAAATTCTTTTAACGAGATTCCCAATGCTTTTGATACCGAAGCGTCAACCATATCTGGAAAGATTGTTTTCAATATCATCAGAGGGTCAATCTCTAAAAACAACAGTTTTTCTCTCGTTTTTAGTTCAGTTCCGCCACTATCACCAACCACAGGAATCCAATCAGACAAGCTCTTTTCTTTTGTATAAGTCGATTTTTTTTGGTTAAAAAATGTAACCGGTACCGATAGATTCATCGGTGGTAAATGTGCCCCACGAAAGAGATATTTACGATTGTAAGCCAAGACTTGTGAGATTAAGACCCCGCTCAACAATATAAAACAATATTTTAAGTACGTTTTCATTACATTTCTCCTTGTAATTATTATTACAGATTGAAATGTTTTTTTCAATAAAACCGTTTTAAAAACTGCTTATTCCTTCGGAACCGTCACCTGAATCTTTTCCTTACAAACCGGGCAACCATTAGCCGATGACTTCTCAGTAAACGCCTGACGCAACCATTCATCAAGACATGCTCGGTGAAAAAAGTGACCGCAACATGTTTTAACGGCTACATCACCTAAAACTGGATCAAAAGAAAATGATCGCTCTTCATCCTGACACACAGAACAACATACACCGGTTAATTCACCATCTATTGGCGGAACAATTTCATAAGGCTTCAACGATCTCGTTACTTTTTTAGACAAATTTTTATCATGTAAAACCTGCAAAGAGTCATAATCTAAGGCTGCCGGAGGTTGTGGTCCTAAATCAGGATTAAACCAAGGACCAAATCTTACTCTTGCTTGAGCAAGCTCTATTTCATATATTTGCTCTGCAACAGCATGAGCTTCTCCAGCTATTCCTGCTAACCGTTTCTTCTCTCTTTACTCATCGCGAAGCTCTTGCGGCACTGAAACAGTACGCGGCGACTCACTAACCATTCTTCGTGCAAAAATAGATTTAAGGGAAAGTGCTAAAGCAGCGGCCAAGTCAGCTTGCGCATCATAACCATCAGCATCAACTCCTGGATTTTCTTAAGTTTGTTCAGCTCGACCCATTTTGCTACCTGCTTGCTTTGATGACTGGGCCTTCTTCTTTGGCCCTGCAACCATCTGAGAAAAAGCTCCTAAGCCAAGAAACAACATAAACTGATATAAAACGACATTCTTATTAAACACCATACCAGGTCCCCCATTTAAATCTATTTATTTAATTCTAATAGAAATTAATATATAGATAAAAATAAATCCTACAACTGGTGGTGTCTAAATTTACGCCATTTAACGCCTTTTTAAGTATTTTTCTGAAAAAATAATCTAAAGTTGACAAAATATTTAAATATGTCAAATTGATAATAATAAAGCCTCGCTGTGAGGTTTTATAGATAACATAAACCAAACCATATGGAGGATATACCATGGTCACGTTAACTAAAAAATTGCTTATGTCATTAGTAGTTATTGCATCGTTAGGCATTACTACCATTCTTGTAGCAAATGACACAGAAACAACATCAACAGAAGCAACCGCTCCTAAAACCACACAGCCATCAACAGAAGCAACCGCTCCTGAAACCACACAGCCATCAACAGAAGCAACCGCTCCTGTAGATGAATCAAGCGCTACTAAGTAATTAATAACGATCAGATGGAGTTTCTAAAAAACTGATCTTAAGAATTTAAAGAAGGTTGCGTAGCGCGGACAGCTCCATGACCCGTTATGTGACCTTTTTTAA
>CAYHBO010000042.1:0-13092 GCA_964354855.1 uncultured Pseudomonadota bacterium | reverse complement strand
TAGATCCCGTTGTTGTTTATGCACATGGGTTAGGCGAAAATGCTAAGTTGTGTAAGGGAATCTTGGTAAGTGAGATTTTTCCTGAGCTTGATTTGTATGGTCATACAGGGCCTGAGGCTCTTGTGACGCGTTTTGGTATAGATAAGCTTTGTTTTGGACAAGAAGGTGATATCAAGCAAGTTATTGCAGCATGTGAAGAGGTATTGAAAAAAAATTCAGTCACAGAAATTATTGCTTTTGGTGTTTCAAAAGGTGCGGCTACATGGCTTAATACGCTTGGGTATCTTAGTAAGAGTTCTGATAAAAATCATAAAAAGATACTTGATAGAATTAAAGTAGCTGTGGTGATTTCGCCATTTGCAGATCTGTTTGAGAAAGAAATATTGAGTGGCTTATTGGGACCTTTTGGGCCATTGGCTCAACGATGTGTGTTTCCGGATAGTTTAGGAATTAATCGAAAGTTTACTAAGCATACAGTAAAATTGATTTTACCTGCGTATGATGCTGAAGGGATTCATCCGATAACATCAGTGCAGAATATTATTCCTACGATTCCTATTTTTATAGCACATTCGTATAGTGATGGGCTCATTCCAATCAATCATAGTAGAATGATTTATTGTGCTTTGATTAAAAATTCTGAGCGAGATAAGAATAAAAATACGTATCTGTTAGAGTTTGAGGGCGGAGGGCATTGTGATTCAATTTATAACTTGCATCATTCAGGAAGCCCAATGCTTTGGCATCAACCTATGTATGATTTTTTAACGAAGTACGGTCTTATGCAATCATCAAATCGGGCGCAGAGTGACGGTGATTTGAGTTCTTTGCAACCATCAGTGGCGCAGATTGAGGATAGAATATTTAAAAAATCTACGGTACCATCGATTGCCTGTGGCGTTGTTCTTGCTGGTGCCTGTGAAGTGGGGAATTATTTGTATCATAAATCCAAATCAGAAGCCTATTGTTCTACTTGGAAACGATCATGCCTTTGTGGTCTTGGCCTGGCACTGGGGATGGAGCTGGTACATTTACTGAGAAAAACTTGAATAATTAATTGTTAATCCGGGGGGATAACATGCGAAAATTTATTGTATGAAAAAAATTATTAAGATCACTATTTTTTATCTAATATTTATAGATGTTTCCGTCTTGGAGACAACTATTCCAATCAAAGTGCCTGTGGTTGTCTATGCTCATGGGTTAGGCTCTAGTGCGCCAAAACTTAAGACTGGGCTTATTGATAAAATTTTTCCCGATTATTTATCATATGGAAATACCGGTCCAGAGACAGTTAATGATAAATTTGACCGGAGAAAAGCTGTTTTTGCGCAGGAAGCAGATATTGTGCAGGTCATTGCTGCATGTGAAGAGGCTTTGAAAAATCATGAAACGCCAGAGATTATTGCATTTGGGTTTTCAAAAGGTGCTGCCACGTGGATTAATACACTTGCGTATCTTAATAAAAGCATTATTCCCGGTCACAAAAAAATATTGTCTTGTATAAAAGCGGTTATTTTACTGGCGCCATTTGCTGATCCTTTTGAGCCTGAAATCTTAGCGGGACTTTTTAGGACATTAAAGCCCGTTGTCAAGCGCCTTACGTTGCCGAAATTCTTTTGGTTGGGACGTATATCTATGGAGCACTTAGTGAAATCACTGTGTCCTGATTATGACCCTAAGGGGATTCAGCCGATTACTTCTGTCAAAGACATTTCTATGGATATTCCTATTTTTATTGCACATTCACAGGGGGATGAAATTATTCCGGTAAATCATAGTAGAATGTTATATGGTGAGTTGATCAGAAATTTAGAACGAGATTCTAATAAAAATACGTATCTGTTTGAGTTTCGAGGGGCTGGTCATCGTGCATCAAAAAATGATTGTACTCTGTGGTATGAACCTATGTGCGAATTTTTAAACAAGTATCATTTAATGCCAAATTTTGAATCGAAAAAAGATAAATTTTATTTGGATTTTTACCAGCCAACAGAGTCTTTTATTAAATGTGTTATAAAGGGAAGTTCCCCACTTCCTTCGCTTGCCTATGGGCTTATTGCGGCGTGTGGCTTGGAGACATATAAATATTTTAAACATAAAAAAGTATCACAAGAAAAATATCGTTTTACGTTTAAGAGATCGTTGGCTTATGGGGCTGCGATTGCGGCAGCCTCTGAGCTTATTTATTTGTGTAACAAGAAAACTTCTTTGTGTTAGCGAGATTTGGATTGGCCTTATCTTATTTCTTGTTTTCGGGTATTATAGGGAGATTTATTTTAAGATTAAAATTAGAGGTTATCTCATGCTCGCTTATCATTCGTGTACTCTTAAATGTTATGAAAATACCATGAGCCCTGTAATTTCTGAGTTTAAACTTCCACATGCGCCATTTTATTTTATGCGACATGGTGAAACTGACTGGAATAAAACAAATCTTGCTCAGGGGAGTACTGATATTCCATTGAATAATGAGGGGATTGAGCAGGCGCATAAAGCGGCACAGAAGCTTACGGGTCTTAACATTGCGACCATAATCTCAAGCCCACTAAAGCGTGCCTTGAAAACGGCTGAAATTGTAGCCGAATATCTTGGTAAAACAGTAACGATAGTTGATGAAGTTAAAGAAGCTCATTGGGGTGTTGCCGAAGGTAAAGCTAAGATTGGAGAAGATTTTCTGACTCCATGGAAGAACGGGAAGATGTACGAAGGGGCTGAATGCTACCCTTGTTTTTCACAGCGTGTTTGTTCTGGGGTTCATAAAGCCTTACAGTATCCTAGTCCAGTTTTAATTATTGCACATGGTGGAGTTTATTGGCCTCTCCAAACGATTCTTGGCCAAGATGAATTTCATTTGCCTAATGGGTTGCCGGTTATTCATACGCCGCCTGAACAGCCAGGTCTCTCTTGGAATATTGAGGAGCTTTGATGAAAAAATGTACACGCTTTAAGGTGAATAAACTTATTCGGGATAAGATTCCTGATTTGCTTGAAAATCAGGGTAATTATAAAATATTTGCTCATACTATGGATGATGCAGCATTTCTTGTTAGCCTGAAAAAAAAGTTACTTGAGGAATCGCAAGAAGTTGTTGAAGCTCAAACGAGAGAAGAGCTTGTTGAAGAAATTGCTGATGTAATGGAAGTTATTAATAATCTTTGTAAGATGAATGAGATTACTCTTAAAGAAGTTGAATCTGTTCGCCTCAAAAAAATAGAAGATAAGGGTGGTTTTGAAAAACGGATTTATCAAACAGCTTTTGATATGAATGAAGATCATCGACTTTATAAGCACTTTCGATCAAGACCTGATAAATACCCTGAAGATACAGGGAATGAGTAATAAGAAAGGAAACTCATGATTACGTACGATGATTTTAGTAAGGTCGACATTCGCGTTGGGACTATTGTTGCGGCGGAAGTTTTTCCGGAAGCTCGTAAGCCGGCGTACAAGTTGACTATTGATTTTGGCGATGCGATCGGTATTAAAAAGTCATCTGCTCAAATTACTCATCACTATGAACCTACTGAGTTAATTGGCATGCAGGTGATTGCGGTTGTTAACTTTGCTCCCCGTCAAATCGGGCCTTTTATGTCTGAGGTTCTAACCCTTGGACTTCCTGATGCGGCCGACAACGTCGTGTTGCTCAATCCTACACTTCCCATTCCCAATGGGGGTAAACTCTTCTAGTTCTGACTTGTTTCAGAAGTCTCTTAAAAAATCTTTAGTTACCAATAAAAATTAGTATATTCTTGCAATATTATTTGATTTTTTAGACACGTCATCCTCGCGAAAGTGGGGATCCAAGTCTTTTAATAAAAAGTGATTCAAAAAAGAACCAGGAAAAAAATAAGGTCTGGATCCCCGCATTCGCGAGGATGACGTATGGACACATTAGAATCATTAATAAGATTGCAAGATAAGGGAAAAACATAAGAAATATAAATTATTAAGAAGGAATACCATGCAATTATTACTTATTGGTTTTATCGTCTATTCTTTTATTGTTGCCATGATTGCACTTGCCTCGTACATCTACCATCGTTCATCTACATCAAGCGGGTATGGACAAGTGATCTTAGGAAATCGTTCGGTTAATTATTTATTGACCGCTTTTTCGGCTCATGCAAGTGATATGAGTGAATGGCTGTTTATGTCGGTTCCTGCGCTGTTGTATACCGGTGGAATGGTGAATGCGTGGATAGCTATAGGCTTGGTTGGTGGGATGTGGTTTTCATGGCAGTTTATTGCACCTCAACTACGTAGAAAAACTGAAGAATATGATTGTTATACGCTTTCAACATTTTTTAATCGTCGCTTTCAAGATGATTCAGGAATTTTGCGTGTGACAAGTGCTGTAATCTCACTGTTCTTTTTTGCAGTATACATCGCTGCGGGGCTGAAGGGTTTTGGGATGTTAGCGGAATCGCTATTTCATATGCCATATTTTATTGGAGCTTTGGTGGCGATGCTGTTTATGGTGTTGTACATTATTTTAGGTGGCTATCGTGCCTTGGCGTGGATTGATTGCTTTCAAGCGTTATTTTTGTTGGTTGTTATTGTGACTGTGCCTCTGGTTGGACTACGTGCAATTGGTGGATGGCAGGTTATTGTACAGCATGCTGCACAAAGAAATTTACCATTAACACTTCTGCCAGATACCTTTGTTGGGATTATTAATGTATTATTGGTAGCGTTTAGTTGGGGTATTGGCTATTCTGGGCTCCCTCATTTACTTACCAAATTTATGGGGATTTCAGATGTTAAGGATATTCATAAGGCGAAATACATAGGGCTTAGCTGGCAAACAACGGTTTTAGCTGCGGCTTGTCTTGTTGGGTTGGTTGGCATCGTAGCATTTCCTGCTATTACAAATCCTGACTTAATTTTTGTCGAGATGGTAAAAAGTTTATTTAGTGTGCTTCTAACTGGATTCATTCTTTCTGCAGTTGCTGGTGCAGCAGTTTCTGTGATTACCGCACAAATGTTGGTGTTGGTTTCGGTGGTTACCGAAGATTTCTATAGAAATACCTTGTGCCCACAAGCAACGGAGCGTGAACTTTTATGGGTATATCGCTTAAGTATTATAGTGGTTGCATTGTTTAGTTTTATTATCAGCATTCTTTATAAAACCAGTAGTATAAATAATTTAGTAAGCTATGCCTGGATGGGTTTTGCATCGTCATTTGCTCCGTTGGTTTTGTTGTCATTGCACAGTAAAGTAATTAATAAGTATGGAGCTTATGCCTGTCTTATTATCGGTGGGATTACGGCTGCATTGTGGCCATCGCTAAGTCGTCCAATTTATGGCATTACGATTCCTTCGGCTGCTGCTGGATTTATGTTGAGTATTTTTGGAGCTTATGCTATTTCTTTAGTAACAAAAAAAACGTAAGAGCATTGATAAATATTTGAACAATTTTGGACCTTGAGCCGAAATGAATTTGGTCAAATAAAATTACAATGCTTGAATTCATTTGGCATATTGCTAAACTTCTATTTATCAAAAGAATTGGCATATGCCATACAACCAATAACCTAAAGGGTTTTATTTATGAAAATTTTGCAGACAAAACTTCTGTTGTTAGCTTCAGCACTTTTTATCGTAACATCATGCGATTGTATTAAAAAATTCCAAAAAGTTGAAAAAGAAGTAAAAGCTGAAGTACGAGAACTTGGTGCAAATGATGAAATGATGGAATCAACCTTGGTTGCAGAAGGCGACATGCCAGCTGAGCACCAAGAAGTTGCAGCAGCATCAGTGGAAGAAAATCCTGCAGCTGAGATCCCTTCAGCTCCTGTAGTACTGGCTCATGATGCAACTACTGTTCCTGCTGAAGTCGCTCATCACGAAGAAGCTAAGTAAGCATAAATATTTTAATCTAAGTTTTTCTTAGATTAATTAAAAAAATAAACCGACAAGTTTACCATCGTAAATTTGCCGGTTTATTTTTTTGTCTAAAAAGTAAGTTTTTGATTTATGGTTTTATTTGTACCCATAACGCAATGAGTTCTTCAATTGAAAATTCTTGGGCCCGTTTTTTATGGAGCTCTTCAGGGATAGCTTCAAGATTGTAATGGCTTGTGCGTAAATTATTTCTCAGTGTTTGTCGTGGTGATTTGAAACATGATTTTAGAAATTCCCAAAACAATACTTCATCAGGGATTTCCATAAGCGTTTGTCGTGGTTTGAAATAAAGTAAGCGTGAAAACACTTTAGGTGGTGGAGAAAATGCGCCAGGTTCAATTTTTTCAAGAAGCTTTAACTCGAAGTGGTGCTGGAAAAAAAGGCTGGTAGGGCTGTAGCCCTTGCCGCGTGAGGCGGTGATTTTTTGTGCAACTTCTTCTTGAATCATTACAACCCCTTCCTGTAGGAGGTGTTTATTATTCTGAAAGATAAACAAAATCGGAAAGGTGATTTGATAAGGTAAGTTGGCGAGCACTACGATCGGCTTATTTGCTTGAAGTTCTTCAGTAAAATTAACCAGTAAAATATTCTTAAGTTGCAAGTTGAGTCGAGCGTCTTTTACATGCTCTCGGACGTAATTTGCCCATTCTTTGTCGATCTCATAACAGCGCAGCTCTTTGCAGGTTGTTTGATTCAAGATTGAGCGAGTTAAAAAACCGTCTCCGCAACCGATTTCTAAAACGGTTGTTTCTGATGATACTTTTACCGCGGCAATCATATTATCTACGGTTGATTGTTTGCGTAAAAAATGCTGTCCAAGGCTTTTTTTCTTGCGTGGCTGGCCCTGCTCAGCGCCAATTCTGTTCGCTTGTTTGAAGCTAGACTTCTTTGCGTTTTTGTTCATATCTTTGGTTCTTTTTGACTTTTTGATAATTGTTTTGTATATTTATCGATTCTAACATAGATCTTTGAAAAAAACTATGGGGGCGTAACGGTCTCGACGTGGTATTTGGTGCTTTGAGAGCAGGCCGAGTTTTGTATGGGAACTCGTTAAAAACTATGCAAAAACAATAAATGCAAACTCATTTGAGGGCGCAGCATACGGATAAACGAATAGTTTAGCTGTATGTTCTTGAATAGCTGACGTGCCTATCAGCTAGCTATTCTCGTATTATTCAGATGGGACCTTTCTGTGAGGCTTTTTGGTTGAGTAGCATGATTGTACCACCTAACCGGCGCTTACTGATTCTATGCCCTTGAGGGTTAAGTAGGTGTATAATCAAGGGATAAGCTTGTAGTGCTCGGGGTTACGGGTATTGCGGACATGGGTTCGACTCCCATCGCCTCCACCATCTATAAAACCCCTACCATTCCCCCAATTATTTTCAAAGTAGTTGCTGCAGCGATCGTTGCGCATGTGATTCCAACGGCTTTCCAGTTTGTTTTTGTATACGCTGTACTAATACCATCAGAAATACGATCAATTGTTTTAGTTAATGGCGCTATCGTTGCCGTAATATTGTCTATAGATGTTGCTATATGATCGATTGTCTTTGCTGCGTTTGATTGTGGATTATCAAGCGTTGTGATTACGTGAGCAATAGTTTTTTGTGTTGACCCAAGGCTTTCTTGTATTCCAAGCGTTATTGTTTCTAGTCTTTGTGTTGCCGTCATTACTTTTGCTAAATCTTTTCCCAGATCTTCTTTTACTGCTTTGATGGTATTTTCTCCAAGATAATTTGGGCCTAAGAAATTCATAATGCCGCCAAACATCTCTTTGCTCTTTCTCTTTACCCAGTCCGGAAATTTTTGATCGAGAGCATAAAATGTAATGCCCCCGATAATGATTACCGCGATAGCTGCTTTAGCAAAAAAATTTACTCGGTCAGAAGAAACTATTGGTTTTTTAAGGGCATACTGTCCCAAGGAATCAATAAAATCAGTTATTTCTATGCAATTGATGCGCTGTAACCCAAGTGTTTTATTGGCATGTAAAAGCTTCTCATGAATGAGTGCTAAGCTGTACACAAGTGATTCTTTTTTTGCATAGTAGGTTAAGTTATTAAATTTTATCATGAGAATAGTAATGGCTATCTCAGAGAGAAGCGTATGAAAAGGAAATAATATTCCATTTTCATCTTCAACTTTGGCATTAAATAAAGAGTGATACCCCTTCAATAAAGACTTATCGATACTTTTTGAACAATCAAAACTACAAATCATACAGAGAAATTTTAGGCAGAAAAGTTCATTGATTTTTTCTAATGTAGCGTTTGCGAGCGGGATAAGTTGCTCATTCTTTCCCTGTTCTTCCCTGTCGAGATATTTTTTGCATTCTAATGCATCAATAAGCTGTAAGAGTGGTGTTCCTTTTCGATAGAAATTGCGATTTACATTGATAAGATCTTCAATATTCTCAGGGAATAGTGAAATTTTTTTATTGAGGGGAAATAACTTAGCATTTTTTTTAATGGGAGTTGTTGCAAAGAATGCTCGATAAAGATCAATACATTCTTTGCGGACTAGTGCTATTTTTTTTTTAATATCAAGAATTTTTATTGTAGAATCTGCTTGTAGGGTTGTGTATAATTGAATGATGAGCGCCCCGATCAGGAGCGGCCATGTACATCTTACTTTATCCCAAACCATTACGTCCTATTTTTTCAAGTAACGCCTCCGCTTTTTGAATGTCATGCGGAAAGTCGATACCAAATGCCAACTGATCGGTTTCATTAATTTTGACTAAGAGTCTATGCTCGAGCCATCTTAATTGTTCAAGCTTTTCAGCATTTTCAAGGAAAGATGCTGAAATCGCGGCTATTTTGAATAATGCTTCAGAGGTAAAGGCATACATGCCAATATGTTTGAAATATATTTTTTCTTGATCATTTTCTCGGTAGAAGGGGATAGCGCTTCGAGAGAAGTACAATGCATAATTATTTGGATCACAAACAACTTTTGCAAATTGAGGTGAGGTAATTTCATGAGGGTCGGTTATGCGTTGTTTTAACGTCCAAATTTGAGCAGATGTATCTTGTCCATTACCAAGCAAGTCAAGAACCATTTTTTCTGCAATGAAAGGTTCATCTCCTTGCCAATTCACCCAGATGTCTGCTTGTATCCCGCTTTTTTTTGCTACTTCTGCGAGACGATCAGTGCCTGATGGGTGTAAAGGGGAGGTCATGATGAAAGGGGCGCCGAATGAAGCCACAAGCTCAGCTGTTTCAGGAGCATCTACCGCAAATATTATTGTATCGAATAGGTTAATTTTTGATGCTGAATCCCAAACCCATTGTAGTATCGGTTTGTTTTGAATTGACATGAGCACTTTTCTAGGAAACCTTGTTGATTGAAGTCGGGCTGGAATAATACAAGCAATTTTCTTTCCGTGAAACATAGGAATCCTTTCAAGAGTCTTTATTTTGTATGCTGCTTTTGTTAAGATTACCATGAAATTTTATCTTGATCAAAACGGCATAAATACCGATTTTTATTGTTACTTTTTTATTTAGGGTCCCTATGGCATATGAATATTTGGTTGTTGAGCAGTCGTTGAAACTTTCTGGGACCGTAGATGTTTCTGGGGCTAAAAACGCAGTGCTTGTTGCGATTGCATCACTCCTCTTGGCTGACGGAAAATCGGTATTATTTAATGTTCCTAACTCTGCAGATGTGCGTTTAATGATAACGTTAATGCAAAGTTTGGGATGTGTTGTGCAATTTGATATTCATAAAAATGTGCTTGAGGTTGATACAGCAGGAGTTAATAATTACGAAGTTTGTCCTGATATTATGAATAAAATGCGTGCGTCAATTCTTGTTATGGGTCCATTACTTGCGCGGTTCGGCAAAGCACAAGTTGCGCTTCCTGGGGGGTGCCTTATCGGTGCTCGGCCGATCAATTATCATTTACAGAGTTTTCGTAAAATGGGGGTGATTATCGAAGAGGCTCAACCATTTTTGCAAGCACGATTAGAAGTTTCTGTTAAAAGCCAACGCTCGGTGAGAATTGTTTTAGAGTACCCAAGTGTTGGTGCAACTGAAAATATTATGATGCTTGCGGCGTTATATCCTGGGGAAACGGTGATTGTTAATGCTGCCTTGGAGCCTGAAGTAATTAATTTAGTTGATATTTTAATGGCGATGGGAGCTGATATTGTTTGTGAGCCAGGGTCCCTTGTTCGCATTAGAGGAGTTTCTAAGTTGCATCCTATCCAGCACATGATTATTCCCGATCGATTAGAAGCAGGCGCTTTGTTGTTGGCTGCGAGTATTACCGGTGGATCAATCCACTTGCCGAATGCGCGAGCAGATCATCTTGATATGTTTCTTTATAAGCTTGAAGAGAGTGGTCATGAATTGAGAGTTGGGACTAACCCAACAGAGGCGTTGCCATTACAGGGAATCATGCTAACTGCGTGTACAAATCCTAAATCAGTAGATGTAAAAACCGGGGTTTATCCAAGTTTTCCAACCGACCTTCAAGCTCCTATGATGGCTGCTTTATGTGTTGCCAGTGGGGCTAGTAATATTGAGGAAACCGTTTTTGAAAATCGGCTTGTTCATGTGAGAGAGCTTCAAAAAATGGGGGCTCAAATTGCAACTTCAGGAACTAAGGCTGCTGTGCGTGGTGTAGATTATTTATATGGAACACAGGTGATTGCTACTGATATTAGAGCTTCGGCTTCTTTGGTGCTTGCCGGACTTATTGCAACTGGAAAAACAACCATTTCTAATGTTCATCATTGGAAACGAGGATACGATCAGTTAGAAAAAAAATTATGCATGCTTGGAGCGACGATTAATCTTGTTACGGTTGATCAAGAAACATCTTTTAACGGGACGATTCGTGCTGAAGGCTGAACGATGAAAGCTCTGCAACTTCTTTCGTGATAAGTGTTTGACGTTGCTTGTTGTATTGCATAGATAAATATTCCAAGAGTTTGTTTGCATTGGTTGTTGAGTTATCCATAGCAAAAAATCGAGCGGCATGTTCTGCCAGTATGGCATCATAGAGTAAGTTTGAGATATGTGCCTTAAGGTATGATCCAATAAGGTAATCGAATACTTCGGTGTGCGATTGTTCCCATGTCCATGAAGCAAAATCATTTTCACCAGGAGTTTGTTCGGTATTATTGCCACTGTAAAGAAATTCATTACTGAGATCAGTGTTGTTTAGTAAAGGGGTAAGCTGTGTGGTGTGGGGTTGCTGCTTAAAGAATCCCTGCAAGTGGTTGCTATAAAAAATTACCGAAGAATATTCTTCTTTCGCTGAAAAAATTCTATCGATGAGATCGTTTGTTAAGCTTTTATAGTTTTCACCATTTAGTTCATTGTAGCTACAAACAATTTCCTTGAAGCCATGCTCCTGCACATATCTTTTTGCTTTTTGTCCAATGGTAATAAATATTGCTGCTTCGTGTTGAGTTGCTTGGTCAGAATGTTCAAAATGGCGGAATAAATTGGTATTAAGACTTCCACATAAGCCTTTGTTTGTTGCGATAAGAACAAAAAGTTTTTTCTTCCCAGGCAAGGGATTGAGAAGTGGGTGAGTGAGTTCTAAGTTGGCGTTTATGAGAGAATTAAGAATTTTTTTATGACGCTCAAGATATGTTTTAAGTGCGGCATGATGTCGATCTAATTTGCTATAGACAGACATTGAAACGAGTCTTATAGCTTGTGTCATTTTTAAGGTAGCCTGTATCGATTTGACTTGGTTCTTTAACTGAATGAGGTTAGACACACGAGCTCCTTTGCTATAAGATAATTTTTTGAGAAGTTTGGTCAGTATAGCACAAAAATTCTAACGAAGAACTATGATAATTCTTATTGATGGTTATAATCTTTTGCGGCATATATTCCCTGGAGTGAAAGGGGACTTAGATAAGCAGCGGACGCAGTTTATCCGTCTTCTTGGGCACTATAAGCAAAAAAAAGAAGCGGTTATTAAAGAAATTATTGTTGTCTTTGATGCAGGTCCTTTTAGACATGCATCACGAGAGATAAGGCAAGGAATTGTTGTTATGTTCTCAGGGCAACAAAGTAGCGCCGATGAATGGATTTTTGAGTATGTTGAACGACATAAAGGCTATGATATGGTCTTGGTGACGCTGGATCGAGAATTGCGTGATCTTTGTAAGCCGTTTAATGTTGAATCTATGGATGTTGCTCAGTTTTATCACAGTGTAAAAGATGTGCTCTTAGAGGCAATCGATACACATCTTGTGCCTGGTCAACAGGAGGTAAGGCGCTTTGATGATAATAGTTTTATGTTTGATGATGATTTTCCTGAAATAGACCAAGAGGTTTTGGGTATTATGATGCAACAGGCAAGTATAAAAGTTGAAAAGAAAGATGTGACTGAAAAGCTTTTTGTACATAAAGACAAAGGGACGCCGCATAAAGACTCAAAAAAAGATAAGAAATTTAATAAGGCACTTAAAAAAATTCAATAAAAAAGAGCTTAATAAATGATAAGAAGTTTTTCATTTCAGGATATTGAAACGGTAGCTCAGGAACTTATTGCAGATATATTTTGGAAGTATCGCATCTTTGCTTTTGTTGGGCCATTAGGGGTTGGAAAAACAACGCTGATTAAAGAGCTCTTGAAAAGCAGTGGGGTGGCGGATACTGTTGATAGTCCAACGTTTGGCTATGTAAGAAGCTATTCAAACAGAAATAATCAGCAATTTCACCACTTTGACCTTTATCGAATAGAGTCTATTGAGGATTTTATGAGTCAGGGATTTGATGAATACTTATATGTTGATAGCGGGCATTGTTTTATTGAATGGCCTGAGGTGATTAAATCGCTCCTAGATAAGCAATCCATAAAAAATAAAGTTTGTTTTATCACGATTAGCTATGATCATTTGGATCAAGAGAAACGCATTATAAGTTGGTAATATAAAATTTTTACTAAAAAAGGTTGAAATCTTTCTTGAAATAACTATTATTGATCTCACTTGAAATCTTTGGGGGAGGTTCCCGAGTGGTTAAAGGGGACGGACTGTAAATCCGTTAGCTCAGCTTTCACAGGTTCGAATCCTGTCCTCCCCACCATACAATCCGTAGCTGATGCAAGCGAGGATGGTAGGTTTAGAGAAGAAGATTGAAATTAAGATTGCGGGAATAGCTCAATTGGCTAGAGCGACAGCCTTCCAAGCTGTAGGTTGCGGGTTCGA
>CAYHBO010000041.1:0-13677 GCA_964354855.1 uncultured Pseudomonadota bacterium | reverse complement strand
TAAGGCGG
Source organism: uncultured Pseudomonadota bacterium (assembly GCA_964354855.1). Classification (GTDB taxonomy): domain Bacteria; phylum Babelota; class Babeliae; order Babelales; family RVW-14; genus CAYHBO01. Next base: position 13,669 of record CAYHBO010000041.1, on the reverse strand, counting down.
CTGAGCATGTTTTTGCGCAATCTTAAATTAAAAGTTTTTAGCTATATGTAATTTTTTTGTCGGTTGCGTATTCCAACCAGGAACCCCTTTGAGGTTAGGATCAACCTGAAAACATCGCGTGAAAAAAACTTTACCCTTAAAGTGTTTCAAGTTTTCAAAGCGAGCAATACGTCTAGAATATTTTTCTTTGATGAAGTCTAACTGTTGTTTATGCTTTTTTTTGGTGATTTTATGTTTAGCATGTGGCCAATCATGCATGAATTTAAAGCCATAGTGAGTATTTTCTATATAATACTTATTTGCTTTATCGTAGCGTACAAAATAACCTTCTTCATTGAAGTACCAAAATCGTTCATTAAGACATCTGATTAACTTATCATTATCCATACTCAAAACCCAATCAAAGGGAAATGCTGCTTGCCGTACTCCATGAGCTCTCATTGCCCATGCCGGCCAACAATTACAACCAAGAGAAACAAACAAATAAGGTTGCTGACTCGTAAGATTTCCTTCAAATACAAACCCTGGATTTTGATAATCAATGTCAGCAAATGTAATAAAGCTTGCAGTTATCAAAAGTAAAAAAAGATACAACAAATAGCGATTCTTCATTATCAGCTCCCCTCAATAATGTTATTCGTATGATAAATTTTTATTTGTTAGTGGTCTGACAAAAATAGAAAGCTCAGTTTTGAATGACTTGTGCTTTGATGAACGAATGGCAATTGCACATGTTTTTGAAGATTTTTTACAGAAAAACAACACCTCATCGGGAGCTATAAATTCAACGATACTCCATCCGAGACGTTCCATTTCATGAGAAAAAAATAATTTTACCTGATCAACCGCAAGTGATCCGCCATACACAACATGATCAAGATAGTCAGTAGAAACTTGAGTAAGTAAAGAAAAGCCAATGGGAACAGGAATGTCGATATTTTTTGCTTCATTGAGCACCGAAGAAGAAAGCGCAACCTCTTTTTGGAGAGATTGCGCTTGATGTATTTTGTACTCTATTGATTCTTTTTTACTACATGCCCCAAAGAAACTTGTAACAACAAGTAACGGTAGCTGTGTGTAATAAAAGAAATGACGGCTCTGGAATTTATTTAGCACCAGATGATACTTTTGCTCGTTCTTGAACGTAAGCAGCTTTACCAACACGTTCACGAATATACCTAATATTAGCGCGACGAACTTTACCGTGTCGAATAAGTTTAACATCGGCAACATGTTTTGAGTAATATGGATAAATACGCTCAATACCAACACTGTTAGCACCAATTTTACGTACCGTAAACGTTGAAGATATGCCATTTTGCTTCATATCGATAACGTCGCCTTCAAATTTTTGTAAGCGTTCTTTATCGCCTTCTTTAACAACTTGTGAAACCTCAATGGTATCACCAACGCGAAAATCAGGGAATCCACGGTCTTCACAACCGTAGTTAAGAATCGTTTCTTTTGTCAGAGATCGTGCTTTCATAATCATTCCTTCGTTAAGATCAATAAAGATTTTTCCATTATATAACGTTTTTTGCCGCTAATCAACACCCATTTTTACGAGAGTTTTTCAACAGCGGTCCTGGTTCAACCCGAGCATCTAATCCAACCCATCGATCAAGAATAATACTTACGGCAGCACGCACCGATAGGTGATTATAATCACTAAGGCCATACAGAGGGAGTAATAGATAATCACAGCGGTTAAGAACCACATCCGCCAACCCTTGCCCAGTACCAAAAATAAACAAAACTGGGCGATCATGGTCCCAAACCATCGATTGACTATGGTAATCAATAGAAGGAACATTCTCGTGCCGCTTTGCCGATGTTGCTATAAGTAACGGCTCTTTTCCTTCTTTGGTTCGAATCGCCTCAATAACCGCATCTAATGACGATACTGGCTCAACAATTTGCATTGATTTAAAGCGGCTCTGATTATATTCCATACCTTCTTGAGATCGCCAAAACCCCAAAAATGTATCTAAAATAGAACGCTGGTCTTTAAGTGGTGAAACAATAAAGAAATTTTCTATGCCATAGGTCGCACAGGAGCGCGCTACATCATGAATATCAAGTGACGCAATCGAACTTTCGCCAACTGTTCCACCCTTAAGCACAATCTGCGTATGCATCACCGCTAAGTAATGACGCGGAATAACCTTGCGAGCACTAGCAATCTGTTCTTTGCTTGGGTTATTTGCAATAAACCAGTCAAATCGGTTTTTTACCGTTTTTTTACACGCTTCTTCTTTACGCCACGCAGCTATTTTTCCATGATTCCCAGAAAGAACAATTTCAGGAATTTCCATACCTTTCCAAGTAACGGGAAGTCCATATTCCGGATGATCAAGAAGAGCCCCACTGAAAGAATCTTCTTCAACCGACTCCTGCTTGCCTACAATGCCTGGTAATAAACGTAAAATTCCTTCAAGAAAGACTTGTGCCGGAATATCTCCACCCATTAAAACATAATCTCCGATAGACAGTACTAGATCGGCATAATGTTCTTCTACCCGAGCATCGATGCCTTCGTAACGAGAACAGACGAGAATGAGATGATCACCCGCTCGCTTGTCCTCCGTAGCTTTAGCGTAGGACGGATCCTGAACTTGCTCACCAAACAACTCTTTACTAAGTTGCCTAAGAATACGCTGATCAAGCTTAATGCCTTGTGGTGAAAAAAATATTTTAATACCAGAACCATACATCTGCTCAGCTTGCTCAATAGCTTTTTGCATAAGCTCAGGCTTAATGATCATACCACTTCCTGGGCCAGCGGTCGGTTCATCAATCCGTTCTTTAGGCGGAATGAGCGATGACAAGCGAATAAGATTGCACGTAATAAGGCCTTTTTCTATGGCCTTGCCAAGCAAACTTGCAGCAATAAATGGTTCGTGAATTTCTGGGAACACTGTAATAATTGATATATTCATTTTGATACATTGAAAGGGGATAAAAACAGAAGAGGCTGGCTAAGAAATTTAGCCAGCCATTACTTTTATATGCGCTAGGTTAAGAGCGCTTAAAATCACTCTAAAATTTCTAACACTGCTCGTTTATGTTCTTTAGATGCTGCAGCATGTACAAGCGTTCTAATGGAGCGAGCGGTTCGTCCTTCTTTTCCAATAACCTTACCTAAATCTTCAGGGGCAACACGAAGTTCTACAATAGTAGCCTGCTCTCCACAGATTTCATTGACAACCACCATTGAAGGATTATCAACAAGTTTGGTTACAATATGTTCAACAAGCTCTTTTAACATGACAGCAACTCCTGATCACTAATAAATTTGTTTCTCAACGGAAACTAAAAACTGTTCGAAATATTTAGCTCGTAAGATTCGTAAGAATAAACTGCTACTTATACTGAGGCTTGGGTAGAAACTTTGCCTGCATTTCTTTTATGCATTCTAAGAAGTTTTTCTACCGTATCGGAACAGATAGCTCCTTTTGAAACCCAATCTTGAATACGATCTGCGTGGAACTGAACTAGTTCATGACGAAGAGGATCGTAGGTTCCTAAATTTTCTAGAAATTCACCATCTCTTTTTTTACGGCCATCGACCGCAACAACACGCCAATATGGACGATTACATTTTCCTAAACGACTTAAACGAATTTTCACAGCCATCGAAGACTTCCTTTCAATTCAACTAATAAGAGCACGCATCACACGTATCAACAGGTAACTATACAACAGATTCTACTACAATAATGAATTCTCGCAAACTATTTGAACATCTTCTTAAACATTCCACCCTTCATGAACATCTTAGCAAATTGCTGAGTTTGTTCAAATTTTTGCAACAATTCATTTATATCTCTCACTTCAACCCCCGCCCCACCGGCAATTCTTTTCTTGCGTGAACCATCAAGAACACTAGGATTATTACGCTCTTTAGCCGTCATAGACGAAATAATGGCGCGAGACCTTTTCATCTCAACTTGCCCTTTTTCCATCTGTTCAGCAGAAATCTGCCCCATTCCAGGGAGATAAGAGGCAACTTTTTTGATCGAACCAAGCTTATCCATCATCCCAAGCTGATCAGCAAAATCTTGTAGCGTGAATCGCCCTTGCATAAAGCGTTTATTAAGCGCTTCATCTTTCTTTTCATCGACTACGGCAAGCTTTTCGGTTGCTTTTTCTAGTAACGTCATCAGATCGCCCATACCAAGCATGCGACTGGTAATGCGCTCAGGAATAAAAGCTTCCAAATCGTCAATTTTCTCACCAACCCCAACTAATGAGATCGGTTTTTTTAACTGATAACGAAATGCAAACGCAGCGCCACCACGAGTATCACTATCCATTTTAGTAAGTACGACCGAATCAAAGCCTACTTCGCGCTCAAAGGTTTCAGCAACTTTAAGCGATTCCTGGCCGGTCATCGCATCCAACACTAAAAATTTATACTTAGGTTGTAACTGTGTCTTAACCTGCTTTAACTCTTCCATCATGCGCTCATCAAGATGTAATCGACCTGCGGTATCCAAAAATAAAAGCTCATAACTATGCTTCTTAAAGTAATCATGAATCTCACGTGCCGCGGCAACCGGATCTTGCGATGTTGCACGATAAAAATTGAGGCCAGCCTGTTTTGCCAAAATTTCAAGCTGATCAATAGCTGCTGGACGGTAGAAGTCGATCGATGCAACCAAAATATGGCGTTTTTTACCACGCTGTTCAGCCTGCTGTTTGCACCAGTACCCGATTTTAGCAACACTGGTTGTTTTCCCGGACCCTTGCAGTCCCATCACCAAAATAACCGATGGTATAACAAATGACGGCTTTTCATTAGCGTTTTGGCCACCAAGAAATTCTAAAACCTTATCGTGAACAATTTTTACCATCTGTTCGCCAGGATTGAGGCTTGAAATAATTTTCTTACCTACTATTTCCTTCTGCACTTTTTCTAAAAAATCTTCAACAATCGGTAACGGTACGTCAGCTTCTAGCAGCGCATCTCTGATCTGTCCGGTAGCCTGACCAATATTCTCTTCGGTAAGGCGACCACGATCTTTAAGCCAACTTAAAACCCCACCAAATTTCTTGGATAAAAATTCAAACATAGAAAATCCATAATTAAAGCTTTTAAAGAATAACCCGTACGAGTATGCTATATTTTTCCTCTTTTAACCAGGGCTCGTATCATGAACAACAAAAAAATTAGTCTTACCGTCGCTACGCTTATATGTCTTAACACAATGATCGGCGCAGGTCTTTTCATTAACCCCGCCCTCCTTGCAAAATATGCCGGCCCATTCGGGTTTCTTGGCTATATCATTGCAGCCATCATTCTACTCCCCATTGTTTTATGCATAGGAGAGCTTGCCACTCTCCATCCAGTTTCTGGAGGTCTTTATGTGTATAGCCAACAATACCTTGGTAAACGCATTGGCTTTCTTGCTGCCTGGAGCTTCTTTTTAGCTAAAAGCGTTTCCCCAATCTTGATTCTTCATAAAATCGTATCGTTTTTTTACATACGCTCCGCCTTCTTACAATCATTTTCACCACTCACGATCGACTACACAGCACTCATGTTACTCTTGTCATTAATTATCTTGGGCGTAAAAATTGGCGGACGCGCGCAGTACTTCTTCATATCATTAAAATCTATTCCAGTATTTTTCGTATTTTTTATGAGCCTTCACCTCTTTAGCCCTGCACATTTTTCAGGAGCACTCCCTGCACTAGCAGATACCATGGGGCTCCTTCCAGTGGCTATTTTTGCTCTAACCGGATTTGAAGTAATCTGTGGTATTGGTGGACTTATTGAAAACCCTGAGCGCAATATCCGTCGCGCCATCTTAATCGCATTCTCAATCATGGTTACCATTGCAACGCTTTTCCAACTCGTCTTTTTCGGCGCTCTGGGGAATGTTTTAGGACAAGTCTCTGAACCGGTCTTAAGCCTTGCCTCACAAGCTATGCCTAACTACTCATTCTTAGGAAGTATGATCAACTCATTCGTATTTGCTTCGATGATGGGTGGGGTCTTCTCAATGTTCGCCAGCGTCTGCTGGTACATGCATACATTTGGAACTACCGGTCACTTTCCGTTTGGCAATACCTTAAGTAAACTTAATCGTCACAATGTTCCGTGGGTTGGATTATTGATTCAAGGCTTTGTGGCCGTACTGCTGATCGCGATTACCCAAGAACAGGCATCACTACAAACCATGAGTGTATTTGCCCTGTTTATTTCTTACGGCATCACAACGATCGCGGCCTTCAAAGCACGCCTTAAGAAACTAACCACAAGCTTGCCAATCTTTGTTCCCCCTGTAGCCATGATCTTCTGTAGTTATGTTATTTACATCTGCTTACAGAACATACAGAAAGCCGGAATCTCGTTTTCTTTCTTGGGAATTTTTTTTACAGGAATTGTAATTGAGTTATTGAATACAAAGTTCTCTAAAGTAAAATAGCCGACTTTTAGAAGTCGGCTATTTTATTAAACTACTACAAAAAATTAACTAAAATTAGTCAGGCGCACTAACAAAATGACCAACTTTTTAAAAAGTTGGTCATTTTGAAAACTATAAATTAGCCGATGATCGGACTTGAATCCTCCTACGCACTTCGTAGCTTCGGAGGACAGGCCGACATCTATAAAAAATATTTATAAGCAAAAGCTTTTCCTGAACCAGTCTTTAAGTATTTTTCAAAAGCTATCGCTTTCTCTTCTTCTTAGAAAGCCGTATGCCCCAACAAAGTCCATGGAATATATTTTGATATATAGTTTGATTTACCATCGTTATGGGCTTCTAATCGATGCTCAATGCTAATGGTAAACCCAACATAAATCTTTTGGGGGTTGCTAATAGATCTGAGTGTGTAAACGTAATACATAGATTAAACTTTATTAGATTAGGGAAATATTGTAACTCATTAACAAACGATCCCGTCCTCCGAAGCTACAAGCCCAAAGGGCGCAAAGCGTAGGAGGAAGCCGATGATCGGACTTGAACCGACGACCTACTGATTACGAATCAGTTGCTCTACCACTGAGCTACATCGGCACCTTGATTTTCTTATTCTTCGAATGCCTCCTGGCAAACAATGCATCGCGCCGCATACGGAAAATGCTCTAAGCGCTTTTCCGAAATTGGTTCCTGACAATCAATACATTGACCGTAAGTTCCTTTATCGATCCTACTTAACGCATCGCCAACTAAACGCAATTCATCAATTTCACTTTGTTCTATAGAGCTTTGCAGTTTTTCCATGGTCAACGATAGCGCTTCATCGCCACTATCTTGAACTTGACCATCAGATGCTTTGTCCATAGTTGTTTCATAAAGTAGACGCGATAATGCTTCCTTTTTCTCAGTAAGCATTTGCTTAATCTTCCCTAGAAACAGCTGCCTTTCCTTTACCATTCTTCTTCCCCTTTTTTCTTAACATGCCAAAAAACTTTTTAAGGAGTAATAGGCTTTCATACTCTTTAACTCCCCCCTCCATCTGTAAGTTTTTTGCATACGATGGAAGTTCTTTTGGTATTGTTAAGCTTACACCAAACAATGTTGACGGCGCTCCATACACTAACCCTTCAATTCTGCTCAGCTGAATAAGTCCAAAGCACATCAGGCAAGGCTCGAGGGTAACATAGATCCAACAGCCATGCAATCTCCAATCACCTAATTTTTTACCGGCCCGCTGAATAGCAATTGCCTCAGCATGAGCACATTGGGAGCCCTTTTTTTCAATCTGATTAAAGCCACGAGCAATGATCTTGCCATGTTGATCAACCACAACCGCTCCAATGGGAACTTCTTCAGCAGCTAACGCACGCTCAGCCTGCGCCAGAGCTTTAATCATAAAAAAATCTTTATCTTTTGATGGAAATCGTTGGTTCATAGTAACTATGTGTGTTAGAGGGCCTGGTAAATAATAACAACGTCCTCAAATGTACTAAAAACAGACTAGCTGTAAAGAAACCCTTAAAAACAAGCAAATATACGATAAAATCTCACGATTAACCCATTTGAGCTCAAGAAAATATCATGCCATACTGAGAGCTGGACAAAAATACCAGGTTTCTTGGGGAAAGTTTTATATAAACTTAGGGAAATTTCTATGAATAAATATTTCAAAAGAATCACGTTATTATTACTAATGCTTTCTTTAATAATGAACCACACACCGAACCTTCAGGCAGAGCCATCATTTTTTACAACCCATAAAAAGAAAATTATCTGCTTTACTGGATTAGCGGGAGTTGTCATAACGTACTACATCATCAAAGCTCAGTACTCAAAAAAATTCTCTGATGATAAACAAAACAAATTTTTTTTTACAAGCAAAACCATATCACCAATGACTTCAAACCCTACAAATACAAGTACACAATCACCACAACAATCTATTCAACAAGCGGAACCAGACAATAATTCCTTAAATAATTCAGTAACCACAGGCAATAGTAATAGCTTTAGGCTTAAGAAACGAAATTTTTTAGGATTTTAACATGAATAAATATTTCAAAAGAATCACGTTGTTATTACTAACGCTTTCTTTAATAATCAACCACACCCCGAAACTTCAGGCAGAGCCATCATTCTTTGCAACGCATAAAAAGAAAATTATCTATGCCGTTGGTATAGTGGGAGTGATTACGACCTACTACCTTATCAAGTCACAAAAATCAAAAGAAAAAGATACAACAAATAACGATTGCTTAATAAGTAGCGTCGTTGGAAGTATTTTAGCTGGAATCACCTATTGTTTACTCGGGAATTCTAAAGAACAAGCATCAGATAAATCAAAACCAGATACATTAAAAGAAGAAACACTAGAAGCCATCATGAAGTATGCTATTGATTATGCAAAACCAATTGCAGTGCCTACGCAAGATAATTTATCTATGCTTGAGTTTTCAATTTTACTAGATTCACTACGTCATAACCTAACACAAACCACATCAGGTTCTTTATCAGATACTGATAAAAAATCATTAATACAGAAAACGAAAAGTATTATAGATGTATGGATAAATGATCCTATAACTAATCGTTCAATTGGAGCTTTAGTTGGAAATGCCCTAGGAGACTCGATTGGGGCTCCTTTAGAATTTATCCCAGCAGATAATCAAAATTCCAAACCAAGATTAGAAGCTATTTTAAAAAACAATGGGCTATCTTATATCAATGCTCTTAATAACTTTGATACAAAGCCTGGTCAATGGACTGATGACTTTAGTATGGCTCTTTGTTTAGCTGATAGTCTTATAATCAATCCAACAAACTATAATGGTAGTGATTGCCGAACACGGTACTGTAATTGGTGGTATGGTGGTTACAATAACGCTTTTAGATTCGATAAAATGCGAAAAAATCACCACTCAATAGGCCTTGGTGGCAATATTGCAAAAAGCATCAAAAAGATTGTAGACGAATATGGCGGAAAAGATGCTTCAGTAGTATCAGCACTATTCAATGCAACAGGACAAGATGCTGGCAATGGATCTATTATGCGTAATTCACCAATCGCCATACGCTTTTCATCAGACATACAAACAGCTATAAAAGCATCTATTGAACAAAGCCTTGGGACTCATCCTGGTGGTGACGCTGCTGTATGTTGCGCATTCATGACATACTTAACTATTAAAGCTATTAACAAAGATAAAAAAGACACAAAAATTACATCATTTTTAGACGCAACAATTCAATTATTTTTAAAAGAGTTTCCATTATGTTTGGCAAAAATAAAGATTCATTTAATAAGCCAAGAAGACCTTAAAACAAGCTTTATAAAGTTATCTCACATGCTTAATTCAACGCCCCAAGGAACAAAAGAAGCTCTTTGGAATTGGAAAACTCACACACTATCTATACAAGAAACACTAAAAGCTCGGGGATCAAATTATAACGGATATCCAGTTAACGCAGGATATCTAGGTTCATATTGTATAGATGGTATCGCTATGGCTCTATGGGCACTGTACCAATCAACTTCCTTTGAAAGTGCAATAATTAAGTGCGTTAATCTTCTTGGTGATGCTGACTCCACGGGAGCTATTTGCGGACAAATAGCAGGAGCTTTTTATGGTTATACAGGTATGGAAAATGAGCTTATAACAAAATGTGCTATAGATAATATGTCGCAATGGGACCCTTATAACGAAATTATCTTACGGGGACTTATGCTTTGCTTACTTAACAAAAAAATGGCCAAGTAAAAATCAAATTTTTTTGTAGCAACAAATTTTAAAGGGGCATTTAAAAAAGTAAATTTCTCGATTTTAGGAAAAGAAAACTTTACCGTTTTTAAACATTATTTTCATGCTTAATAGTAAAACTCTTATTTTTGATAGGGCTCGGAGTCTTTTTAAAGAACTCCGGAGCCTATTGTCTTTTTAGCAATGGATTCACTTTGCTAGATTTTGGTAAAAATGGTAGAGTGATGTCTTATTGCTTTTGGTAAATCTTACGTATTATAAACCCACGTATATTGTTTGGATGTCTGCATGAAAAAAAATGAACTAAGTGAAAAAAATGCGCAATCACCAGAGTATGGTGCGAGTGCCATTAAAGTCTTAGAAGGTTTAGAGGCTGTTCGCAAACGTCCTGCCATGTACATCGGATCTACTGGCACCTCAGGGTTACATCATCTCATCTGGGAAGTGGTGGACAACTCCGTGGATGAAGCCCTTGCAGGTCATTGTAACCATATTAAAGTTGCCCTTCTTGCCGATGGCTCATGCTCCGTTGAAGATAACGGTCGTGGTATCCCGGTCGACATACATCCAACCGAAGGCATCTCAGCCGCTGAAGTAGTTCTAACCAAACTTCATGCCGGTGGTAAATTTGAAAAAGACTCCTACCGTTATTCCGGCGGACTCCACGGGGTGGGAATCTCGGTCGTTAACGCACTTTCAAAAAAACTTGTCCTCAAGATTTACAAGAAAGAAAAAGAATACGATCAACTCTACATGCGTGGTGATGCTCAAGATCGCCTCAGAGAAGTAGGTCCTACTGATAAGCAGGGAACTTATGTTCGTTTTACCCCTGATGAAACTATTTTTGAAACGGTAGAGTTTAATTACGATGTAGTAGCAACACGTCTACGCGAGCTTGCTTTCTTAAACAGCGGTGTTCAAATTGATTTAAGCGATGAACGCAGCGGCTTAGAAGCTACCTACTTATTTGAAGGAGGAATCGCTTCTTTCGTTGAACATATCAACCATAAAAAAACAGTTGTCTTCCCCGAAGTCATTCGTTTTATTAAAGATGACGGCGTCTACGTCCTTGACTTTGCCTGTCAGTACAACGACACCTACAGCGAACAAGTCTTTAGTTTTGTAAACAACATTCGCACCATTGACGGTGGAACACATGAAGCAGGTTTCCGCTCAGCATTAACCAAGGCGTGTAACCGTTACGGTCAAAAATTTAATTTACTCAAAGATAAAGATGAACCATTGTCTAGCGAAGACGTTCGTGAAGGCCTTGTTGCCGTTATTAGCATCAAAGTCCCAGAGCCACAATTTGAAGGACAAACTAAAGGCAAACTTGGCAACAGCGAAGTTAGAGGGATTGTTGATTCATGGCTCTACAGCTTCTTAGATATTTTCTTTGAAGAAAACCCAATCATCGCCAAAAAAGTTTTAGGCAAAGCTATTCTCGCACAACAAGCACGAACCGCAGCTAAGCGTGCTCGTGAGCTTACCCGTCGAAAAACCGTTCTTGAAGGTTCTTTCTTGCCAGGTAAGTTAGCTGATTGTTCAGAGAATGACCCCTCAAAAACAGAACTGTTCATCGTTGAGGGAGATTCCGCAGGCGGCTCAGCCAAACAAGGTCGTGATCGTTTTACCCAAGCAGTATTACCTTTAAGAGGTAAATTGCTTAACGTTGAAAAAACGCGTTTAGACAAAATCTTGGGCAATAATGAAATAAAAGACCTGATTACCGCCATCGGCTCAGGAGTCGGCAATGAAGAGTTTGATCCAGCAAAAACACGTTATCATAAAATTGTTATCATGACCGATGCTGACGTTGACGGCTCACATATTCGTATCTTACTGTTAACGTTCTTCTTCCGTTACATGAAGCCATTAATCGAAAAAGGATATCTCTATGTTGCACAACCACCATTGTACAAAGCAAAAGTAGGTAAGTCTGAGCGCTACCTTAAAGATGATTCTGAGTTAAAAGAGTTCTTATTTGACTGGGCACGCAATCACACCAAACTTAAAAGTAATGGTGTAGAACTTGATGCTGCTGTATGGAGCCCAATGCTTCGTAAACTTGAGCAGTACGAAAAAGACATGAGCAAAATCAGCAACCTGCTTGAAGTTTCTATGTCCCATTGCCATGAACTAGTTAATTTTCTTGATAAGATCGGTTGGACACTTGAGCAACATCAACCTGATGATGTGTTGGCGCAACTTAAAACATCGTTCACCAGTTATGAATCAATAAACTTTATACAAAATAGTACAGAAGACCTTGAAGCAACTTCTAGCCTGTTTATCTCGTTTAATGAAAAGAAAAAGAATTGGGTGCTCCCAACCGCTTTCTTCAAATCTGATGAAGTAGCAAAACTCTTAAAGCTCCATCAAGAACTTAAATCGCTTGAAATACATGCTTGGACCTTTAGCCTTATCGGCAAAGATGCTGATAAGAGTAACGCGGGGATATTAACACTTTGTGAAACGATCATCGCAGCCGCAAAATCTTTGATGACCATTCAACGCTATAAAGGTCTTGGGGAAATGAACCCTGAACAACTATGGGAAACAACACTGGATTCTAGCAAGCGCACCTTATTGCAAGTTACCATTGAAGATGCGATTAAAGCTGATCAATGGTTCACTTCGCTTATGGGTGATGAAGTTGAAGATCGTCGTAATTACATCGAGAAACATGCACACTTTGTAAGAAATTTAGATGTATAAAGACTAAGTATGATTATGAAAAAAAGAGTGCTTATGGCTTTTCATAAGCACTCTTTTTTTATGATTAGCTGACAATCTACGTTATTCTTTTGAATTATCGGTTAAACTATTTACAATAACCATCAAATCATCAAGCATGTTTTGTTTAAGTGACGTAATATTCTTCAAAGGAACATAAAAGAAAAACAGTTGTTCTAGCTTGATCCCATTATAGACTCTTTTATTTAATTTAGCGGCATCTCGAATGGTTATTAATTCATTAAGACGATTCAAAAATTCTTCTTTTAAATATGCGGTTAAATTAGCCTGTTCTTTTTGATGATAAGCACTAATATATCCCATTAAGAGTCCCTTAAAGAATGAACGAAAATTATACCATTTTGGGGCAATAAAGCTACCCCAATGAATAGTCGGGACAAAAACCATGTACGTAACATCTTTCAAAATGGATGCTGGATCGGTCAATGATTTTGCCATTGATTCATTATCAATAAAATAAGTACGAACAAAATCTTTGGTCTTATGAAAGAACAAATTCTGTGGGTGTAAATCACCATGAACCGCCGTACGCCACGTAGCAGGTTGCATCACATCCCCAGACTTCATACATTCACTATGAAAAGATCCCATAGCCTTCCCAACATTTTTTCCAATTTCTTCAAATGAAGTATCAGGAGGAAGATAGACTCTGTCCATAAGATAACTAAATAGCTGTTGACCACGTGCTGCATGTGTTACTTCAATCGAATGTTCTTGCTTGGA
>CAYHBO010000040.1:13491-14116 GCA_964354855.1 uncultured Pseudomonadota bacterium | reverse complement strand
TTCTTCAGTTGTCGCTGGTTCTTCAGTTGTCGCTGGTTCTTCAGTTGTCGCTGGTTCTTCAGCTGTTATATCTCCTCCAGCTGCTAATGTTGCGGCTTCTTCATTTGCTTTAAGTTCATCTACTTTGAAATTGGTTATAAAATCTTGAACTTCTTTGATTCCTGAAGTGATTGCAGGGTCTGTATTGTATGATTTTTTACAGAATGCTTTTATGGTATTAAGGGTGATCGTAAGTTTCTGTACAATGATAGGGACATCTGCTGCTGAAATATAAGCTTTTGTTGTTGTTTTTGCTCCTTTGATTTTTGGATCGGTACTGGTTACTGCATTAAGCTTGCTGAGCCACTTCATGAATGTGGCAAATAATGTGAACTTAGCTGGAATAGCACTTGGTTTAACGCTTATTTTTCCGACTTTAGTTACAACTTTAAGGATTGCAGCGTTAAGAGATTCGATTTCTTTTTCAACCCCGGCTTGATTTCTGACAAGTGGGCCACCTAATCCGCGGAGACCCGTGGATGCTGAGATGGCATCTTCTATGCTTGCCACAAATGATAGTGCTTGATCACCCGCTTTAAAAGTTAGAATGAATTGGTTAAATGTGGTGAGCTCTGCCGATTTTTTT
>CAYHBO010000040.1:0-13391 GCA_964354855.1 uncultured Pseudomonadota bacterium | reverse complement strand
GAGATGTCCTTAGCATTTGAGGTGAGTGTACCAAAACTAGCTCCACTGATGGCCTCTTCTATGCTTGCCACAAATGATAGTGCTTGATCACTCGCTTTAAAAGTTAGAATGAATTGGTTAAATGTGGTGAGCTCTGCCGATTTTTTTGTATCCCCACCTAGTTTGGTTATAAAAGTAGATAGTTCAGTGGAAAAAGTTGTGAGTAATTTTTTAGTTGCGTCAATAGCTTTATTATCGAGAAAAGCAGCCCTTGAAGGGACTCTTGATTTTACGGTAGTTGTTTTATTATTTAATGTTTTTTCCATGGAGGTTAGTGCCTTAAAGAGATCTTTCATATCAGGGGCTGATGTTGGTTTAGTGGTGCTTGCTGGAATTTGGGTAATGATCTGTTGAGCAGCCGCGTTAAGCTTGATTAATCCATCTGAGATGTCCTTAGCATTTGAGGTGAGTGTACCAAAACTAGCTCCACTGATGGCCTTAGTCATATCAGTGACATATTTTTTTGTAATAGTGATCTGTGTCGATGCTTTAAAGTCGGTTATAAATTTATTAAATGGCGTTATAAATGTTGGGATTGCTTTTGATGGTAGTGTTGCAAATACTGCTAAATCTTTACCTATTGTTGTTATTGCAGTTAGCACGGTCTTGAAATCGGTTGCAGGATCGAGGTAAGCGGTACGTGATATGAAACTAAACGTACTTTTCTCAACGGTTACTTTTCCTTGAAATGTTTTTAAAAATTTTTGGTATTCGGTACTTAATCCAGTAAGAATTGTTGAAGTTGAAGATCCGGCAAGTTTTTGTTCAGTTATCTGCTTTGCTGCGTTTGTGACTGTATTTTGGAGTGCTGTAAGTGCTTTTAAAATATCCTTTGCATTAGTTCCAAGGTTGTCTTCGGCTGTTTTAAATGCGGTTTCGGCATTTTTAATAAGTGTAGCTGTTGTGGTAGCTTTAGGGAGATTTGGTGTTGAGGATGCTTTTTGTAGCGTTGGAGTGGATGTTGTGGTTTTAGATGCAGTGGGTTTAGATGCAGTGGGTTTAGATGCAGTGGGTTTTAGAGTAGGTGTTGGGATAGGATCGGCTGCGTTAATGATACCTAGTAGGTTAAGACATAACATGACGAAGATAAACTTGCTTGGTTTTGTAACTAACATTATTACTCCCTATTTTTCGTAATTACTTATTGAAGGCGTTATAAAATTATAATTAACTTATTTATTTAAAATAAAGAGTATTCACTTTTAGTAAGATTATCTTTGAATGAAAATTATCTTTTCTTCAAGAAAAATTTGCTAAGTACCATTTTCTCTGATAAATTCTGGTTACTTTTTGATTGTTTTCGAGCCGAGGTGGTGAAATTGGTAGACACACTGCTTTAAGGGGGCAGCAGGAGAAATCCTATAAGGGTTCGAGTCCCTTCCTCGGCACCAGCCTACGCTAAGATTAAGGCTGGTAAGCCATCTAGCCGTCTAAGAAAGAAAATAGAGTAGTATAAATTCAAGGAGATACGAAGATGTCGAGACAAACCGCCGTTGTTAAGTTTCTATTTACCCCGTTTTTCTTTTGGGTTTTCTTGTTGATAGCTGGCAGCTACTTCATGGTTTCATTTGATCCTAAAATGATGCAAGAAGCTCGTCGTGATACTTCCTTCTCTGGTTATATGAAAAAAACATTTGCAG
This sequence comes from uncultured Pseudomonadota bacterium, assembly GCA_964354855.1. Taxonomy (GTDB): domain Bacteria; phylum Babelota; class Babeliae; order Babelales; family RVW-14; genus CAYHBO01. Next base: position 11,712 of record CAYHBO010000040.1, on the reverse strand, counting down.
CAATGAAGTTGCGTAACATTAATAAGGGTATCGACTTAGCCGGTGGAACCTATCTTGTTTTGAGCGTTGGTCTTGAAAAAGCAATCGAAAATCGTTTGGGTGCAGAGTTCAGATCGCTTGATGAGTTGTTCAGAGCAAAAAAATTAAAATCGAATCCAAAAACTAAAGAACTTAAAGGTATGGCGTTAGAGCTGACCTTTGAAGATGAAGAAGTTGCAAAATCTTGTCTTCATATTTTACAAGAAAGTCGCGGAAAAGTTTTACAAGTAACCAGAGCTGGTACTGTTGTTAAAGCAACACTTGCAAATGAAATAGACCGTGACATTCGTTCCGGGGCTGTTGATCAAGCGGTGAGTGTTCTTTCTAATCGGTTATCCGGTTCAGGGGTTGAAGGAATTGTAGTACAACGTCATGGCGAACGCCAAGTGGTTGTACAGTTGCCAGGCATGGATGATCCTGATCGTGTTAAAGCGGTTGTTACAAAAACAGCACATCTTGAGTTTAAGATGGTTGAAGCTACCGGTGGTACACGCCAATCGTTGTTAGATCGTTTTGATGGTGACTTACCGGCAGATAAAATGATTATTCCTAGTTTGAAAAATGAAGATGGCCACGAAGGTGGCGAGTTTTACTTAGTCTCGGCGTTCCCTGATGTTACCGGTGATCATCTGGTGGATGCACGGGTGGTGTTTGATGAGTTTGGTAAAATTTCAGTAAGCTTCAGACTTGATTCAAGTGGGGCGGTTGAATTTGCTGATCTTACCAGCAACAATGTTGGTCGTAGACTTGGAATTGTAATTGACAATGCTATGTACAGTGCACCAAATATAAATTCAGCGATTCCTAGTGGCGAGGGTGTGATTCAAGGTCGTTATACTCAAAAAGAAGCGCTTGATCTTGCGATTGTATTACGTTCAGGATCATTGGTTGCACCATTGAGCTTTGAACAAGAAAGTCGCGTTGGAGCTTCCCTTGGACAAGATGCAATCAATAAAGGGTTGTTGTCATGTATGGTAGCAATGTTGTTACTTCTGTTCTTTGCGGTGTTTTATTATAAAGTTGCTGGGTTACTGGCGATTATTGCTCTGTTTTATAATCTTTTCTTAACGATGCTTGCACTGTCATATTTCAATGCAACGCTTACCTTACCAGGTATTGCGGGGATGGTGTTGACCATTGGGATGGCGATTGACGCATCGATTCTGATCTATGAGCATATTAAAGAAGAACTTGCTGCTGGACAATCATTCAGGTTGGCGGTTAGTCATGGCTTCTCTGGTGCAATGGTCGTTATTTTAGATTCAAATATCACAACATTTCTGATTGGCATGATTCTCTTCTACTTTGGTGGACCGGCGATTAAAGGATTTGCGGTTACTTTGATGGCAGGGATTATTGCAACACTCTTATCAGGTGTGTGGTTCTTAAAATCAGTCTTTACTTTTGCTTTAGATGTGTTAAAAGTAAGATCCATAAAAATTTAACAAAACGAAGTGTGGCGACGTAGCTCAGGTGGTTAGAGCGGCGGAATCATAATCCGTAGGTCCGGGGTTCGAGTCCCTGCGTCGCTACCATATTTCATGTTAGATGTTTTCTTTTACCTCTCGGATGTATGTTTATGATAAATTTAATAATCATTCTCGTTGGAGCCTACGTAGTAGGTTCAATTCCAACGGGATATCTGTTCGGTAGATTGGTTTTTGGAGTTGATGTTACGCAGCATGGTTCTGGTAACATCGGAGCTACCAATATTGCGCGTGTCTTTGGCCCGCGCTATTTTTTTGTTATTTTTCTGATTGATGCCGCAAAAGCTTTTTTATATTTATTGTTTGTTTCGTCATTAGGTCAAAATTATCTTACGACTATTGTTTCTCAAGAGATTATTTTACAACTGACCGGCATTGCTTTGTTGATTGGGAATGCTTATTCAATGTTCTTAGGTTTTACCGGTGGTAAAGGGGTTGCTACCATGTGCGGTATTCTCTACTTTCTCTTTCCGCCGTTGTGGTTTACTTGGTTTGCTCTCTGTTGGGCGGTGTTGCTTATGGTAACTCATCGTGCTTATGTAGGATCGATTGGTGCAACGATTGTATTTGTTGTTTCTTATGCCAGTGTTCATGGTGGTTTGTTTAGTCCTCAGCTTTATTTTTTATTCTGGTTGTTGGGGTGGATTGTCTGGCGACATAAAAGTAACTTAGCTGTGGATCGTGCATGAAATTTTCTGAAGTTGCAGCAACGCTCGAACGTCTCGAGGCTGAATCAAGTCGTACTGAGATTACCAAAATTTTAGCCGAGTTGTTCAAACAAGCGAGTGCACAGGAAGCTGCGATCATCAGTTATTTTTCTCTAGGTAATGTTCAACCGGTTTATGTGAGTACGCAGTTTAATTTTGCTGAAAAAAGCATGATTAATGTTCTTTCGGTACTGTTAAAAAAGGATATACCGGACATTGCTGCAGCAGTAAAAACAATTGGAGACTTCGGTCTTTTGTATGCTCAATATGATCATGAGAAGTATTCTGGAATAGAGCTTACGGTGAGTGATGTCCATGATCGACTCATGTCGTTTTTAAAGCTTGGTGGTACCGGATCTCAAAAAACTAAAGAACAATTTTTGCAAGAGCTTTTGCAAGAGCTTGATCCTATTGCAGGCAAGTATGCTATTCGAGCAATCTTGGGCAAACTACGGCTTGGTTTTTCCGATATGACCTTGCTTGATGCTTTTTCTTGGATGGCTACGGGCGATAAATCATTACGAAAAGATTTAGAAGAGGCATACAATGTTTCGGCCGACATTGGTCTCATTATCAAAGTACTTAAAACTGATGGTCTTGAGGGCATTAAAAAAGCGACGATTATTCCTGGAGTTCCTATTTTACCAGCGGCCGCAGAACGCATGCCTGATGCGAAATCAATCTTTGAACGGTTAGGAGACTGTGTTGCACAGCCAAAGCTTGATGGATTTCGATTACAAGTTCATCTAGACAATACCGGTGATAAGCCGTTTGTTCGTTTTTTTTCTCGCAATTTACAGGATATGTCAGAAATGTTTCCAGATCTTTATCATGCAGTGCTTGATCTAGATGTTAAAACACTTGTTGCTGAAGGTGAAGCGATTGCTTACGATGCTGAAACCGGTAATTTCTTGCCGTTTCAAGAGACGGTTAAGCGTAAGCGTAAACATGAGATTGCATCGGCGGCGGAAGAGTTTCCGTTAAAACTTTTCTTTTTTGATTTGTTGTTTTTAAATGGTGAATCGTATCTAAACAAGACACATCATGATCGTCGTGAAGCGTTTAAAAAAGTTCTTGATAAAAAAGTGATTGCTGACAAATCGGTTATTGCGTTGATCGAAGAAAAAAAAATTTATAATGCTCAGATGCTGGAAGAATACTTTACTGAAAATATTGCTCAAGGGCTTGAAGGGCTTGTCGTTAAGCGTATCGATGCCTTGTATCAACCAGGGAAGCGAAATTTTAATTGGATTAAACTTAAGCGTCAGGAGTCAGGTTCACTTGATGATACGCTTGATTGTGTTGTTCTTGGCTACTATGCGGGAAGAGGTAAGCGCGCATCATTTGGCATTGGAGCTTTGCTGGTCGGTGTTTATGATAAAAACGAAGATGTTTTTGTGACGGTAGCAAAAATTGGTACCGGGTTTACCGATGCAGAATGGCGTGAGCAAAAAAAATCATGTGATGCGATTAAAGTTGGGCAACGACCGCATAATGTTATCTGTGCTAAAGAGCTTTATCCTGATGTGTGGGTTAGTCCAGAAATCATTTGTATGATTCGCGCTGATGAGATTACAAAATCTCCGTTACACACAGCTGGCAAAGCTGAACATGAATTGGGACTTGCATTGCGATTTCCAAGAATGATGGGGTTTCGTCCGGATAAGTCTGCAACAGAAGCAACAACAGTAACGGAGTTGAAGCGGTTGTTTGTGTTACAATTCGAGAAGAAGTCAAAGAAGTAATCTTAGCTATTCATGAGTGTTTTCAAATTTTGTGCAGTCCGTGCAGGATCGCTAGCATTGGTTATTGCTGAACCTACCACAATAAAAGATGGTTTTAGTTTAACGAGTTGATGAATATTTTCTTCGTCTATTTTACCTTCAATAAAAATGGGAAGATCAGAATTTCCGCGTATGACCTGCCAATCATTTTCTAAGTCGGTTTGATTGCCATTGATGCGTCGATGAAGCAGAATTGCGTCAACACCAAGCGTTTCTGATTCGACAGCAAATTGTCCAAAAATATCGGTGTTCAAAAAATCAAGTACAATTTTTATGTTATATTTTTTTGCAGTATCAACTGCTTTTTGAATGATGCTGAAGTGAGCTCCTGCCAAAACAGAGATGTAGGAGGCGCCTGCTTGTGCAAAAATTTTTACGGCTGCTTCAGCCTTATCAGTAATTTTGGCATCAACATAAAGTTGCTTGTCGGGAAATGTTTCTTTGAAAATAGCAACGGCAGCAATTCCTTTTTGGTAAAGAAGTAATGATCCAATGGCCATAATGTCCGCTTCGTCGTGCGTGATTTTTGCCGCATTAAAAGCGTTGTCAAAATCGGCATGATTATATTTAATCTGTAACTTCATGAAAAATTCCTTTATTTTTTTCACGTTATATTTATGATCGGTATCTGTCATCAAAAAACATACGTTATATTCTTTTATGACAGCAACATTTTGAAAAATTAGGTTCTATTTATTAATCAATAATCTTTTGGATGCACAATGAAATCATTGGTGAGTCAACTGCGCTCTGCTGAGCCGGTTTCAGTTTTAATTATTGGCGATGTAATGCTTGATGAGTACCTTTTTGGAGCGGTTACACGCATTTCACCAGAGGCCCCCATTTTAGTCGTAAAAGAAGAACGTAGGGAACAGTGCCTTGGAGGTGCTGCTAACGTTGCTGCAAATTGTAAACACATTGGGATGCTTGTTGATATTATTGGGTTTGTTAATGAGGAGGATGCTTCTGGTCAAGCGGTACAGCAACTTTTAAAAGATATGCGTATAAACACAAGTGGGTTGATACATTCATCATCGAGAAAAACAACATGCAAGCAACGCATTATGTCGGGGCATCAACAATGTTTACGTGTTGATAGTGAAACCGAAAGATCGATGACTGAACATGAAGAACAGTTGGTTATGGAGCGTATTGATCGGTTATTAAAACCAAATTCAGTAGTGATGATTTCTGATTATTCAAAAGGGGTTTTGGATGAAACCATTATTGAATACGTCATTAAGAAAGCTCATGCTGTTGGTAGTTTGGTTATCGCAGATCCAAAGGGGCCTTTTTTTAGTAAATATCGTGGTGTAGATTATTTAAAACCGAATCTTACCGCATTTAATCAGATGATTATGTATTGTGGTTTGTCATTGCAGGTGAATTTTGTTGAGAACGCTCGTTCGATTATAAAAAAACTTGAGATTAAGGGGCTTGTGGTTACCAAGGGAGATCAAGGTATTCATTTTATTTCGTTAACTGAAGATGTTTATTCTCCTGCTTATAAGCGAGAAGTATTTGATCTTTCCGGTGCTGGTGATACGGCGTTTGCTTTTCTTGCGCTTTCTTTGGCACATAAGCTTGCAATGGTTGATGCATTGATGTTGGCAAATCGTGCAGCCTCTGTTGCGGTATCTCATTTAAAGACCTATGCGGTAAGCTTGGAAGAGCTTATAGATTGTGAATCTGAACCTGATGCAAAAATTATCTATGATTGGGCGAAATTAAAAATGGAACTTGATTGGTTACGCATTGATGGGAAAAAAGTTGTTTTTACCAATGGTTGTTATGACCTCTTGCATGTAGGGCATACGTATCTTTTAAGAGAAGCTAAAAAACAGGGAGATATTTTGGTGGTTGCGCTTAATTCAGATGATTCAGTGAAACGATTAAATAAAGGGCCAGAAAGACCGATTAATACTTTGGATGATCGTGCACAGGTTATTGCATCGTTAGGTGTCGTTGATTTTGTGGTTTCATTTGATCAGGATACCCCGCAGTCGCTTATCGAATATCTTCGTCCTGATGTTCATGTAAAAGGTGGTGATTACAAAGCAGAAAGTCTTCCTGAGTACAAAACGATTATTGCGTATGGAGGCACCGTTCATATTGTTAATTTGGTTCCTGAAAAATCTACGACATCGATAGTTAACCGATTTAAAGGGCAAGAAAGATGAAAAAAGTAGTAGGTATTTTAGGGTTTGGCCTTGTTGGTAGATCGTATGCTGATTTTTATGTGCAACATAAAGAATTATTGTCTTCGTTTCTCTTCAATGATAAGCAAGGACAAATTTCGCTCATTGTTTGGGACCAAAAAATACTTAGTGATGATGATACGCGCTTTCTTCAGTCTCATGACATTGTTGTGTTAGATGCATCATTGGTGACGATGCGTGAGTTTGTAAATAATTGTGATCGTGTATTGGTAAGCCCCGGAATTGATGTGCAGAAAATTGTGTCACAACATAAATTAGTGAGTGAGCTTGATTTGTTTGCGACGTTTTTTAAAGGTAAAACGGTTGCTATTACTGGAGCTCTTGGTAAAACTACGGTGACCGTTTTGGCTGCTCAGGTGTTGTCGGAACTTAATAAAGAAACTATTCCAGCGATTGGTAACATTGGTACGCCATTATTGTATTCACTTGATGATCAGCTTCATGCTGCGGTGATTGAGTTATCAAGTTTTCAACTTGAGCGTAGTAATTTGTTTGCTCCTGATGTTGCTGTGCTTACCAATCTGTATCCTAATCATCTTGATCGACATAAAACAATGCAGGTTTATTTTGAAGCGAAGTGGCGTTTATTTATAACACAGAAATCTGACCAAACTGCAATTTTACCGTGGGAACTTTTGATCGGTGAAATGGCTGCTTCGGCGAGCTATGCGCTTAGCATGTTACAATCACAGGTTATTTTTGTAACAACGCAACAGAGTGAATCATTATTATTTGATCACATAAAACATGATGGCTACGCTGTTCTGTGTTTAAAAGAAGATAAAATTGTGATGCTTACGGTGGTCTATGGAACGGTACAAAATGAACAAGAAATTGTGCCGATTGGGTTTTTACCTGAGGGCATCTTCACAGAAAATTGGCTTATGGTTATCGCTATTGCTTATGCATTCGGTATTGATATAAAAGAGTTGCAAACATTTTCTTTTCCAAAGCCATTATTACCAAATCATCGGCTTGAGCATTTTGCGACGATTGGTGATGTTACTTTTTATAATGATTCTAAATCAACGGTGATTCAAGCAACGCAGGCGGCGGTAAAAAAGCTTGCGCAAGCGGCGAAACCACTTATTGTTATTTTAGGTGGTTTAGGTAAAGGAGTTGATCGATCTGGTCTAATTGATGTTCTTAATCAAATTCCACAGCTAAAAAAAATATATTGTTTTGGAGCTGAACGTGAAAGTTTTGGGTTGAGTCAGACGCATGAAACTTTGGAACAGTTGCTTGACGATCTCTTTTTGACGTTAGAACCAGGAGATCAGGTACTCTTTTCACCGAGTGGCACAAGTTATGATTTATTTAAAAACTATGAACATCGTGGTGATGTTTTTAAAGAACTTGTTTTAAAAAGGGCGGCTCAATTACACTCGTGACGTTATCGTTGTAACGAAAGAGAGTGCGTATGAGTTCCCATGTACAACAAGATCGATTAAAGAAAGATGTTCGAGGGTTGTTGAGCATCACTGTTTTTTTGATTCTTATTGGTCTTATGTTTATTTATTCATCAAGCTCGGTTTTTGCCTTAGAGCAGTTTGGTTCTGCACATTATTTTTTAAAACGGCAAGCACTTTATCTTATTCCTGGGTTATTTATTTTTGTTTTCTTTGCCAAGATTCCATTAGATCTTCTTCGGCGATTGGTGCCGTGGATGTTTATTTTTTCATTAGGACTTACTGCATTAACACTTATTCCTGGTCTTGGTACTAAAATTCATGGATCAAATCGTTGGCTTATGGTTGCTGGTATAAGCGTACAACCGAGTGAATTACTTAAATTTTTTTTGATTATGTATGTTGCTTTTTTTCTTGAGAAGAAACAAAAAACTGCCGATTTTTTATTAAAAAGTTATTTAAAATTATTGGTTATTTTGGGCGTTGCTTTTTTACTTCTGCTTAAACAACCTGATTTTGGTTCAGTGGTTACTATCTTGGTGACGGTTTTTGCATTGTTTTTTGTAGCAGAGTTTAAGCCGATTCATTTAGTGCTCACGGTTGTTGGAGCGTTACCGTTTGTCGGATATCTGGTGCTTATGAAATCATATCGCTTAAATCGCATTTTAATTTTTTTAAATCCATGGGTTGATCCACAAGGCCGTGGTTTTCAAATTATTCAGTCATTGATAGCCATTGGTTCCGGTTCGGTGTGGGGGATGGGGATATCAAACTCGAAACAAAAGTTCTTTTATTTGCCCATGCAGCATACCGACTTCATTTTTCCCATTATAGCTGAAGAAACCGGCTTTATTGGGTCGTGTGTTTTAATTTTTCTCTTTATAGCCTTCTGTTTTAAGGGGTTGCGTATCGCATTAGCTCTTGAGCGGCCATTTGCTTTCTTTTCGACACTTGGTTTTGTGGTACTGCTTAGCCTTCAGGCATTGATGAATCTTATGGTTACTACCGGGTTATTACCAACCAAAGGGCTTGGGCTACCCCTGGTAAGCTATGGTGGAACTTCCTTGGTTTGTTTCTGTGCAATGGTTGGCTTGATCGTTAACTTTTCAGCTTCTGAGTCTTAATCGGCGTTATTTCTATAAAAAGCGTGATTTTTTACCCCAGTTGCATAAACGGCTATCTTTTGTATAATTATACTAATTGAATTTTATTTCAGCGGTTGCCGACTTTGAGTACGGTGCCATACTGGAATATAGAGTGTAGGTTATATTTAAAATAAATGGGGTTATAGATCTTGCTTCGGTGAGATTATCGAAAGGGATTATCATGAATATGATAACACGACGATATAAGATTTTTAGTACGATTATTCTTTCAATAATGGTAACGGCTTTTGTGCCGTTTTCTAAGGTTTTTTCGGCACAACCTACGCCAGAAGAAAACAAGAAAGCACAAGCAATAGTTGCTGCATTTTCTCCTGAAGAGTTAGAGGACATTGGAACCCAAAACGGGTATTTACAACAACTTCCAGATTTATATCAGCAAAAGTTCGGTGAAATAATGGAGAGACTTGTTTTGTTGATTAACAATATGAGCATTGATAACTATACCAATAGACATATTGAAAAGGTTAAATCTTGGATTGAAAATAAAAACGATCCATCTTTAAATACACTCAAAGATACTCTCGATGCTCTTCTTGCTTATGATAAAATAAGATTTTATTGTGATAGCATTGGTTTCAAGGTTGATGCAATAAAGCAAGAAATGGAAGCTTTACAAGCGGCAGGAGATAAAACAGATTATGAGGCTAAGAAAAAAAATTTTGAAGAAGCTGAAAAAGAATATCGCGATTTGACCAAGCAGTTTAATATGCTTGTATCCGCGAAATCTAAAACAAGTACGATCTTGGAGCTTAAGGGAAAGCTTATAGAATTAAGAAATAATTTTGATAATGTTAATCCAACATGTTTACCGAAGGTAAAAGAAGAAGCTAAAAGAATATTAACTTCTTTAGATAATTTGTTTGCCGGGATGGGGAAAAACGCTGAAGATGTTAAAGGTTACATAAAGAGAGCACTAGAAGCTATTTGTAATTGTGCTGAGTACTCTAAGTCTTTATATGATGGATTGAATGCATCTGGCGGTGGTGGTGATTTAAGGTATGGTTTTTGCTTTATTCAATCAATTGATAACGATGTTTGTCAAATTAAGAAAATTTTGGAAACTCGCTTTGAGATGAATTTAAATAATGAAGATGCTGCAAAATGCTTAAAATTATTAGAATTATTTTGTGCGTTTAACAATAAATCGGAAGAAGAACGGGCGAAACAAAAAGAGAGTGAGCATAAAGATCAGGCTCGTAAAGTCTGTACCCATCTTGAGTTATTCTTAAAAAGCAAACAATGCAAAGATAAAGACGTGTTGCATTCGGCTGAAAATCTTAAAAAAATGTTTGATGCAGTTATTGCTGGCGATTCAGAGCTCATGATGCGTGTAATCATAGCATCCGTTAAAGTTGATGTTGTTCAATTGCAATCTGATTTGGCTTTGGTTATTAAAGTATTTGCAGATGCTCAGAAAGATCCCTCCAATAAAGAGAAATGTGAAGCCTATGCATGGGTTGGTGAGCGTCTTTGTCTTTATCAACGTTCGCTTAAAATTTTTGATGATTTTTATGAAAAAATAAAAAGTAGCCATGTGCTTGCAAATGATTCTATTGTTACAGGAATTTCCTGGTTGACTGAATTTTATGGTTATTTTCATAAGTGTGCACAAGATGATCAGACCGATAAAAGTATTAATAAAGCAGGTGTTGCGATTAATGCTTCTACAGGGTTACTGTGGGCTTTTCGTGCGGTTAATTTGGTGAGTGGTTATTATCATGAGATTAAATTGCTTACGCACCATCGGTTAAAGCCAGTAATTGTTGATAGTCGAATGGTAAGTGAGGATCCTGACTTTGCCTCATTAAAGAAAATGTATTCTTTTTTAAACAATTATGCTTCAGACTCTTCAGGGGGCATGGCTGGTCTGTTGGGTTGTGGGATACGTGGTGAAGCTGTGTATAATGTCCTTAGTGGTCCATTGGCAAAAATGGCAGAGGACTCAGTATTTTCAGGTATGTTTGGTATGATGAAAAAAGTTGGTATAGGTAGAGAAGCACCTGGTTTTTCTCAGGAAATAAAACAACGTATATTCAAAATGTTTTGTTCTGCTGTGTACTATAACATGGGACGTTCTTATTTTTTTGAGGGTGCTACTTCAGAAGGATGGATTCCTAAGTCTTATAGGCCATGGAAAGAAGCAAGTTTAGAGATACTTTCACTTGGAAAACAAGTTGCTCAGATTGAAGTGCAAAAGCTCATGGCAAAAGTATTTGATTTAGGTAAATTTGAGAAGGTAAGTCAATGGACGCTTGGTGTTGTGAGTCCAGATTTGGTTAATGAAGGAGTTTCGTTAGCGATTGATTTATCATTGACGAATGATACGGTAAAATCCTTTCTGGGACATGTTGTAGATTATGGATTTGACGATATTTGTGGAGATTGGCTTTATAAGGTTAAAGCTCAGCATCCAAAATTAACATCCGGACAGATACGTGCTCTACATACTGAAAAAACTGTGGTTGCGCATATATCAAAATGTGCAGGAGCATTTGCAGGTAAATGTATTGGTAGGTGTACCGGGGGTATTATAACAGCTATTGGGCATGCTTTGGCAAAGAGCTTTCTTCCAAAAGAACATAAGTTTACTAAACCTCTTCCCGAGATTGTTCATGTTATAATACGTGATGATTTTGGGGGCAATCTTGAAGCGTTTTTATGTTTCCTTTATTCTTTTACTGCACGTGGTTTAACGGTGATTACTCCTGATGAAGGAACAATGATTTTAAGAGATTTTCTTAATCATGAAGATCTTCCAACGTCAGTAAAGCAAATAGTAGAAAAAGTACCTGCAAATGTATTTGGTCAGTTAGGAGCTTTCTTAGGTGGTCAGTTTGCGCCGGGTTATGGGGTGAGCTATTGGACCGATCATGTTGCAAAAACAGGAAAGTCTATGTTTAT
>CAYHBO010000039.1:3150-14437 GCA_964354855.1 uncultured Pseudomonadota bacterium | reverse complement strand
TACTATACCATCTGCCCAAATACCAATCGCAACTTCAACCCAACACCCACCTCAAGGCCTACAACAAGCAACAGAGCTTTCCAAAGAAGAACTTCAGAAGCAAGAAGCAGCGTTACAAGAGACACAAAGAATTCTTAACCAAGATCTTAAGAAAATTCGTGATGCACTATCATACAAAGCACTGATAGCAGCAATACAGACTAAAAATCCAACAGAAATCTCAAAAGCTCTCTTTAGTAAAGACAAAGACGCATACAGGCTCTTAACGATGACAGACGCAGAAGGAAGAACTCCATTACAATATTTTGATATAATATTCGCTAAAGCAAGGACATACCCGCCACTATCTAAAGATAAAATAGACGAAATCAAAAGATTATTGGATCCTAAAAATCTTACTCAAGTATAAAAAGCCGTTCGCCTCATCCTTGCCTTCATCACGAATTCCCGCTACATTTTACGGGTCCATCATTATATTTTAAGATCTAAGCAAGGAACCGCACACATGGCTTCGCATGAGGTAACGCTCGATAAAATTGTCGCATTATGTAAACGACGTGGCTTCGTTTTTCAATCAGCTGAAATTTATTCCGGCTTAAACGGAGTTTATGACTTTGGTCCGCTGGGGGTACAGCTCAAAGAAAACATTAAAACCCTGTGGAAAAAGAACGTCTCATGCTGGCAAGAAGAAGTCCTGTTCTTTGATGGTGCTATCCTTGGGACTGAAGGCATGTGGAAAGCTTCTGGGCATCTAGATAATTTTAGTGACCCAATGATCGACTGCCTCAACTGTAAAAAAAGATTTCGCGCCGATGACCCAGATATTAATATCAATAAAGGGTGTCCTTCATGCGGCGTCAAAAACTGGACCGATATCCGTCAATTCCAACTAATGTTTGAAACTAACCTTGGCGCACTCTCAGAAAAAGCCAACAAAGCTTACCTAAGACCTGAAACCGCTCAAGCAATTTTTGTTAATTTCAAAAATATCATGACCACCAACCGCGTTAAAATTCCGTTTGGCGTTGCGCAAATTGGTAAAGCATTCCGTAACGAAATTACCCCTAAACAATTTTTATTTAGAGTTCGTGAATTTGAACAGATGGAATTAGAATTTTTCTGTACCGCAGAAACCGCTGACCAATTCTTTAAATCCTGGATCGAACGCCGCCAAAAATTTTACGGTGAAATTGGTCTTGATCAAAGCAAACTCCGCGTACGCCCTCATGAAAAAGATGAACTTTCTCATTACTCATCAGGCACCGTAGATTTTGAGTACCTATTCCCATTCGGCTGGAAAGAACTTGAAGGCATTGCGAACCGTACCAACTTTGATTTATCACAACACTCAAAATTCTCAGGCAAAGACCTTGTGGTATTTGATGATGCAACACGCACTTCATACACCCCAAACGTCATTGAATGTTCAGTAGGCGTTGACCGCTTGTTCTTAACATTATTATTTGATGCATACCGAGAAGAAGAAGTTGAAGGCGATGTTAGAACCGTCCTGGCACTCCATCCTCGCGTTGCTCCCGTTAAAGCATGCATTATGCCACTAACAAACAAGTTAACCGATCAAGCTTTAAAGATTTATCATGATCTTAAAGTTCTTGGTTACGAAGTTCAATTTGATGAATCAGGTTCCATCGGCAAACGCTATCGCCGCCAAGATGAAATCGGCACCCCGGTATGCTTTACCTTCGACTTTGAAAGTGAAACTGATAAGATGGTCACAGCTCGTGATCGAGACAGCTTACAACAAGAACGTATTGCCATCGCAGATTTACCAACCTTCTTACATAAAATGCTCAATAAATAAAAAATAACTAAGGAGAGTAGTACAATGAAGGTCATCCGTCAGGTTTATGATTGGATGGGAACTAAAGTCCATTCATCACATGGATTAACTTGGCTTAGCGTTCTCTTCTTTGCTGAGGCTTCATTTTTTATAATTCCTGTTGACCCGCTACTCATTCTTTTTTGTATCGAGAATAATCGTCGCTCATTTTTTTACGCTACAGTCGCCACCATTGCCTCAGTTACTGGAGGCGTTTTTGGTTATCTGATCGGGGCTGTCTTATGGGATAGCATCGGCATTAACTTAGTCAGCTGGTTAATCAGCGAAGCCACCTTCAATGGGCTTGTTCTCAAATATAAACTTTATGAGACATGGGCAATCCTAATCGGTGGGTTCACCCCAATCCCCTACAAAGCGGTAACCATTTCTGCCGGCTTTTGTAAACTTCCCCTCCTCCCCTTCATCTTCTACTCAGCCATTGCCCGCGGAGCACGTTTTTTTCTCATTGCCGGAGCCATTAGGTTATGGGGTCCTCATATTAAAAATTGTATTGATCGCTATTTTAATTACCTCGTCATCGCATTTATCGTAATCTTTGTCATGAGCTGTACTCTCTTGAAGGGGGGATAAAATGATTTCGTTTAAAGTTCCAGCAATTAAAGAAATAGAAAAAATAGCCCAAGGACGAAAAGGATGTATATCTTTTTCTCAAGGAGCATTACGACTTGGGGGCGTACATCCCGACATCAAAAATTATGCGCGTCAAATGTCCCAATCAGACAAAGCTGACTACTACCAAGACGCATTAGGCATTTTACCCTTAAGAAATAAAATCGCCAAAATGCTTTCTGAATCTTATGAGACCAACGTTGGAATAGATCAAATTGCCATTACTCATGGCGCAATAGGAGCTTTAACATCCATCTGCTTAACTATTTTGAAAACAGGCGATGAAGTCTTACTGCCAGAGCCAACGTATCCGGTCTATCAACACGCCGTTACCTTAGCCAAAGGAAAACCAATATCAATACAAGGCTGGCATATGATTCCCGCAGAAAAAGGAACATTCACCTGGCAATTCGATTTAAAAGCTATTGAAAATGCAATCACGGTACAAACCCGTATGATTATTTTTTCTAACCCTTCAAATCCACTTGGCTGCTATTTGAGCAAAGCTGAATTAATCACCTTGGCAAAATTATGTGAAAGCAAGGGAATCTATTTAGTTATTGATGAAATTTATGACGACTTTATTTTTGAAGGCACGTTTTATTCAAGTTCGTCACTCGCGTTAGAATCTGATCGCGTCATTCGTATAGGCTCATTTTCAAAAAATTTTGGCATGAGTGGTTGGCGTATTGGTTACGTTATTAGTTCAAAACGACTTACAGCCGCACTTGGTAGCATTCAAATGGTTACGCTTAATTGCCCTAATGTTATTTCTCAGTATGCCGCTTGGTTTGGACTTGAGCACAAAGAAGAAATTATCACACCTTACTATGAGAAAGTGCATCAAGCTCGAAAAATTATTTGCGAATTTTTTGACTTTCTACAAATACAAGGCGAATTTCAGTACGTAAAACCTGATGCAGGATTTTATATATTCTTTAAAACAAAAGAACCGGTCAGCACATCATTTGTTATCGACCTTTTAGACAAAGCCAACATCGCACTGGTCCCTGGAACAGATTTTGGAAGTTCTTGTGGTTCATTCGTACGCTTATGTTTCGCACGTGAAATAGATCTAGTAACTGAAGGGATACGACGGTTTCAAGATTACTTAACACAAAAGAAACGCATACAAAACATTACAACACTGTAAAACAATAATTCAAACTTAATTCTCAGAAATTTTAAGCCACCTTTATACGTCATCCTCGCGAATGCGGGGATCCAGGTCTTGCTTACTTGTTCTAACTTTCTAAAATGTTTGTAAAAAGAAATATAAAAATTTAGAGAAGGAAGAAGGCCTGGATCCCCGCATTCGCGAGGATGACGTAGGAAAATATCTACTTTATTGATAGTCCTCTTCACTCCAAACTAGTTTGGTAGAAATATAGTTTTCTTACCAAAGTGAGGCAATCTATGAAGAAATTATTATTATTAGCGTTAACGGTCCCATTCACCCTACAAGCAGAAAATGTATCGTTTAAAACAGCATCACCTTTTCTTGCGCCACAACTACACGATTTTATTTCCAACACAACCATGGTCGAAATTCCTGAAAAAAGCCTCAAAGCAGACATCTCATTTCTCTTTATCGATTTCAAGTATGACAGCAACACGAACAAGATAAAAATTTGTGAGTTTGGCCGCGGCAAAACAACCGGCCTAGGCAACACTCCCGTTACTATGTCAATCGGCGGAGCCCCAACCACCATATTTTCTCCCTACTGGCCATCACTATGGCAGTATTTAGCGGAAACCATCAATATGCCCGTATGGTATGTGGGCATTAAACCGGCTGATCACCTTGATGGAAAACTGAACATCTCTGAAAGCAATGATGCATGGTATCGATTCCTAAACATAGGCGGTAAATATCACTTTGGCCTTACTGATCTTGAAAACGACCCAGAATTTAAACAGGCTAAGAATGGCTCCTTTAACTACTCACAACTTAACAGCCATAAAGGGCTTATTATCTACAAACCACAAGCCTCTGATAAACGCCACTTTGCAGCATTTCAAAAGAACCACCCACAATTTCTTTATCTCGATGATGTTGGAAGTATTTATGGTGCTTATAAACATATCGGAGCGTCCTTATTTGATGACCCTTCATTAAAAGCATATAAGCCTTGCTTTAAAAGTTATCCAAAAAAGTACTCGTCAACATTAGCAGCAACCATCATCAACGATATTAAGAGCGATATGTTTGTTATTAAGCCTGTTTCTGCAGGTTATGGCAGAGGAATCATGATGGTTACGAAAGAAGATCTTGATGTAACCTTACGATATATTTGTGGACAGAATAGCAATATAAAAATCCCATCGGACAGTTACGAAAAACAATCTCACACCTTTAGCCATTGGAAGCATAACAAAGATCAGGTTTTTATTGTTGAAGAATACTGCCCTTCAACGCCACTTTTTGTTCATAACAAAGTTTATGATCCAACGGTACGGGTTCACTTTGTTTTACGCCATGATGCCGGTAAAATATTTGTAAACATGCTCGGCGGCTATCATAAAATCCCCGTTAAAGCATTATCAGACGAAGGATCATTAACCGAAAAACATAAGACGGTTCCCTACTACAAGTCAGATGTTGCCTTATCAGCACTCACCATCCCAGATGACGAATTCATCAAAATAACCAATGAATTACGGGTCGCACTCCCTAAAATTTATCATAAAATGCTCAAAAATTATGGAGTAAAGAAGAGTTAAGGCCTTAGAAATCGACAATAAAACCTTTATTAAATGAAAAACCAGCTATAAATTTCTCAGACACGTCATCCTCGCGTTCGCGAGGATGACGTACGCAAAAGTAACCTCATCAATAAAAGTACTGAATCAATTTCACTCTAAACTAAAAAAAAATTCTAAATTATTTACTATTAGAAAACCTATAGCCTATTATAGTATTAACAATGCAATATAATTAAAAATAATTTTTACACTATTTATGGAGCCATTATGATAAAGAAAAAATTTTTATTCTTAATAACCGTATTAATCGGCATAACAAGCTATAATTCTATGAATGGAGCAGCCCAACGATGCTCATTATATGATTTAGTTAAAACACCCGGATCTTTTGCTATCCTTATGCAGTTACTCTCCGCAACATTAACTGATAGACTTATTCAAAAGTCACTTGACCCTTACACGCTCATAGCCGTAACAGATAATGCTTTCAGAAAATGGGGCCGCGATGGCATGCTCAATGGCATCAATAACGCCGACAATAAAGCAAAATTTGTTCGTTATTTGATCATCCAAGGAGCTATTAATCAAGCCGACATCTCAAGAAAAGGCGCCTCGTTTAAAACAGTGGCTGGACCGCAAATAAGCCTTGATAAGTTCGGACTGACCGTCCACCACAGCACAAAATCTTCTAATGGCGGCTGGGTACATGTCATTGATGATGGCGTTCCCGTGAATCCTGATGTTCAAAAAATCATTTATCCCCATGGAGTCCCAACTAAATAGCACTTAAAAAGATTCTTCACGATAGAATTGGCGCGCAATAAAACCATTTGGAGTTTCATAATTTTGTATAAGCATCTTTTTGTAGAGCTGTTCTAATACTGGATGTAATATTTCAGTAACACGCTTATAATCATCACAGCTCACCGTCAGTCCTTTTATAATTTCTTCTGATGGCTGATGTTTTGGAATTTTAGATATATGCTTTATCCTAAAAGAACCTTCCTCCATCAAGCTTTTTGTCGGTTTTTTCCAATATGCCCCTAAGAAGGTAATACCAATAATCCCCTCACTGTTACTGAGCGAAAAAAACACACGCATGGTAGGATCATAGGGTTTTTTATCTATTAATACTGTTTTTGATGCAACAAACTCTTCAACAATAAAACTGGTATCATGAGTTGGTTTATGCCAATACGCATATGCATCTTTATAATCATTGTCACTAAGCTTAAATAATTTCCAATTTCCATGCCCTTTTGCTTGAAAAATAAACTTCAACGTATCATCAAGATCATTGCTTGAAACCATAATAACGCCATGCCCTTGCGATGCGTATGTCGGTTTTAAAACGTACATAGGTACCGGAATATCATGCTTAATAGTTTCTGCTAATGTTGGACTATATGCACGATCATAAATTCCAAACTTAGGCCGAAACTCTTGTAATGCGGTATCAAAAAGTTTTCCCGTAAGATGTTTATATTGAGCCGCTTCATAAATCGCCTCATTAAGAATTAAAAAATTCGGATACTTTTTTGCCATATAAAAATGCTCAGGAACACTTCGATAACGATCAAAAACAATAATCCCCTTATACGCCAAAAGAGAGGTCTTAGTTAAAGAGATAGATACTCTAGGTTCTTTGGCTAATTGTTTAAATAATGGATCTCTTACAAGATCGCGCATAGACCCAACATTTCTACAAATTGGGTTTTGAGTAAAACGTGAAAGAGCTTTCTCGGTAGCCGATGGGGTACCAACTAAGAAAATCGGCAGATTAAATAATTCCAAATGTTCCCAGAAGAGATTCCAGGCTGCACCAACGCCATGAATAAACCCAAACCCTCTAAACCCTGACCATGTAGCATCGCCAAGTTCAAGGATTTTCACACCATCTTGAGGAACTTTTATATCAGCAATCATAAAACTGATATCCGCTTTTATTTTATTATTTCTATCAAAATCAGCAGCATGACACGTAAAATATACCGACAGAGATAGAATAAAAATAGCACGAATGATAAACATACTTGATCCCCCCAAGGCTTCTATCGTTTTTATTTTTCTAACGCTTGTAGAAAACTAGCAGAAAGTCGGGTTGGAAAGATATAGTTTGAAAAAACAATGCAGGCTTATCTCTTTTTCAAAGAAAACCGAATTAACCAAGCTGAATTTAGTAAGATAAGTAGGTCTGAAACAGCATGAAACAAAGCGGCTTGAATAGGCGTCACTAAGCTTAAAAGCGCTAAGACTATGCCTAATAAATGAATAAGAAGAAATCCTAAAAAAATATTTTGCATAATTAATCGCATAATTTTCTTAGATAACTGATGAACAAAAACAATTCCATATAAATCATTGGAAGTTAAAACAATATCTGCTGCTTCAATAGCTGGTTCCATACCCATAGCTCCCATAGCAATACCAACGTCAGCTTGCTTAAGCGCTGGGGCATCATTAATTCCATCCCCAACCATAGCGATACGACACCCTTTAGCCTGTAAATCCTTAATAATGCTTAATTTTTGATCAGGAGCAACTTCACCATAAACTTTTTCAATACCAAGCTGAACTGCGATATGCTGAGCAACCTCAAATCGATCTCCACTAAGCAAGATAATGTTTTTTATCCCAGATTCACGTAACTGATCTATCGTACTCTTTGCCTCAGGCCTTATAATGTCAGACACCCCAATCCGTCCACATAATTTACCGCTAGAAGCTAAATAAAAATAGGTAACTGATTCATCAGATCCCGACAAGAAAAAGGCTGGAATAGGAATATTCCCATGCTCAGGAGCTTCAATAAAATGCTGACTTCCCAACTGACAATGCTTCCCTTGATAAACCGCTTCCACACCATGTCCGGTAATTGATTCATATGACTCAGGATCAGGAATTATTATCTTGTGCTCATACGCTTTTTTCAAAATTGATTTAGCAAGAACATGACCAGAACGCTTTTCAATAATAGCCGCAAGTTTTAAAATATCATTTTGAGAATAATGTTCATCAGCAGACTCAATAAGAACAACGGTTGGTTCTCCCATAGTCAACGTCCCTGTTTTATCAAAGATCAGCGTATCAACTGCAGCAAATCGCTCAAGAGCAATACTACCTTTCACCAAAATGCCACACCGAAATGCAGCCGCCGTTCCGGCAAGAACCGCAAGAGGAGTTATTAACGTAAGTTCAATCGGTGAACCAAAAACCAATAACGTCGCGACGAGAGTAAGATCCCCCGTTCTCAGCCATACCAACACTATAAAAGCAATAAGCACCACAACAATAACCATTGCAGCCTTATTTGCTACCGCAATAATATTAGCTTTTTCATGTTCAGCTTGTGCCAGCAAGTTGCTAATTTTCCCAAAATACGTATCCCCAGCTACTTTTTGCACCTTAATAATAACACTTCCTGCATCAACGAAAGTCCCGGCAAAAACAAGATCACCTTGTTGTTTTTCTTTAAGTAAACTTTCCCCAGTAAGAAATGATTCATTAACACTGGCCTGACCCTTAACCACAATACCATCAACCGGGATCTGTCCCCCTGTTTTAATAATTACCTGCATACCCGGCTTCACCACATCAAGTGAGATCGTTTCTTCATCATGCTCCGTATAAATAGTTGCCATAGTAGGAATGAGGCGAATCAGACTTTCAATAGCCCGTCCTGTTTTTTCCTCGATAAATTTTTCTACATACTTTGCAAGCATCATAATCAATAACACCGCCGTTATTGCTTCTTTTTGACCAGCAATAATGGCAATCCCTGTAGCAAAAATCAAAAAGAACTCTGTCGTTATTTTTCTCTCGAAAAGATCTTTAATGCCATCAATAACGATCGGAACAAAAGCCATCATCAGGGGGATAAAAACCATATGGGGATAACTATTAAAATAAAGCGCCCAGAAATAAAGCCCGGTAATCAAAAAAATATAGGCAACAAACCCAAGATTGAAGCGTTGGATAAGTGATGTAATATTACTGTTTTTTATTATGGTATCTGACATTTTTTACCCGGTTTAAAAGCGTTATAGGTTATCTTCTAGAATCAGAAAATCTCATCGATTGCTTGCTGTACTTCCAGCTTACTTAATCCAAGCCCCATAGCGCCATAAAATGCTTCATCATACTCACGGGTTTGTATTACGACCGGCATAGGAACCGCATGCCCCATGACTAACGCCTGTTTTTTTGAATCAAGCGTTGCAAGAACTGAACGTAATCCACTGGCATTGCTCACACCAGTAAGTACCGCTTGAATATCTTTTTCATCATTCAGTAATGCTACAATTTTTGTGCCAATTTGAGAGAGAACCTCTTCATCAATGCCCGATGGCCGCTGATCAACCACCATAAGTGAGACAAAGTATTTTCGCATTTCACGCGCAATAGTCCCAAAGATAGTTTGTTTTGCCGCAAAAGGATTCAAGAATTTGTGCGCTTCTTCAATGGTAATCATAAGATGTTTTGGTTTATCTCCAACATTTTGTGATGCTAAAAAACGCTCGGTTTGGGCAACATAAGCCTCATGAATACACCGCGTAATAATGTTTGCCACCAACAAATAACACAACATAGAGGTATGATTCCCAAACTCAAATACCACGTGCATACCACGCTGCAAGTATTCAACAAGATTATCTATTGCTGACCTATGTTGATCTTCACTTTTTCTAATGAAAGAAAATTTTTCTAAACGTTTTAGTTTTCGATACAAAGCACCAACTGATTCTGGATGCGCCCCAACTTGTAAAGCAAACTCTTTAATCGTATTTTCCTGTTGGAGTAAAACCTCTAACCAACGACTTTTATATTTACTGCCAATCAAGTAAGCAGCTTCTAACGCTGTTGGATGTAAACCAAGTTCTTCTTGCAGTGACATAACATCTTCTATGTGGATATCCTGATAGCTCAAAAAAACTTCAACATCAGGGGCACAGCCTCGACGCCTCGTTGCTTGCGGATCAAGCGAAAAGATAGCAACTTTATTGGGAAAAAGTGTTTTAAGCCCCTTAACAAACGCTTGCCCAGATCCCTCTTTTCGCGCCTGGAAACCGTACTCACTATGCATATCAAAAATAAGATTAACCGCTAAGTCACTCTTGACTAACCCTGCCAGAATAAGCCGCGTCAAAAAGGTCTTCCCTGTTCCCGTTTTCCCAAAAATACCATTACTTCGTTCAGTAAATGCTTCTAGGTTGAGGCACACCGGTGTATTCATATCAACCGGTACCCCTATACTGAAATAGCGACGATGCTTTTGTTCATCTCCAAAAACATCTGAAACATCTTTTTCACTCGCTTCATACACGACAGAAAAATGTTCTGGGATCGTTTTTACCGGCATTTTTCGTTGCTGATGATCAAGCATAAGCATGGGGCGCAAGGCTGCCTTGGCATACATGTCCCTTGATTTAAGCATATCCACCAACAAATGCTCATCTTCACCTGGAGGAAAAAGAAGAATATCCGGATGAGAAACTTCCAACTCAAGATTGGTAATCAATGAAAAAAAACGATACTGCTTCCCTACAATAGAAACAAACTTCCCCGTTTTAATATCTTCAAGTAAGCACCCCGGAGCAAGCCGCATAATAAGGCCATCAGTAAGGGATCCCGCAAGGATAATGCCAAGTTTTTTTGTAGTCATATGATCAATCAAAGCTAAAAATTATTTATCGAATGTAAACAAACATAAGAAACTCACGAAAAGTAAAAAATAACTAATAATCACAATAAAAACAAATCTATTTACCATTGTATTCCTAATAATATTGCTTAAGTGAGAAATAACCTGGTAAAAAAGATAATTAGTCCGATTATTTTTTTGAGAGGTTCTTATGATTTTTATTAATAAGAAAATTGTCTGCACAATATTTCTATCGTATGTTACTTCAATCATGGCGGCTCCCAATACTCCTGTCGCACCAACTCCAACAGCAAAGCCCGCCGCAACAAGCATCCCCATACCAAAACATGCAACTACTGCAGCACCAGCAAAACCTGCAACAGCAAGCCCTCTAGCGGCTAAACCTGCAACTACCGCAGCACCAGCAAAACCTGCAACAGCAAGCCCTCTAGCGGCTAAACCTGCAACTA
>CAYHBO010000039.1:0-3050 GCA_964354855.1 uncultured Pseudomonadota bacterium | reverse complement strand
GCAGCACCAGCAAAACCTGCAACAGCAAGCCCTCTAGCGGCTAAACCTGCAACTACCGCAGCACCAGCAAAACCTGCGATAACAAGCTCGCTAGTACACACCCCTCCTACCACAACCCCTCCTGCAACAGCAGCAACCCCTGCCGTCGCACCAGCTTTCAAAGGTGCTAATTATGTAGAACAATGGCATACACTCGCTACAAACACATCAAAAGCAATTTTACAACTAGTACACCAAGGGAAAAGTACTAAAGATCCTAATATCAAAGCTCAAGCAACCACAAACGCTGCCGCTCATCTTGCCAATTTTAATGTTTATGCTAATGCCTACTTAGCAGGCAAAAGGATTACTGAGGCATTTAATCATGGAACACAATTAGCAACTGATTCCAAAACTTTTGGCGCTCAAGATGCTACCGCCTATGCACCATTAAAAGCACTGAATTTTCAAGCGCTTACTGCTGACCAACCAACCCTAAGCCCTACTCTCCAATACTTTAATGCCTTAACCGCTATTGCAACAAGCATTGCACCAACTAGCCCAGGACAACCATCAAAGCAAGCAACCAGAGACATGGTTTTACAAGCACAGAATTACTTTAATGAAATACAAAAAATTCTACCTCAACCAAAAGTAATATACGCTAAAGCAATGCTCTTAAAAGTATTTGCACAAAATATAACAAAATATGCCGCTCCCTATGCCAAACAACACCCTGTTCTCGTAGCCGCAACCGTTAAAGCAGCCAATGATATTATTACAAAAACAATGCTCGTACTTTCTGCACAAAATAATCCAGACAAAAAAGCTCAACAGCAAGCAAAGGCCGCGTTACAAAGTGCCCTAAATGAGCGACAAAAATTACAAACCGAATACAGTAGTCTTGCTACATTAATTCAATCTTCAGCACAAACTCCGGCTCAATTTATTGCTCAAACTATCCCTCAAGTTCAAGCAGAAAATACTTTTGCTCAAAGCATTTTGTCTAGTGCCACTCCTTACCAAACGATTGCACCTACCCAAGTAGCGGCAATTAAACAGCTAGCAGCTCAAGTTGCAGCAGATGTTCCCGCAGTTCAAAATGCAAAAACAATAGGCACTGCAACTGCTGCTTTAAATGATGCGTTAACACAACACCCTATTCTTCAAAATGCTCTTCTAGTAATCAAAGCGGCAGCAGCAAGCGGAACAATTGCTGGCATTTTAGCACAAGTTCAAGCTGAAAATAGTTATGCTCAAGGAATTGTTAGCACTGCAGCTCAATACCAAGCCCTTGCTCCTGCATCAGTAGCAACCATTAAACAACTTGCTCAACAAGTCGCCAAAAATGTCAATATTGTTCAAAGTGCAACTTCAGCAACCCCTGCAACCGCAGCATTAAATGATGCACTTGCTCAACACGCACCATTACAAACTGCCCTTATGGCAGCAAGTACTGCTGCAAATGCCGCGTACATAGCTAATGCATTAACCCAAGTACAGGCTGAAAATAGTTATGCCCAAGGAATTGTCAGCACCGCAGCTCAATATAAAACACTCGCACCTGCACCAGTAGCAACGGTACAACAACTAGCGAATCAAGTTGCAATCGATACCAAAGCCGTTCAATCCGCCACAACCGCAGTTGCGGCTCAAACGGCATTAACTAATGCTCAAGCTCAGCATGCACCACTACAGGCAGCCCTTGTAGCAGCTCAAGCTGCTGCACAAGCCGCCATGGGCAACACTGCTATGGCAAATATCTTAACCCAAGTTCAAGCTGAGAACGCTTATGCTCAAGGAATCGTAAGCACCGCGGCTCAATACCAAGCCCTTGCTCCTACACCGGTAGCAACTATCCAACAACTCGCTCAACAAGTTGCAGGAAATGTAACCTCCGTACAAAGTGCTACAACAGCAGCGGCCGCTCAAGCTGCTTTAGCTAACGCTCAAGCGCAGCGTGCGCCTCTTCAGGCAGCTCTTATAGCAGCAGGAACCGCTGCAAATAACTCTTTCATCTCTAATGCATTAACACAAGTTCAAGCTGAGAATAGTTATGCTCAAGGAGTCGTCAGCACCGCTGCACCATACCAAACAATGGCACCTACACCGGTAGCAACCATCAACCAACTCGCAAGTCAAGTTGCAAGAAATGTAACCACCGTACAAAAAGCTACAACAGCTGCTGCCGCCCAAGCTGCTTTAACTGACGCTCAAGCACAACATGCACCACTGCAGGCGGCTCTGGTAGCAGCACAGACCGCATCTCAAGCAGCAAGTAACAATACTGTTCTTGCTGATGCACTCACTAAAGTTCAAGCTGAGAACGCTTATGCTCAAGGAATCGTAAGCACCGCGGCTCAATACCAAGCCCTTGCTCCTACACCGGTAGCAACTATCCAACAACTCGCTCAACAAGTTGCAGGAAATGTAACCTCCGTACAAAGTGCTACAACAGCAGCGGCCGCTCAAGCTGCTTTAGCTAACGCTCAAGCGCAGCGTGCGCCTCTTCAGGCAGCTCTTATAGCAGCAGGAACCGCTGCAAATAACTCTTTCATCTCTAATGCATTAACACAAGTTCAAGCTGAGAATAGTTATGCTCAAGGAGTCGTCAGCACCGCTGCACCATACCAAACAATGGCACCTACACCGGTAGCAACCATCAACCAACTCGCAAGTCAAGTTGCAGGAAATGTAGCCACCATACAAAAAGCTACAACAGCTGCTGCCGCCCAAGCTGCTTTAACTGACGCTAAAGCACAACATGCGCCACTCCAAGCGGCATTAGAGGCCGCTCAAACTGCGGCTCAAGCTGCAGGCAACGCTAATGCTCTTGCTGATGCACTCGCTAAAGTTCAAGCAGAAAACACTTACGCTCAGGGTATCGTCAGTACTGCCGCACAATTCCAAGAACTCGCTAAAGATCAAGTAACTGCAGTGCAACAGTTAGCTGCACAAGTTGCTGCTGCTGCTACTGCCGTACAAAAAGCTACCACCGCTGCTGATGCACAAAAATCATTAGCTGACGCCGTTGCTCAACATGCTCCACTACAAGCAGCATTACAAGCCGC
>CAYHBO010000038.1:0-15272 GCA_964354855.1 uncultured Pseudomonadota bacterium | reverse complement strand
TTCCTAACCTCACCAAAGAACTCTGTGAGTTCCCTGGAAATGGCTATGAAGAATATTTTGCGCAGTGGAAGACTTTGGTAATAGAGGCAATTAACACGTACCTCGCTAGTACAAAAAAAACGTAACTTTTATTCAACATGCTATTATTTTATAACTAACTTACTCACACGAAAGTATAACTTATGACGCCTACCAAAGCATTTATTATCATGTTAAGCCTCGTTACCATAGCATTAAGTAAACACTTAACTGCAATGCAATATGTCCCTGAGGTTACACCTCTTACCCAACCAACCCCCCATAAACGAACCCCAAGTGTCGACAGCAATAATTATCAAGGTGAAAGCAGAGGTGAATCATCATCCCCAACGCCAAAGCAACTAGCTACCCCTCCTCCTTGTGAACAGCTACCAACATTTCCGGCAGATGTCACGGTAACAATGCCTTGCACAAAATATTGTAAAAAAAACTCAGTTAACATCGGAACCTTGCCACAACAACTAGCATGGCTCCCTATAAGTTTAACGATCTTCAACATCATCAATAACAATGGCTGCGATGAATGCCTTAAATCACTCGTCACAACATTAAAACAAACACTTGAAACTTCTCCCATCTCAGTATTCATTCCATCAACCATTATTGAATTTTTAGAAGCTTTACCAATAATGGAAATTGTTGTCTGGCTTGAATCCTGGTCAGATGAAACAACTCTCCCAATAAAACGTTTTTTCCCTGATGCAGCAAAAAAAGATATTTTACGTTTTTGTGAAAAATACCCAGGTATAAGTCTTACTCATTATGAGATTTTCGGAAAAATTTCAGAAACATTTTACACTATAAAACCATTTTATCGCGACTTAAGAGGCAATAGTAGTTGGCTGACACAAAACTCTTCTCAGCCTTTTTAATCAAGCAATAAAGCCGTTTACAACTTATGAAATTTTATATCAACAAATTCTTTGTTTTTTCCATTGTTCTGGTTGCCGGATTAAATCTGTCACAGGCAAATGCTATGCAAACCCAAAATCAATTTTGGACCGGTTTACGAGACGCAATACTACAAAGCCCAATGGAACTATTAACCCAGGTCCGTAGTACTCCAACTCACCCAATTTCAAAACTTAATGAATGCCCTGATGACCAATGTTCACTCCGCAGAACTCATGATAAAAATAACCCTCGAGCAAATTTTGAAAACATTGTTGCACAAGAAATCATTAAGAATCTCCAAGAAAATATTGGTAAAAAATTCGATTATGTCGGATTTGGATCAGATAAGCTTTTCTTAGATTTTGTTATATTAACCAAGGTTTTTTCACAGGTTCTTCCAACAGCATGGATCACACTTCATTTCATAGATCCTTCGTATGCAGGTGAAAAAGAAAATCTAAAAATCATGCTAAACCAAGCATACAATGCGTTACTGAGGATGTTCCCAAATCTAACAGACAAGTTAAAAATTCGCATTTATAGCGGCTATGGAGCTCTTATTACAGAAAAAATTCAACCAAATATTGTTGTTGCCGCAGATATAGATATAGAAGGTCAAGATACTTTTGGTAGTTATAAAAAATTCATACGCACATTTGCAAAACCAAATACCATTTTTCTTATGAACTTTTGTTTACGCCCAACATTAGCAGCAAACATTGAGCAAGGTCCAACGGTTGCTATATTCACTTTTGATGGTATAGAATTCAGTTGCCATGATCAACCATTAACCAAGCTTACTTAAGCCAAAGACTTGTAAGAACGCATCTTGATTTGGCTCTCGTCCCAAAAAATCACGTAATAAGATTCCAGGTTCAATACTACCACCGGCAGCTAAAAAATTTTGAATTTTTTTACTCATTGATGCATTAAATCCATTGCGTTTAACTTCAGCAAAAACATCTAGTGCAAAAACCTGTGACCATAAGTACCCATAAACTTTTGATGCATAAAAACGTGGCTGTGACAGGTGCCAGAAAGATGCATAACAATGGTCCTCAGGCTCGAACTGAAGCATAGATGCAAAATATTTTTCATACAAAGAACGACATAACAACGCAGGATCTTGAGATAAATGCGTATCTTGCATCAGTCGTAAAGCAAATAATGCCCACAAAGCATTGTCTAAAATACGAAACCCTGCATCAAACTTTTTGAGCGCAACTTTTTTCTCAATAATCTCTGCTGGAAGCGGTTCTCCTGTTTGATAATGGCTACTCACCATCGCAAGAATTTCAGACTCAAACATCCACTCTTCAAACATCTGTGATGGCATCTCCACAAAATCAGCTTTTACATTGGTTCCAGAATGTTGTGCATGCTCAGTTCTTCCCATCACCGTATGCATCGCATGACCAAACTCATGAAAAAATATAGTCGCATCTGCATGTTTTAACAACTCAGGATTACCACAGCATGGCTTAGAAAGATTGGCAATAATCACACTTACCGATGGCATCTGTTGACCATCAATCATACATGATGGAACCTGTGAATAATGTGCAGCTACAAACTTAGATTTATAAGAACGCGGATAGAGATCAAGAAAAAGATACCCAAGAAATTTATTCGTTTCTTGATGATAAATTTCAATCAACCGTACCTCTTCATGCCATGACCACAAAGGCTTTACCTCTTTGAATCTAAGACCAAGAAATTTTTGATAAATGGCAAAGGTCCCATCAATAACTTTTTGCACAGAGAAGTATTCTGATACGCGCGCTTCATCGACCGCAAAATGTTTTTGTTTATACCGATCAAGAACATATTCATAATCCCATGGCTGTAGACTTCCATCAGAATTACAGGCAACACCTTCTGGAAGATTCTGTTTCAAGAAGTTAAATTCTTTCAATGCTTTCTTTGAAGCAACATCAAGCATATTTGTTAAAAATACTTCAACGGTTGAAATATTTTTTGCCATCGAATCTTCAATATCAAAAGCAGAAAAATTCTCATACATCAATAATTTAGCCAAGCGATCACGCTTTTGAATAATCGCTTTCAAGATAACGTCATTATCGGGATAAGCCCCATTCTTAAAAGCTATAAAAACTTTGCGTCTCGTTTCCGCTACCTGACACTTCTGCATAACCTCACCATACGTAACAAAATCAATACCCAACAAATACCGGTCACCCTCTCGCTTAAGACCCCCAATAAGATTATCACTAAGCCCCTTCATCTCATCAAATGATACTGACACCGTACGCTGGTCACCATCCATGTTCAACACAAATGCTTGTTCTAGTTGCGCAAGCTCAGCTTTAAGCTGCTTCAGCTCAGATAATGTAGAGGACCGAAAATACAGCCCATCCCGTTTAAAACCTTTTATCATACCATCCAGCAACCGCTTATTCACATCACTCAGTTGTTCAGATACAGGCTTATGCCAAAGATATTCCTGAACCGCTCGATATACCGATTGCTTAAAACTCAAATCAATTTGTAATTTCCTCACAGATTGTTCTGCTTTCTGTGCCGCCTCTCGCAATCCTTGTTCAGGACTTACACCACCTAACACCTCCCCCATAAACAACAAACGTTTCACATTATTATATGCAAGATCCAATGCTCTAATAGTGTTATCAAACGTACGATGATCGGCCGGTATTTTAGTAATTTCATCAATTTCCATCTGAGCAAGTTCAATACCTACCTTAAGGCGAGCGTTAAGTTCTTCTGCTGACTTGGGATAAAGTGCAGCAAGCTTTTCTAGCGAATCTATGGGCTGCTTCATGAATACAGCATATGCTTGAACGTCGGTTGAAGTTTTGGCGGTAAGATTAGAAAAGAAAGTTAGAAATAAGAAAAGCGTGATTTTTGATCTCAACATTCTTTACCCCTGCTTCATCAAAAAGTCTAATGCCTTATTCAACAAAATACTATCTTCTCTCATAACCTGCGCCACCGCATACAGTGGATATGATTTAATGTTTTGATAATGAGAATAATTATTACTTGAGAACCTAATCCCATAAGAACTTTTTTTATGCTCTTCAAGAAACAGTTGTAAGCTCTTAAGCGTTCTTCCTAAGCCGCTTTTAACTTCTACAGGAACCACTTCACCTTTTCGTTGAATCAAAAAATCAACTTCAGCCTGCGCGGTACGTGAATCGCGATGCCAAAAGAACAACTGCCCCTTACGACTCACATCTCCATAAACCAACATCTCTTGTCCAATAAACGCCTCCACAAGCGCCCCTTTGTTCACAAACTCCGCAAGCGGATCTAAAAACCATCCGGCAATATCAAACGTTAATGAACTCTGACTAAGCCCAACATCAAGAAACATTACTTTATAATCTTCTGGATCAACCTGAGCCCCCAATGGCACTCCTTGTCCAGCAGAATGAAAAATTTTATGAGCAACTCCAGCAGTCACTAAAAGATCTAGCGCTGGCGCCAACTCTCGTTTTCGATATTCACCTTCTACAAGACTGTACTTAAATTTTCTTCCCAACTGGATAGGCACATGCTCAAACATAGTCTCAACATATTTTACTTGTTTCGTACGTGCATACTTACCAAAGTCTTGACGATAAAAATCTAAAAGCATCATATGCGTTTTGCTACTTTCTAATGGATTTTTAGTCTCTTTCCATTGTTGAATCGCTTTCGGCATTCCTCCAAAAACTAAATACTCACCAAGAAGACTCAGAAGTTGCGCATGCGCTGTCTCGCTTATCTCTCGCTCTACCGAGTGAGCAAGTAACGTTTCAAGTAACAATGTTCTTCCCATTGCTACCAAAAATTCTACGAAAGACAATGGATACATATAAAGAGCCATTACACGACCAACCGGTACCCCAACTTTTTCTATAGCAAAATCCAGCAAAGACCCCGCAGCTATCACATGTAAATCAGGCATCATTTCATAAAAATAACGTAACGCAAGCAATGCTTTTGGTGCCGCTTGAATTTCATCTAGAAAGAGCAATGTCTTCCCTGGTTTAATTGGCTTATGAGCAATCAATGAAAGTTCTTGAATAATTCTTTCGGGATGGAGATCTTCCTCAAAAACACGGAATGCGCGCTGTTCTAACTCAAGATTAATTTCTACAAAGTTAGAGAATGATTTCCCAAATTCACGAACCGCATAGGTCTTACCAACCTGACGTGCACCTCTCAGCAATAGAGGCTTACGATATGCATCATCTTTCCAGCATTGCAGATGATAATCTATTAAACGCCTCATCTATTCCCTTTTTGGTTGAAAATCCACCATGTTTAAGTCTCTTTTTGGTTAAAAATCCAACTTACTTTTAACAGGTTTTGGTTGAAAATCCAACTTAAAAGAAATAAAATCGCAAAATATACAGAAAATGGTGGTTTTTATAAGAGCAACTAATCCAACCCAAAAGCTCGTAAAAATGCTTCTTGATTTGGCCTACGGCCCAAAAGATCTGACAACAATTTTTCAGGTTCAACACTACCACCGGCAGCTAAAAGTTGCTGGATTTTTTTACTGGCGACGTCATTAAAACCACATTGCTTAACCTTAGCAAAAACATCCAACGCATATGCCTGTGACCATAGATAACCATAGACTTTTGAAGCATAAAAAGTAACTACTCAGGTACCCTTACTTTCTTAATTTGACTTTTAATAAATGGGGGTACCTGAGTAGTTACGTTTTTTCTTATTTTTATTAGATCCTGAAACGAGTTCAGGATGACAATCAAAAATAAAAGCTCATATTACGTAATAATCAAAAAGCCCAGGCCTACCCCTGCAACTCTCTAACTTTTTTCGCCACCACATCAACCGCAATATCTTTGATCCAATCAGAACGATTTTCAGTAATAATGATATGACTGATGTCACGATCCCAGGGCACCCATTCAGGATTTTTTTGTCGCATCAACGCAATAACAGGAACCTTAACAGCACAGGCCAAGTGCATGACAGCCGTTTCCACCGAAATAATCAAATCACAAAGCGACAAGGTTGCCGGCAACTGAAAAAAGTTATCACGCGCACAGAAGATAATCACATTATTTGGCGACTGGCGTTCAATAAGAAGATGAATTTTTTCATAAAATTCTGGAACAACATTAATGAGATAGGTCACATCATTAAAAGCATCATCTTGTTTTAAGGTAGTCACCAATTCCATAACTTTTTCAATCGGCCAAGAACGCTTATCATTTTTTGCATATGCAT
This sequence comes from uncultured Pseudomonadota bacterium, assembly GCA_964354855.1. GTDB lineage: Bacteria > Babelota > Babeliae > Babelales > RVW-14 > CAYHBO01. The sequence goes on along the minus strand of CAYHBO010000038.1, from coordinate 9,113 downwards.
TGATAAAATAAACTTTACCAAACGGTTTGTTACGTTTATCGATGCCATACTTCATGAACTTAAGCTTTGAAGCAATCAACCATGGCCTTGGCAATTCAATAACAGGGCGACGATTTTCAGGAGATATCTGAACATTGAAAAGTTGCTCAAACCACCATGCATAATGATCAGTAATATGTGCTGACATAGGAGCATCTGCATGTTTTGTTTCTATTTTAATATTGCTCTGATTCAACTTTTTTTGCTTACGCCATTGGTACCATTTCAATTTTTGATTGAATGAAACCACAAGCCCTTGTGGTGCAATACGACGCGCTAATGCTATATAATCGGTCATACGCAAAGTAGCCAACGAGACAACCACCGGATACTGTTCCTGCTGTGCCTGCTTGATCGCTCGCTTATACCCCATGGGCGAATAATTTTCTCGATACACTTTATTAAAGAATGGCGATGCAACTAACCAATCATACAGCGCATACCCTTTAAGATGTTTCCATTGCCACCAGCGCCAGGAGCGGCGCACTTCATCAACCCAGATATCAATTTTAATATGAGGATAAGTTTCTGCAAACGCTTTAAAGTAGGTTTGTAAGTAGGTATAGTCACCAATCGCAAGATGCGTGATAAACAAAATTTTGTTGGTATTTTTAAGAATTTCTTCCGGGATGCATTGCTGATTCATTGATTACACTATGTTTTGGACTTGTTCGCGAGCTTTTTCAAGTTCAACTTTAATATCAACCCCACAGGAGCTGATATCGAAATTTGAACACTTTGACATAATCGTATTGGTCTCGCGTAAAAGCTCCTGAAGAATGAAATCAAATCGACGACCTTTTTCAGGGGATAAAGCTTGTAAAAGTTTTTCAACACTTAAAAGATGGCTATTAAACCTAGTAATTTCTTCATGGATATCGGTTTTGTTCAATTGCACATAAAGATCGTTAAGTTGAATTTTCATCAACTCATCCCCACCTTCAATCTGAGGAATTTTTACATCAACTTGTGCTTTCAGCGTGACTTGTAATTCACGCGCTGCGTGACTGATTTTAACCATGTTTGTTTTACAATTATTAAAAATGGCAACCAAATCTTTCATGAGTTCATTGCCTTCAGCCATACGTGTTTTAACAAGCATATCAATAGCTTTATCAACGTTCTCAAAAAGATACCGTTTATCATCTTCCTTTAATGATTTTTGCAAAGTAGCAAACACATCAGGCATCCGAAACAAATCGCTCACCGCAACCCGTCCTTCAAGATTACAAGTAGTGGCAATCTTTTGCGCCGCCATCACATAAGCTTGGGCGGTAGCAACACAAGGAATAACATCTTCCAGTGCTTCGCCACCTTCAACGATACGTAACATAAAATAGGTTTTGCCTCGATATAAGGTCTTTTGTAGGCGATTAATAATTAAAACCTCTAAGCTACTTAATGCCGAAGGGAGTTTACAATTCACTTCAAAAAATCGTGCATTTACCGTTTTAATCTCAACAGCAACTACCACCTTGCCAAATGAAGGAAGTGTAATAGTTTCAACACTGCTGGCAGAGCCAGTCATACTTACAAGCACACGTTTCTCCAATACTATGCATTACTCTAAGTTCGTAAAGACGTCCTGTACGTCATCAAGATCTTGTAATGTCTCTAAAAAATTCATAACTTTTTGTTCTTGTTCTTCATCTGAAACTGACATTGGGGTTTTAGCTACCCATTGAATATCAGCACTTTCAATTTTCATATCGACTGTCTCAAGCGCTTTTTTAATACATTCAAGATCAGAAATAGCAGAGGTAACCATGTAACTACCATCATGATAACTGATGTCATCAAGGTTATAATCAATCAACAGATTAAAAAGTTCATCTTCACTTTTATTACCGGTCGTCATAATAACGCCCTTGTGTTCGAACATCCAAGCTACTGAACCCAATGCACCCATAGCACCACCGAATTTGGTAAACACATGACGAACATCGGAAGCGGTTCTATTTTTATTATCGGTAAGCGCTTCAACCACAACCGCAGTCCCACTCGGACCATGCCCTTCGTAGGTAATCGATTCATACGCAGCGCCACCAATTTCTCCCGTTGCTTTTTTAATCGCACGGTTAATATTTTCTGCTGGCATGTTAGCCGCCTTAGCTTTATCAACCAGCGTTCTTAGACGAGGGTTTCCTTCAGGATCACCACCACCTTCACGCGCAACAATTGAAATTTCTTTAAGCAGTTTGGTAAAGACTTTACCGCGCTTTGCATCTTCTTTTGCTTTTTTATGTTTAATCGTAGCCCATTTAGAATGTCCAGACATCGTCACTCCTTCATAAATGCTTTATTCATAAAAACTACATTGCCAGAAAACCAGTCTTTCTGCTCCGTAAAATCACACGCAATCATAACAAAATCACGCGATTCAAGCCATTCTTTGATGGCTTCATACCCATACTGATTTTCGTAAGCTTCAATAAATTCCACCTCAGTATAAAGTACTCGTGTTGATTGTAAAACATCCTGTGCTTCTTTTAAGACGTTTAACGAATAACCTTGAACATCAAGCCACAATAAATCGAGATGTTTAATCTTATTATCACGCGCCCAAGCATCTAAGGTAACCATGGGAACTTCAATAGTCCGCGGATACGTCATGAAAGATGACCACTGTAATCGTTCTTTTGGTTTTAATAACGAACCTGATTGAGAAGCTAACCCAGGGTATCTTGTTTTTTCACCCACATGAAAAGTCGCCATACCTGCACCGGCCCCTAATGCATAGGGAAAACAAGTAACATTTTTTTGATCTTTAACCTGTTCTTGTAGTTGCAAAAAAAGCTCAGGAACCGGCTCAAATGCATAGATCGTGGCATCAGGCCACCACTGACTCATCGTAAGCGTACCTTGCCCCTTAAATGCACCTGCCTCAACAATAACTGGATTAGAGGGAAGAAATGGCGCAATAAAAGTAAGAACACTATTGATATCTGATTTAATTTTTGTTGGGGTAACCATAATATTCTAATCTTGCAAATTCACTATGACTTATATACCTTTTTTACAAAGGGCAAAGTTTAACACATAAAACAAATAACTAATAATTCTTTTACATACTATAAAGGAGATGTATGAAGCGCTACATAGTAGAACTAATTGGAACTTTCTTTCTTACGCTAGCGGTCTGTTTAGTTAATCAACCACTTGGTATCGGCCTTATGCTCGCAGCAATGATATACATGGGCGGACATATTTCGGGTGCACACTTTAATCCAGCAATATCACTTGTCACCTTTCTAGAAGGAAATTTCACCATACAAACATTATCTTATTACATAGCAGCACAATGCGGGGGAAGTTTTCTTGCAGCCATTGTTTTCAATATTCTCACTGAATCAACTTTTTTTCCATCCCCAGCACAACAAATCTTCATGTGGGAAGCCATTGCCCTTGAAGCACTCCTCACCTTTGTTCTTTGTTCTGTTTTCATTGTAATCTTGCGCAAAAAACTACCATCTAATGATCTTTCTATTGCAGGTTTAGTTATGGGACTTGTTCTCGCAGCACTGATTTTTACTGGTGGCGATGTTTCGGGTGGAATTTTTAACCCTGCAGTAGGCGTAGGCACCATTTTATATGATCTGATTCGTGGTGGAGAATCGTTAAGCTTACTTCCTATTTATATTGTAGGACCTGTGTTAGGAGCAATTGGAGCTTCATTTTTCAATAAATATTTAGCGAATAACTAACATAAAATTAAGGTCCAATGTTTTTAAGCATTGGACCTTAATTTTATTTAGCTCAAGTTCTAGCGTGTGATTTCATGAATAACATGATTCAATGCTTTTTCTCGTAACACCGTCTGACTAAACACCCCGGCATCAATAAGCGCTCCGGCTGTTTCAATTTTATGCATATACGGCTTAAAGTAGATAAATTCGTGTAACCGTTTGTTATTAAAAAGATGGATGTAATTTTGCATATCAACCATTTCAACCAGCATATTTTCTTTATAAGCAATCTGATCAACAATAATTTCTTCTTTAAGCTGTTTCTCAGCCAATAACTCTAGATGTTGGTAGAAGTCTTTTTGAGCCTTATACACCTGAAAATCTGGCTGCTCCATCAGCGTCAGTAAAATATCTTCTTGACGACGCAGAATCACATGCTTAGGAACTTCAAAACGATGTTTACTCAATAACAAATGAAACAATTCTTCAATGATCGCTTTACGCTGTGACTGATCATCACGATATGAAAAAATCTCCATAAGCTTGTTATGAATATCAATCTTATTTTTTAGTTTAAACGTCCCCTTGAGATGATCAAGTGATAAACGTTTACCTTTATAAATCGCATTAATTTTAATTAAAAAATTATAACGATGATCATCATAATCATTAACCGCTTCATCAAGCTCAAGCTCATTAGTAATAAACGCTTCATCAAATTTGCGTTGTAAGAAAATATTCTTGTACGTATCAATAACATCTTCATTAGTAATGTTAATCCACATCGAACTTACCAGTTGTTTACTTAATGGTTGAAGATCATCACCAAGCAACGTCGCATCAAAGTAAACCCAGTCATTTTTCTCAATACAATCTTTATTCAGATTTTTTGAACAAACAGCTTCTTCGGTAATAAAGTTTTCAACCTGTTTATCAAGATCTTTGTAGCGCTTTCTTTTTGGCGAAGAAAAGGAAAAATTACGCCATTCTTTAATTTCAATAGGATCTACGAGTGCTAAGTCAAAAACAAATGTCATGTTGTCTAACCCTCCATCCATCCGCGCAAGTCGAGGGCTGTTGGAAATATGAATCTTTTTTTCAATGATCTCACTAATCAAAAAGTTCATCACAAAATGTTTGAAAAGATATTGCCGAACTTTTTTTATGATCTCATCTTTTGAGTGTTCCTCAATGTAATCATTGGTTGTTAGATCCTTAGTAATGCCATACAGGCCCTTAGGCATAAACAATTTAACTGTTTGATCATAGATCGTCTGAGTCATTTTAGGACTTACTAAGATGGTTGCTTTGCAAAGATGAGATGATACCTGATCAATACGCAAACTAAAGATTTTCTGCTGTTGAACTTTATTTTTTTTCGCCGCTGAAGACCCAGCACCTTCGTCTGAAAGAATGATCATAGCAAACTCCGTGTAATAGGAAAAAAAGAACAGAAAACACGAAGTGATCTTACAATCAAACATGCCCTGCACACACATCACAAACAGATACTAGATATATCTTGTAACCAAGAAATTGGTCAAGACTTGTAAAAAAAGAAAGGGGGGATTTGCAAGGAGAGGGATCCGACTTCGCCAAGCCGCCTACGCTAAAGCTTCGTCGAGCCATGGCTACGACGGACAGGCTCGATTTTATTTGGATACTATGTGTTTTGCTATGAATGCTCTTCCTGAACCAGACTTTAAATATTTTTCAAAAGATATAGCCGCTTCTTGTGTTTCTAATGCAAAATATGCCTGAATTTTCCAAGGCATAAACTTTGCTGTGTGGAGAGAATCTCCTCTATTGTGAACCTCAAGCCGCTGCTCAAGATTAACTGTATAACCTATATAAATTTTATCAGGTCGAGAAATCGATCGTAGAAGATAAACAAAAACCATATTTTTTCATTATAAGAAGAAGGCCCGCCAGCCGAAGCTACAAGACCAATGGTCGCAGAGCGTAGGCTGGTGCAAGGAGAGGGACTCGAACCCTCATGCCGTAAGGCGCTAGCTCCTAAGGCTAGTGCGTCTACCAATTTCGCCATCCTTGCGAGAGATACATTATTTGAAGGCCTGCCAGCCGAAGCTACAAGACCGAAGGTCGCAGAGCGTAGGCTGGTGGGTTGCCTGGGAATCGAACCCAGAACCTGCAGATTAAGAGTCTGTCGCTCTGCCAATTGAGCTAGCAACCCGTGTTTATGCTTAATTTCAAAAATCAACCTGGGAAGTGTACCACAAACTATTAAAAATAAAAATCGAATTTATACAAAGTTTTTATGACTAAATGGTTCGATACACTTCGTTACTCACCATAAGCGGGACACTTGTGCCGTTCGCCCCCTCTACTCGGCCTAAGGCGGCCTCCATCCAGCCGTCGCTCTTCGAGCTATGGCGAACAGGTCGGGATAGTCGGCGCTAATCTGAATATGCCGTTCGCCCCGATGGAGCGAGCGTAGTGAGCGAGTAGAGGGGTAAAAACCTGACAAACTGTCAGACAAAAAAGACCATTGATTTTCATAACGACCTGTATATACTCATTGCAAAATTGTTCGAATTCTCCACACAAATCAACATATTATTATTTCCTAAATTAATGAAAGATGTTTATGAAGTACTTACGTCTCGGTGCCGTTATTGCTCTCTGTTTGTCTACTAATCTTCAAAGTATGCAACTGGTTAACGGCGCTCGTCATATAAAAGAAGAGACTTCTAAAAGACTTTCCCACTGTGCAAAAACTTATCGTCCAACATTACATGAACGCCGCAACCAGGATATCCCAACACAGTATGAACAATTAAAAAAGTATGTTCACGGATTGCCTTATAAATACGCTAAAACATACACAGACATAGATGAGTGGATGAGCTTTTTTGAAGCATTGCTCAATCCTAAAGGCTGGTGGTACTGTGCCAAAGAAACAGCAGCTATCTACAATGAACTCCGTAAACATCCAAGTAAACATGAGCAACTTGCTGAGTTCACCGCAAGTAGCCCATTCTTAATCAGAGAAATTGTAAAAGAAGTCAGAAAGACTAAAAAAGAAAATTCATACAAACCACTAAGAATCTGTGAAGGTGGCTTCGGTATGGGAAGCGTAACACGCAAACTCCAAACCATCTTAGGAAGTAAAGATGTTCTTGATGCTATCGAGTGTGATGAAGAACTCTACGATAAAGCAATCTCCAATTTCACGGTAGATGCTCCAGCTTCTCCTAAATATAAAACAAATAAGTCCCATACTTATACATCAAGCTACGGAACTAAGGTTACTTTACACTGGAGTAAGTTTGAAGAAAACTGGGATAATCAAGATGCTAGAGACAATAAAAAAGATTGGAGTCAAGTAAGCGAAGATCTAAAATATGATTTTGTAATCGTCACTGTTCCATTCTTCCTATTACCTGCTCAGGTAAGTAAAGACATTCTAGAAAAAGCAAATGCTATGCTCAAAAAAGACGGTAAAATTGTTTATGTTACCCTTCTTGGAGCAAGAGCCCGTTGCTTATTTACTGCATGCATCCATGCCCTCTTAGGTAATACAGTAAAAGAAAGAGCATGCTTAGCTAAAGCAGAAACCGTTGATGATGAAACACTAGGATTAAAAATTAATGAAGAATTAAGTTTAGTTATGTGGAACGCAACACCATGCTGGGTACGTGTTTTAACACCTCCCCAAAAAGCTGAATAAATTACTCGATCATCCGGTACATTCACTCAGGCCGCATAAGTTTTCTTATGCGGCCTCATTTTTTTAATGATCCTGTCTCATACCGCTCTATTCCTTAACCATTACAACGGCGATGGCCCAACACTCAACCACCCCGTCGATGGACGATACACATAAATAATTTTATCTGTTGAAATACCAATCAAACTCTTTGACCCTTGTAATAAGGTTTCTAAAAGAGGACTTAAGCCAAATGTATATGGCAAAACTTGCCAATTAATGCGCACCTGAGGGCCAACAATCACTGAAGTAGATACATGAGCTTTTCCCATTAAATCTAACGCATAAAGATTTCTATCTAAACTGTTACTAAGTAAATATGTAAAACTCGAGTTTGAAAGACTTCCTTGTGACCCCGCCGGCACCCATTGTCCGCGCATACGCGCAATCACCGCTTCAGTGCTTGAAAATTTAAGATCACCACCATCAATTCCCCAAAACTGATCCGCCGTTGATGTCACAATATTCGTAAGGGTTGATGGTGCTTGCACCTGTGCTTCTGCAAGTGATGGTGTTGGATTAAGACCGGTGTTCCAAAGTTGTATCAAAGAATTTGATATTCCATTAAAGATTAAAGGAGAAGAAGAATCATTTGCTAATCCAATCGCAAGATAACGACCATCAGGACTCCATGAAAGATCATGTTCAAAGCTGCCTGACCCAAGATTAATTGTTTGATCAGGTAAATAAGTTAATACACCATCATCAAACGAATAAAAGCTAAACTTATGATTCCCTACAACAAAATACTTACCATCAGGCGACCAAGCTACTACATCTGGATATTCATTATTGGGAATATCTACCGTTTGTAACAAGGTGATAACCCCTGAATCTGTATATGAATAAATCTTAAAAAAAGATGTTGAATCAGTAAGTTGAAAGCCTGCTGCAAAAAATTTTTTTGTAGGATGAAAACCTAACCGTATCCAAAATATCGATGAATCACCGGGTAAGAAAGCGAAGGAAGATAGTTGCGTACCATCAAAAGAATATATGCGTAAATCACCATAGCCTCTTACAGCATCACCATCACTAAACCCTACATAACGACCATCATAACTCCAAGAGGGCCTATCAAGATAAGGGTCTGTTAGTAAATCAAAGGCGGTATTTGTTATAGAATAAAGTCGCGTTCCATCAAAATTATAAATTTCAATACTTGTTTCCCAACAAACCGCTAAATACTGTCCATTGTAACTCCAAGCAGGAAATCCACTAGGAGCTGTACCACTAAGTACAGGCAGTGGATTTTCAACCGCCGTTAACGGAAGCTCTTGTAATGAGTTGTCCTGAAATTTGTAGACCAGCGTATGAATAAATGAACTACTAACTCCAGAAATCGCCAGATAGTATAACCCACCGGTACTTATAGGATTCCAAAAAAGTGTTGCTCCTCCATTTGTCGACTCAAAGTCTAATGAAACATTGGCCAACAACCTTAATGTTTCATTTTCATACACACGAAGTCTTTTCTCTTCCTTAAATGTAACCGCTATATATTTACTATCAAAACTCCATGCAACAGATGCACTTGAATGTCTAGAAATATTTTCATGCCTTCCCGCCGACGGCGTCACCGAAAGCGTTCCCACTAACTGCGTTCTCGTTGCTAAACCATCAAGCGACATATCTTGATCAAGAATAATATCTGCATA
>CAYHBO010000037.1:0-15635 GCA_964354855.1 uncultured Pseudomonadota bacterium | reverse complement strand
TAACTTTAGTATTACGGCGCTTGTTCTAATGCAAAGCCCCCATTGATCAATGGGGGCTTTGCATTAGTTAGATTGAGTTTGTGGATATTAAATTATGTTACTTTATCAATCTGTTCAATCAGAAGAGCAACGCTGGCATCTCCGCTTACAACTCTATTAAGTGTTACTGAAGAACCACTGGTGTTTTTAATTGCAACAGTGTCAGATGCATTTAATGATAAGGTTGCAAACAAAGAAGTTTGTCCACCATTACTCGTAGAATATACGGTACTTTCATTTACGGCTGCGCCATTTACCGTAAGTCCGATTTTGGCTCCCGCAGTAGATGAGACAAGAGCATTAATAGCGTAAATTCCGCGATTAGGTACGGTTACCGCGTTGGTACTAAGTGTTATATTGTTGCGGATACCAGATACATCAAGCGTAAAAAGACCGTTATTTGATATAGTTCCCGTACTAGAGTTATAGAAATAACCATATGACGCAAGAGTTCCAGCATCGGTACCAGTTGGACCGGTATCACCAGTTACGCCTTTGTTTCCAGTTGTTCCAGTAGGACCAGTAGGTCCGGTGATTCCGACTCCGGTAGGACCAGTAGGACCAGCAAGTCCTGGTAGTCCGTCTGTTCCATTTATACCGGCTGCACCCGTAGGACCGGTATCGCCGGTAACTCCGTTATTGCCTTCAAAGCCTGTTTGGCCAGTAGCACCGGTAGGTCCAGCAAGACCAGTTCTACCAATAAAACCAGTAGCACCAGTAGTACCTGTAGCGCCTGTGCTGCCTGTAGCGCCTGTTTTTCCAGTAGGACCTGTGTTGCCAGTTGCACCCGTGTCACCAGTTGCACCTGTAAAGCCTACAGGGCCTTCACGACCAACTTTTCCTTGATTCCCTGTGGCACCAGTAGCTCCTGCAGCACCAGTAGCACCAGTAGCTCCAGTAACGCCAGTAAATCCGGTAGCGCCTGTGGCCCCTACATCACCAGTAGCACCAGTTGCTCCAGTATTGCCTGTGTTTCCAGTATTGCCTGTGTTTCCAGTATTGCCTGTCGCTCCCGTGTTACCTGGACGTCCGGTAGCACCGGTGGCTCCGGCTGTTCCTGTAGCGCCAGGTCTTCCCCGAACTCCGTCTTCTCCCATAACGCCTGTTTCCCCAGCAGCGCCAGTTGGGCCAGTTGGGCCAGGAGCTCCTGTTGCACCGGTAATGGAAGCACCAGTTGCGCCTTGAGGTCCTTGAGGCCCCTGAGGTCCTTGAGGTCCTTGAGGTCCCTGAGGTCCTGTAACTCCTGTATCTCCTGTAGCTCCTGTATCTCCTGTAGCTCCTGCAGCTCCTGTATTCCCTGTAGCTCCAGTAGCTCCGGTAGCTCCAGTAATACCCGCAACACCTGCTGGACCGGTAGGTCCCGCAGCGGCTGAACTACCCGTAGCGCCGATAGCTCCTGGAATACCAGTAGCACCAGTAGCACCAGCAGCACCAGTAGCACCAGTAGCACCAGTAGGTCCAGTTATACCAGCATCAGTAAGTACGGTTACAATGTTTGGTACGGTACTGTAATCAAGACCATTGACTAATAGAAGCTGTTTAATATTTAACTTACAAATACGAGTGACTTGATTACAGTTGAATTTTCTTTGGTCAGCATTATTAGATTCCAAAGCATCGAGATGAGCTTTTCCAGAATCTAACAATTTCTTGTAGGATTCTAGATCTTTTTGTATTGATTGTTTGTCTTTTAAGGACAGTTTTTTACAAGCGTCCATGCACTCATTAATAGCATTAGAAACTTGTTCTTGTAGCGCTACGTTTCCGTCGCTCGTAATATCCTGATGTAATGTTGTAAAATTTGCAGACCATGGATAATTAGAAGGTAAGGTTTCTTTGAGCATTTTTATGCTGTTACACGTATTGTTGTCGATGTACACTAAAGAGTGATTGCATTTCTCATTGAGTTCAGCTATGCCCATTTCGATGGCATTTTTTTGGTTGCTTGAAGCGGCGTTACTTGCCGGCGTCAATAAGAAAAGCATCAGGAGTAATTTAATATTTTTTTGCTTCATTTATCTATCCTTTTTTATAACAGTACTGGGAAGCTTATCATCCTCAAAGATCAACTTTTATTGAGTTGATCTTTGAGGGTTATCCCATTGTTAATCTAACTTGTTATGTTTATCCTAAGGCAATTTGTTCAATAAGCATTGCACAATTGACGCTGCCAGTTACGCCATTACCAAGAGCTACTGTTCCATCTCCATTGTTGGCAATAGAAAGACGATCGCCAGCGCTAAAGTTTGTTAAGATGACTCCTAAAGTTTGACCCTTATTAGGGTTACTAAATTTGGCTCCGGTTAGAGAACTACTATTATTTTTTAGAACAATCGATGCTCCTGTAACACTATTTACCAAGAAACTTACGATATAAGATCCGCTATTTCCGATAACTGCATCGTTACTACTTACGGTTATATTGAGGCGAGAGTTTGCTGTATCAAGAGGAAACGAACTTCCATTAGTTATATTTCCAGTAGAAGTGCTGTATACGTAAGCATATGCACCAAGCGCATTAGTATTTGCGCCTGTTGGCCCAGTTGGCCCGGTGTCGCCCTTAGGGTTTGTACCAGTAGCGCCGGTAGGACCGGTAACACCGGTAGGACCGGTAGGTCCAGTACGACCGTCGCGACCTGTTGCTCCTGTAACGCCATTGGTACCGTTAGTTCCAGTTGGACCAGTAACGCCAGCTGAACCGGTAACTCCGCTGCGGCCAGTAACGCCAGTACGACCGGTAGGGCCTGTAGCTCCTGTAGCTCCTGTAGCTCCTGTAGCTCCGGTAGGTCCTGTAGCGCCGATAGCGCCAGTAGGCCCAGTATCGCCAGTAGCGCCAGTAGCACCAGTAGCACCAGTAGCACCAGTATTTCCTGTTGCACCAGTATCACCGTCACCGCCGGTAACTCCTTGAGATCCTGTAGCGCCGGTCACGCCTGTTACGCCAGAAAGACCGGTTGCTCCCGTAGCACCAGTATTTCCGGTTGCTCCCGTAGCACCAGTATTTCCGGTTACTCCCGTGGCACCAGTATTTCCGGTTGCTCCCGTAGCTCCTGTAGATCCGGTTACTCCTGTAGCTCCTGTAGATCCAGGAGCACCAGTTGCGCCAGTTGGGCTTTCGCCGGTTGCTCCATCAGGGCCAATATTCCCTTGATTTCCGGTAGCGCCGGTAGCACCATTAGCGCCAGCAGGACCGGTAACTCCATTAGGACCGGTAACGCCGGTAGCACCAATAACGCCCATAGCACCCGTAGCGCCAGTAGCACCATCAAGTCCGGTAACGCCGGTAATGCCTGTAATGCCAACTACGCCAGTATTTCCTTGAGCTCCTGTAGGTCCTTGAGCTCCTGTAGATCCAGTAGCACCGGTAACTCCCATTGGGCCGACAGGGCCGGTAACACCAGCAATACCCGGTACTCCTGCAGAGCCAGTAGCACCCGGTACTCCAGCAGTGCCGGTAGCACCTCTAGCACCAGTGACACCAGGAGAACCATTAGATCCCTGGATACCAGGAGCACCAGTAACACCAAAAGTACCAAGTCTCGTAATGGCGGCTGCAATGGCAGCGGGGCTACTATAATCAACGCCTTGAACGGTTAATTGGTTAACATTCAATCTACATACACGAGTTGTGGGTTTCGAACAATCTACAGCAGCCCTAAGGTTAGCAGGACTATTTTCTAAAACGTCTAAGTTCGCTTGTCCAGAATTCAATAATGTTTTGTAGCTTTCTAGATGTTTTTGTATTGAAAACGGTTGATTTGAAGATATTTTTTTACAAGCTTCAATACTTTCATTAATGACGCTAGCAACATGTTTATGTAATGATACGTTTCCGTCATTTATGAGATCGTGATGCAAGGTTTTAAAATTAGTTGACCATGGATAATCATGGGGTAATGCATCTTTCAATATTATGATGCTGTTAGAGGTATCTTTATCGATATATACCAACGAATGATCACATTTCTTATTGAGGGCAGCCGTGCTACTTGCAGTGGCTTTGTATGACGGCGTCAATAAGAAAAGCATCAGCAGTAGTCTGATATTTTTTTGCTTCATTAATCTATCCTTTTTTATAACAGTACTGTGGACATCCCTTTAACACTCCCGAATCAGCTTTTTTGTGATACCTGGCCTTCCATATGGCCACGGAAAAAGAACTCCTTCCTTCCTTTAATTATTTTGCATTTAAACTATTTTTAGAGTTTTCTAACTTCTTACCATGTTCCCTTAATAGTAAAATTTTTTTGCGCTTTAAAAAAGCTTTGATATTTGCTTAAGCAAAACATTTCATCTAAAATTGTTTTTATGTATATCATGTACTCTTGTTAGTAGAGATTTTCTATAACGTTTATAATTTTTACAATAATTTTGATAAATAAACAAGTTTAGGCAACTCTCTGGGTTATACGAGTGAGCCTTGAAAATCTTCGCAAGATATGAGCTTAGGGGAATGAACGGTGCAATGGTATTTTATAATTTTTTGTTAAAAAAAGGGTTTATTTCCTTGTTGAACATAGCAAATTTTTTATCTTTTTTACGGATAGCTATTACACCGGTTATTGTTTGGATTTTATTGTTTCATCAAGGGTATTTATGTTATGGAATTATTTTTTTTTCGCTTGCAGCAATTACCGATACTTGTGATGGATATGTTGCTCGTCGGTATGGACTAATGACTGAATTTGGTAATTTTTTAGATCCATTTGCTGATAAGGTACTTATATTTAGTACTTTTTTTTCTTTTTATCTGCTTAACCTTGTTCCACTATGGTTTGTCTTACTTGTCATTATGAGAGATAGTATGATTACTTTCCTACGGCTTGCTATGGTGAATCAACAACGACCATTAAAAACATCTTACTTGGGAAAATGGAAAACGACCATGCAGATTGTTCTTATATATGCAATTTTTGTATTAATGTTGTTGAAGGGGGGAAATTGGTCAATGATGGTTTTAGTTCAATCTATGGTTAGTTTACTTATCTATCTGGTTGCTTTTATGACTATATATTCAGGAGCTTCTTATTTTATGAGTATTGTTAAATCATGAGTATGGCGAGATTTACAGAGTTTATAGCGACGTTTTTTTATATCGGATATGCTCCTGTTGCTCCAGGGACGGTAGGCAGTTTTGTAGCCCTTATTTTGTGGTGGTTTGTGCCTTCTAACTTTGTTTTTATAGCGGGATTTTTGGTGGTATTGTTTTTCTTTCTTGGGGTTTGGGCTTCAACGATTGTTGAACAGTATTCGGGGATTATAGATCCGTCACACATCGTGATTGATGAGGTTGTTGGCATAGGGGTTCCTTTATTATTTATTCCTAAAGACGTTATGCTTTATGGCATTGTTTTCGTGGTTTTTCGTTTTTTTGATATTACCAAAGTTTTTCCTATTTGCTTGGCTGAGCGGTGGGTTCCCAAGGGATGGGGGATAATGCTTGATGATGTTATTGCGGGTATTATGACTCTTTTGATTGTTTATTGCGGTTTTCAGTTACAAATTCTCTAAGTTTTCACTAAATTTGTTTTTTGTTGTTTAAGATCAGTTGATGGTCGATTAATGCGAAAAATGTTTCGCAAATATTTTTAAGTCATAAAAAATAAAAAACAGTGTGTCATTATTCCTTAAGGTAATTAATTGTTTTTATAATAAATTATTGCTATTGTGAAATAATAAGTGATACAGTCTTATTAGTAAGGTAAATTTTATATCTATGAATATAAAAGCTTGAAGGGAGCATTTATATGAAAAAAGTAGTGATGGGTAAAAAAAATAGTGTTGTGTTATTGAGTGTGCTTTTATTGTTGAGCGTTATGTTTAGTAATATGAAATTGGGTGCGGCTATGGCAAGAAGTAATGCTCCTGTTGCTCCAACAACCAATGTTGGCGTTGTCAAGGCACAGCAAACAGTAGCGGCTCAGCTAGCGACAGCTAAGACCGTAGTTGCTAAACCTGCTCCAACGGTGACTCAAGTTGCTGCAAGCAATATAGTGGCTAGAAGCAGTGCCGTTCTTGATGCGGGAACACAGGTTCTTCGTTTAGTAGAACGCGTTGGCGCATCTCAAGGAAATGTTCTTAGGGATCCACAAGCTGGGTTGCCTAGTTTTCCTTCATCGGTATTAGTTGCGGCAGCTCAAGCAAAGTTCTTTGGTCTTGTGCAAGCAATTTTCAGTTCTCCAGGGGTTAATACGTCGACTGCCGGGTACCGATTAGCTCGTTATGAATTAAAACTTCTTTTAAAGCTTATCTCAGGGCAAGCGGTTGCGGCTGATTTAACCGATATCTGTAATTTGATGTTAACCGGTGGTCAAGCGGCTCATCCAGAGTTTGCATTGACAATGGTTCCTACCTATGCGGCATATGCAAAAAGTGCAAATGCTTTTATTTCTCCTACCAACGTAGCTGTGATACAAGGTTGGCTTACTAAAGGGTACAATGGAGATGCTACTTACTTTGCACCTCAAAACTGTGCTAAGCCAATTGCGGTAAGGGCCGGAAGCAGTGCAGGACTTGTAAGTACTAAGTAATAAAATATAAATGAAAATAACTGGTTGGGGTTGGTTGATTAAATCAACCCCGATTTATTTATCGGGGACTTGATTATGAAAGTTATTCTGCTTTCTTTATTGATTTGGAACATGATGTTGTCTGTTGCTCAATCTATGGATGGTTCTTCTTCGCTAAGAAGTGCTCCAAGTCAAGCGAGAATTGCATCACTCAGTAAACTTCCCGACACTATGTCAAAACTTCAAAATAAATTGGTGAATATGTTGATGGAGAGAGATCAACGTATTTTTAAGGCCGCTTATCATTTTGACAATCTTTTTAATAGTATTGAGCTTGCACGAGAAGAGGTTTTGATCTTTAAAGTAATGTCGAATTTTGATTTAACACAAGGTGACTATCAACAATCGCTTGGGTTGTTTGATCAGCAGTTAAGAGATGTCGTTAATGAGTTTAATGAGTCATGCCAAGAGTTTCGAGACAAAATCGTTCCTAAAATTGCGGGCAATGATAATGTTGAAGCTATTGAACGGGTTTTGACTGAGATAGATCTTAAGCTAAAAATGTTGAGTAAAGAGAGAGAAAAGAAATTAATTAATGTTATTAAAAGCGTAGATACTCGAGATGGAGACTTTGAAGTTCTTAAAGTTAGTTTAGAAGATTCTTTGAAAGATTTGCCAGCTAGCTATAAGAAAATTTTTCCAGCGAAAGAAGTACATCTGATTGAAGATGATAACATGGTCAAAGAACTAAAAAAAGTACTTGATGGCTATAAAATGGTAACGAAGAATTCGGCTGAAATTGGAAAAAAAGTAAAATATGCTTGTGCCGCTGCAGTATTATTTTCATTAGCGCTTTTAATTATGGCTCCCACAAATCCGATTGGAATTATTCCTGTATGGGTCGTTTTTGGTACAAAGATATGTGCGTTACTTGCTGGTGTTATTTCAGTTTCTAATGTTTTTTATAAAACGTTTAAAGATGGTGCGTTTGAAGATAACCTCAAACGACTTAAAGAGTTACATGTTAAACAGTTGACTGAAGAGCATGAAAAAATGGAACGTTCAAATACATCGGTCTCTTCAGATGGGAAGATGGTAACTTTTCAAAATGTTACGATTACTCGTAGTAAACAAGTCGTAGAACTTTCAGACTCCATCACCCAAGAAATTTTTGAAGCAAAAAACAATATGAGTCTTGTTGCTGGGGTTAAAGAAAAAATCGATGGGTTTAAAAAGCTCATGAATCTTGATTTCATGTCTTATGTAAGCAAAGCTACTTCTTCGGTAAGTGGTGTTGCGGAAAAAGTAAAAGAGGGCATCGGTAAAGTTTTTGGCAGTGTAAGTAAAAAAGAATCTTTGCCGTAAAGTTACTTTTTGGAACGGAAAAAATATTACCTCAAAATGGAAAGTCATTTTCTTGCCTAACCGGGTAAACGTCGGTATCCTTGTAGGGTTTAATGGCTTATTTTCTGTATAAAAAGAGTTGAATTGAGGTATACATGTCTACCGGTAACGATGGCAGAGACGCAGGCGCTATTATTCCAAGCGTTTCGTTGTTGTCAATTGAAAAAGAGTTAAGAACGTCGTTTCTTGATTATGCAATGTCAGTCATTGTGAGTCGAGCCCTTCCTGATGTCAGAGATGGTTTAAAACCGGTGCATCGTCGCATTTTGTATGCGATGCATAAGCTGGGTTACTATCATGAAAAGGCTCCCCGTAAATCGGCAACTGTAGTGGGGGAAGTAATTGGTAATTATCATCCACATGGTGATGGTGCTATTTATCAATCGATGGTTGGGTTAGTACAAATTTTTAATAAACGATATCCATTGCTTGATGGTCAAGGTAACTGGGGATCGGTTGATGGTGACAATGCGGCAGCGATGCGTTATACCGAAGTACGCATGGCAAAAATTGCTCGCGAAATGCTTGCCGATATCGAAAAGAATACCGTCTATTTCGTTCCAAACTTTGATGAGTCACGTACTGAACCAACGGTTCTTCCGGCTCGTATTCCAAATTTATTGATTAACGGTTCTGTTGGTATTGCGGTAGGAATGGCAACTTCGGTTCCTCCACATAACCTTACTGAAGTGGTGAATGCGTGCATTGCCATTTTAAATGACCCAAATCTTTCAGAAGAAAAATTATTTGAGTTAATTCCAGCACCTGATTTTCCAACCGGTGGTATTATTTGTGGTCGTGCCGGCATTGTAAAAGCTTATCGTACTGGTCATGGTAAAGTGATTGTTCGTGGTGTTATTAATGTTGAAGAAAATAAAAAACACCATGCATTAATTGTTACCGAGTTGCCGTATCAAGTTAATAAATCTGATCTGATTACTAAAATTGCTGATCTGGTTAAAGATAAAGTTATTGAAGGTATTTCAAATATTCGTGATGAGTCTGATCGTCGTGGTATTCGCCTGGTGATTGAGCTTAAACGAGGTGAAATTCCTGATGTAATCTTGAATCAGCTTTATAAACATACGTCACTACAAACATCTATGTCGATCATCATGCTTGCTTTACATCAAAATCGTCCATTATTGTTTACCTTGCGTGAGACGATTGATCATTTCTTGGTGCATCGAAAAGAAGTTATCACTAAGCGTACCGAGTTTGATTTAGCAAAAAACAAAGCTCGTGAGCATATTTTACATGGATTAATTATAGCGCTTAACAGTATTGATGAAGTTATTGTATTGATCAAAGGGTCTGAATCGGTAGAAGCGGCCTCGCTGCAGTTACATGCACGATTTGGGCTTTCTGATGAACAAGCAAAAGCAATTCTTGAAATGCGTCTTCAACGCTTGACCGCTATGGAGCAAAGCAAAATTCATGCAGAAATTTCTGAACTACGCACGATTATTGCAGCGTTAGAGTTAATTCTTGCAGATGACTCCATATTAAAACGTGAAATTGTAACTGAACTTGAAGATATTAGAAATCAGTATGGTGACAAGCGCTTGACCAGAATCGAAGGCGCGGTTGATGTACTAAGTGAAGCTGATTTAATTCCTGACGAAGAAGTGTTGGTTACGTTAACGCGTAAAGGTTATGTAAAGCGTGTTCAACTTGATACCTATGCGGTTCAACATCGCGGCGGTAAGGGTAAAAAGGGCATGGCTGATTTGACCGATGGTGAAGACATCATGCAAGATGCTTTTGTAGCAAAAACGCATGATGAATTGCTGTTCTTTACTAATACGGGTCGTATATTTACCCTACAAGTTTTTGAAGTTCCTGAAGGATCTCGTACCGCAAAAGGAAGAGCAATTGTTAACTTGCTTGAACTTCAAGCTGGTGAATCCATTGTTAAATTGCTTTGTATGCGTGAAATGACCGGAAAGTTTGTGGTCATGGTTACCAGAAATGGTACGATTAAGAAAACTGATGCAACTGATTTTGAAAAAGTGCGTAGCACCGGTATCAGAGCATTGGGCCTTGCTGAGGGTGATGAACTTGCATTCTGCTTGGTAAGCTCAGGTAACGATGATGTTGTCCTAGCCACCTTGCATGGACAAGGAATTCGCTTTAGTGAAAAAGAAGTTCGTTCAATGGGTCGACAAGCGGTTGGTGTTCGTGGTGTTTTACTGCGCAAAGGTGATGCGGTTGTTGGCATGGAAATTGTGACTGACAAGAGCAGTGATCTTCTGTTTGCAACGTCTGCTGGTTACGGTAAGCGTGTTGCGATTGTAGATTTCCGTGTAGCTCATCGTGGCGGGGTTGGTGTTAGAACCATTCCTACTGGTGGAAGAAACGGCAGCGTTGTTGGGCTTGCACAAGTTTCAGATGAATCAGAAATTCTGTTGATCGATACGAATGGTAAAGTCATTCGTCTTGCCCCGCATGAAGTGCGTACCATGGGACGTCAAGCAAAAGGGGTGCGTTTGGTAAGACTTGATGAGAATCAAGAACTTTCAGCGTTAGTTGCCTTCTGCCCTGAAGAGCCACTTGATAGTCCTGAGCTTGCTAATGTAGAAGCGGTTCTTGCTGATCCAATGACTTTGGTTGAGCAAGAAATTCAAGATGCTGCAGAGTAATGGTCATGATCAATAATAATGTTCGTACTCGTTTTGCTCCAAGTCCAACGGGTTATTTACACGTTGGAGGGTTGCGTACAGCTCTTTACAGCTATCTGTGGGCCAAGAAAAATAATGGCAAGTTTCTTTTACGTATTGAAGATACCGACAAATCACGTGAAGTTGTCGGTGCCGTTGATAATATGGTTAAAACCCTTCTTTGGGCGGGCATGGTTTATGATGAGGGCCCCGGAAAATCTGGGGTCTGTCAATCATATATTCAGTCAGAGCGATTACCCATTTATCAAAAACATGCAGAACAATTACTTGAACAGGGGCAGGCCTATTATTGCTTCTGTTCTTCTGAACGGTTAGAGCAGGTGCGAAAACAACAGCAAGCTAATCACTTGCCACCAGCATATGATCGTCATTGTCGTGATTTGAGCAAAGAAGAAGTTGCTCAAAATCGCCAAGCTTCAGCCGCCTATGTCATTCGTATGAAAGTTCCGCTTGTTGGGGATATTATTGTAAATGATGTTGTCCGTGGTGAGGTAATTTTCCAGTATAAGGTTGTTGATGATCAGGTGCTTATCAAGTCTGATGGGTATCCAACGTATCATTTGGCAGTGGTTGTAGATGATCATGAAATGCAGATTTCACATATTATTCGAGGTGAAGAGTGGCTGCCGAGTACCCCAAAGCATCTTTTGTTGTATCAATATTTTGGATGGGATGCGCCGACCTTTGTTCATTTACCTCTGTTACTTAATCCTGACCGTAGTAAATTGAGTAAACGGCAAGGCGATGTCGCGGTTGAAGAATATTGTGGCAAAGGATATTTACCTGAAGCACTGGTAAATTTTGTAGCGTTATTGGGTTGGAATCCAGGGGATACCCGTGAAGTTTTTAACATGGAAGAGCTTGTTAAAGAGTTTTCACTTGAACGTGTTGGAAGTGCGGGAGCGGTTTTTAATGTTGAGAAGCTTCAGTGGTTAAATCAGCAGTATATTATGAAATCATCAACGGATTATTTGCTTGAGTTAGTACGACCTTTAGTACAGCAAAAAGGGTGGGTAGCCAACGATGATTATCTTAAAAAAGTTATAGATCTGATGAAAGATCGTGCAGTTTTAATTCCAGATTTTGTTGATTTAACTGATTTTTTCTTTAAAGCGCCAACGTTATTCGATGATAAGATAAAAGCAAAATGTTGGAATGTAGAAACGGCTAAATATCTAAATACGTTAGCCGAACATTATAAACAACTACCTGTGTTTGATGCTGCTTCAACAGAGCATATGTTGCGTGCGTATGCACAAGAACTCAATATTCCACTTGGTAAGCTTTTACTTCCCCTCCGCTTGGCGTTGACGGGGGTTGGACATGGCCCGAGTATTTTTCATTTTGCTGAAATTGTTGGCAGAGAAGAGGTTCTTAGACGATTAACGTATGCCAGCCTACACCTGTAATCGTGATATGTAATAAATTAAGTGAATTTTTAGGTAGATAGTATGATTCGTTTATTTTGTGCGACTGTATATGTTTTTGAAGAGACCGGTCTCCGGTCTCTTTTTCTTAACCATCGAAAATTGGGTAAATGGCTTCCGCCGGGTGGAAAAATTGATCCTAATGAAATTCCTGATGATGCCGCATTGCGTGAAACGTTTGAAGAAACGGGTCTTCAAGTCAGACTACTTGGAGAAAAACCTGTAGTTAAAGGTGGTTGTGTAAGGCCATATGGGGTGCAGGTAAACGTCATAAAACCTGGTGAGTTAGAACATATTGATTTGATTTACTTAGCGGTTCCGGTTGGAGATATAGAGTTGCGGATCAGTGAGCGTGAAGCTGAGGGGTTAATGTGGGTCCCCATAGAAGAAATTTTGAAGCCTGATTTTAATACGTTCGACGATGTAAAAGTATGGGTTAAACGGTTTTCACAAGAGTTTTAAATTAATTGCATGATTTCTCAAAATAATCGTATTCTCCTCCATCTATCCCTCATTGAGGGCATCGGTGTCGTAGGAATACATAAAATATTACATTTTTTAATCAAGAAACAAGCGCTTGAAGGGCTTATCGATTTTATTAACGGGATTAGCTTAAAAGTACCGGTTAAGACAATTGATCTAAACGTTTGTTATCAGATGACCGCTGCTGATTGGTACCCTTCGGGGCTTTCAGTTGCGCAAATTGGTATTCTCGTTCAGGGATTACAAACGCATACGTTTCTTGAGCAAGAACTTATCTTGCTACAAAAACATTCTGATATTTTTATCATTACGTTGCTTGATGAAATATACCCACGAACACTGCGGCATATTAATATGCCACCACCGTTGTTGTATGTGCGTGGTTCTTTGGAGCCGCATTATGATAAGCGCTTGGCGGTTATCGGTGCTCGTGTTGCAGATGAGTATGCTCAGCAAGTTACGAATCATTTGGTTCCGCCATTAATTGCTGTTGGTTGGCAAATTGTAAGCGGTGGTGCACGTGGTGCTGACACCATGGCACATCGTGCTACGGTTAATGCTGGTGGGCAAACCATTGCGGTATTGGGTTCAGGGTTACTCAATCTTTATCCAGAACAAAATATCCCGCTATTCCAAGCAATTGTACAAGCCGGCGGGGCGATTATTTCTCCCTTTAGACTTGAAATGATTCCTGATCGTTTTAACTTTCCTGTGCGCAACCGGATAATTGCCGGATTAAGCGTTGGTTGTTTAGTGGTACAGGCTGCAGCTAAAAGTGGTGCGCTGATTACCGCTGAATTTGCGCTTGAACAAGGGCGACAAGTGTTTGCGGTTCCCGGGTCGATCTTTCATCCGTTGAGCGAAGGGACACACAAGCTTGTGGGCATGGGCGCTAAGCTGGTTAACAACGTGAATGATATTGTTGAAGAGTTTGCTGATTTTCCTGATCAACGGCCGGTACAGATGTCGATTATTACTAACGTTCGTCCTGAGGAGTCCGTAGGGCGTCTCGAAGGATTTGAGCGGACGTTAGCCCATCCTATTCTTCATCACCTCCAAGGAAGTCTCTCTATAGATCAGCTCAGTGTAAAAACCGGGTTAGGCGTTGATGATCTTCAAGACAAACTTTTCATGTTACAGCTTGAAGGTAAAGCACAACAAACTTTTTCAGGCTTATGGGAATTATCTTCATGAAGAATATGTTATATCTTGGTTCACAATCATCATCACGTCAAAAATTATTAACTGAAGCGGGGATTCCGTTTCAGGTTATTTCTCAAAACAGCGCAGAACAAGTTGATATCTCTGGACTCGATTTTTTTGGGACGGTGCTTGCGATTGCGCAAGATAAAATGCAGCATGTAGTTTTGCCAACGGTTCAAGAAGTTGGTCAAAATTATTTGTTTGTTCTAACATCTGATTCTATGGTTCGTACGACGAACACCGGAGAAATCTTTGGCAAACCAAAAGATGCAGAGCATGCAAAACACATGTTGCGTACCATGTACGGAAGCTTGATTGAAGTTGCTACTGGCTGTTGCTTGGAAAAAAGAATCTGGGATGGGCGGCATTGGAACGTTGATACGTTTAAGCATTGGGTTACACAAGCTCGTGTAGAGTTTTGGGTGGCTGAACATGAACTAGATGATTATCTTGAACGGCATCCAGAAGTTTACTTTTCTGCAGGTGCTGGAATTCTTGAGGGCAGCGGACAAGTTTATTGTAAATCTATTCATGGTTCTTTGACGGCTGCACTTGGGTTGCCTTTGTATGAAGTACGACAAGCTCTTAATGAACTGGGGTTCTAGTGAGGCTTTGGCTTGTGTTATGTGCTTTGAGTCTGTTAAATATGTTCTACTTAAAATCTGATTATTATCCTGAACTTGGTTCAGGATCTAATCAAAATAATAGAAACTTAAGAGAGAAGGCCTGGATCCTGAACCAAGTTCAGGATGACAAGTCTAATGTTCCGTGTCATGTAAGCAATAATTATTTCTGCGCTCGTCCTGAGGAGTCACGTCGTAGCTTTAGCGAAGACGGACGTCTCGAAGGATTTGAGCGCTTTCCATCAACCAATTTCATCATTGTTGCCAACGGGTCATCCATCGACGACAATCTTCTACGCCAAGAAGTCAAAAATAGCACCGTTATTGCGCTTGATGGTGCAAGCAGTTATCTCGATAAGAAATCAATTCCATACCACGTACTTCTTGGGGATTTTGATTCAGTTGCGGCAGATAAAGTACTGGCAACGTTTGATGCTATTACCGATGATTCCAAGCCATACGAATACAAGGGTTATCTGGTTGTGCCAAGTAAAAGCCAAGACAAAACAGATCTCGCTAAAGGGATTGAGTTTTGTGATCAGCACGGGGCTACAAAGATTACGATTTTTGGTGCTTCGGGTGATCGTGAAGATCATGCAGAGTGGAACAGAAATCTTTTAAAAAAATATTATAAATTCGGTCGACCGTTGCTGATGCGTGGTTTACGTCAAACGTTACGTTATGTTGGGACACAAGATTCACCTTATATTTTTGCTGGTTCTATTGGATCAAAGTGTGGTTTTTTTTCTTACCCAGACAATGTGACGGTTACGACTAAAGGATTTGTGTGGGATGTCGAAGCTTGGATGGTAACGTTTGCTGATCAAGCAAGTGTTTGCAATGAGTTAGCAGCAGAACAAGCGAGTATCAAGATTGTTGCGGGACCGGGGTTGTTGGTGATCGAGCCGAATCCGGCTCGATCATAAGTGACATTTATTTTTTTATAATCGATTATCTTCAGGATGCAGTAATTTTTTAACATCTTTTTCAATTTCTTCTACAGCTTCTTCTGTAGCATCTTCGATACGTTCTAAAAGGCTTTGTGCAGGACTTTAGCCTAACTTAAAAAATACACTTCGGCTGAAGTTATCATTCAATACATCTTGTTTTTTTGAGCTATTTTTGCGATTAGATCATCATTCTGATCCATTTCAATAAACGTGAAATGGTGACTTATGTTGACTGAGTTAAATAAAAATGGCTCTCTTTTTTTGGTAAAAAACTATAAATAGTTCTAAAAAAGGAGAGCCAAATGTACATCACACA